>NZ_JBSFUW010000039.1:0-68296 GCF_053591995.1 Streptomyces sp. NPDC002835 | reverse complement strand
AGGCTCCCAGTAGACGACTGGGTTGATAGGCCGGATATGGAAGCCCTGTAAGGGGTGGAGTTGACCGGTACTAATAGGCCGAGGGCTTGTCCTCATTTGCTCGCGTCCACTGTGTGGTTCCCGGGTTGCGAACAGTCGCACCGGTTGAACCAAGTTTCACTTTATTTAATTGAAGAGTGTGCTTGTTCGCTAGAACCCGATAGGGTTTCGGTGGTCATAGCGTAAGGGAAACGCCCGGTTACATTTCGAACCCGGAAGCTAAGCCTTTCAGCGCCGATGGTACTGCAGGGGGGACCCTGTGGGAGAGTAGGACGCCGCCGAACAATCTTTCAGGACCCTTGGTCCAGCGTTCACGCTGGACCAAGGGTCCTTTTTGCTTTTCCCAGAATGACGAAGCGCGGCCGATGGCCGGCTGCGCGAGAATGACTGTAGTACCCGATGACAGGAGTCACGCCGATGTCCCCCAACTCTTCCGACGATCGTCCGGAACGCGAACCGCGTCGCAAGGACGGTGGTGACAGGGGCGGCTTCCGCGGCGGTCGCGACGACAGGGACCGGGGTCCCCGTCGTGACAACGACCGCGGTGACCGCGGTGGCTTCCGAGGCTCCCGCGACGACCGCGGCGGTCGCCCGGCAGGCGGCGGTGCCCGCGATGACCGTGGTGGTCGCCCCGCGACCGGCGGTTTCCGTCGTGACGACCGTGGCGGTCGTCCGGCGACCGGTGGTTCTCGTGACGACCGTGATCGCGGTCCCCGTCGTGAGGACGACCGTGGTGGATACCGCGGTGCCCGCGACGACCGAGGCGGTGACCGTGGCGGCCGTCCCAGTGGTGGCGGCTCCTACTCGCCTCGCCCGGGTGGCGGTGGCGGCGGTGGCTTCCGCCGTGACGACCGCCAGGGCGGCTTCCGTCGCGACGACCGTTCCGGTGACCGGCCCGGCTTCGCGCGTGACAACGACCGTGGTGGGTACCGGGGTCCGCGTCGTGAGGACGACCGTGGTGGATACCGCGGTCCCCGTGACGACCGCCGCGATGACCGGCGGGGTGATGACCGTGGTGGTCGTCCCAGCGGTGGCGGTGCCGGCGGTGGCGGTTTCCGTCGTGATGACCGGTCGGGTCAGAGTGGTTTCCCGCGTCGGGACGACCGGCAGGGTGGGTTCCGCCGTGACGATGACCGTGGTGGGTTCCGGGGTCCGCGTGACGACCGTCGTGATGAGCGTCCGGGCGGCTTCCGTCGTGACGACAGGCGTGACGACCGGCGTGATGACCGTCAGGGTGGGTTCCGTCGTGACGACAGGCGTGATGACCGTCGTGACGACCGGCGTGGTGATGACCGTGGTGGCCGTCCCAGCGGTGGCGGTGCCGGCGGTGCCGGCGGTGGCGGTTTCCGTCGTGATGACCGGTCGGGTCAGAGTGGTTTCCCGCGTCGGGACGACCGGCAGGGTGGGTTCCGCCGTGACGATGACCGTGGTGGGTTCCGGGGTCCGCGTGACGACCGTCGTGATGAGCGTCCGGGCGGCTTCCGCCGTGATGACCGTAGGGACGACAGGCGTGACGACCGGCGTGATGACCGTCAGGGCGGGTTCCGTCGTGACGACAGGCGTGATGACCGTCGTGACGACCGGCGTGGTGATGACCGTGGTGGCCGTCCCAGCGGTGGCGGTGCCGGCGGCGGCTTCCGTCGTGACGACCGTTCCGGTGGCAGCAGCTACGGCCGGCGTGACAACGACCGCGGTGACTCCCGCGGCCCCCGTCGCGACGACCGTGACCGTGACCGCGACCGTGGCGGCTACCGGGGTTCCCGTGACGACCGGGGTGGAGACCGCGGCGGCTACGGCGGGCGGCGCGACGACCGTGACCGTCCCGACCGTGAGCCCATCAAGCGGCTTCCCATCCCGGACGACGTCACGGGCGACGAGATCGACAAGGACGTGCGCCAGGAGCTGCAGAGCCTCCCGAAGGGTCTCGCAGAGGACGTCGCCCGGAACCTCGTCATGGTCGCGAACCTGATCGACGAGGACCCCGAGCAGGCCTACGCCTACTCGCGCATCGCGCTGCGACTCGCCTCCCGTGTCGCCGCCGTGCGCGAGGCCGCCGGCTTCGCCGCGTACGCGTCGCAGAAGTACTCCGAGGCCCTGGCCGAGTTCCGCGCGGCCCGTCGGATGACCGGAAGCGTGGAGCTGTGGCCGGTCATGGCGGATTGCGAGCGCGGGCTGGGCCGGCCCGAGCGGGCGCTGGCGATGGCCGGCGAGCCGGAGGTGCAGAAGCTGGACAAGGCGAGCCAGGTCGAGATGCGTCTCGTCGCGGCCGGAGCCCGTCGGGACATGGGGCAACTCGATGCCGCCATCGTGACCCTCCAGAGCCCCGAGCTCGCGTCCAACTCCATGCAGCCCTGGACCGCACGCCTGCGCTACGCGTATGCCGACGCGCTTCTCGCCGCGGGCCGGGAGGACGAGGCCCGCGAGTGGTTCGCGAAGGCGATCGAGGCCGACAAGGACGGCGCCACCGACGCGTCCGACCGCCTTGCGGAGATGGACGGCGTCGAGTTCGTCGACGCCCTCAGTGAGGAGCACGACGCCCACGACGTCCTCGGCGACGTGAAGGCCGACGCAGCGGACGACCAGGCGGACGACCAGGCGGACGACGAAGCGGCCGACGCTGCGGTCGACCAGGCGGAAGCCGCGACGGACGACACGGCCGCCGCCGCATCTGCCGACGCCGAGCCTGAGACGGACGAGCGGCCCGGCGACGACGCGTAGTCGGCCGACGGCACATGAGTGAGGGCGGCACCCGGTCCACGGGTGCCGCCCTCACTCATGTCCGGCCTCGGACCGCGGTTACTCCAGCGCGAGGCTCCTGAGGACCAGGCCCGTCGCCGGCTTCGGCCCGAACGACGTCGACTTGCGCGGCATCGTGACGCCTTCCAGCGCCAGTTCCCGTACGACCTCCTCATTCACCGGATGCATCAGCACCGCCGTTCCGCCGATCCGTTCCGCCTTGGTGACGGCCGCCTGGGCGTCGTGGATGTAGGTGATGTGCTCGGGGGCGTCCGGGGTCCGCCAGATGTGTTCGAGGAGTGTGGCGTGCAGCACGGTGGCGTCCAGCGTGCGCCAGGCCTCCGGCCGGTCGGCCGGCACCGTGCGGCGGAGCAGCTCTGCGTCCGGCCGGTCGACGAGGTGGAAGCGGCCGTCTCCGGCGAGCAGGAAGGCGTTGCCCTCGGCGGCCGCGCCGGCGAGGGCGTCGAGGGCCTGGGGGAGCGGCACGTCGAGGTCGCGGACGCGGCAGACGCCGGTCAGGGCGGCGAGCGCCTCGCTGACCGGGAGGCGGTGCAGCAGCCGGTGGATCGCCCGTACCTGCAGGGGGTAGCGCGCGGTGTCGATGAGCAGCACCAGACCGTAGTTCCACGGGCCGGGCGCCGGGTGCTCGGCGCGCAGCCGCAGATAGGTCGCCCAGCGGTGGTGGCCGTCGGCGATCATCGCCTGGTGCCGCATCAGATCGCCCTGCACCTCGGCGACTTCGCCCGGGTCCGTGACGCACCACAGACGGTGGCTGAAGCCGTCCTCCGTCGTGGTGGACAGCAGCGGCGAGTGCTGGACGGTGCGCTCGATGACGGCCGTCGTGCCCACCGCGTTGCCGGTGCTGCGGTAGGTGAGGAGCAGCGGTTCCAGGTTCGCGGCGGTCCTGCGCATCAGGTCCGCGCGGTCGGCGACGATGTCCGGCATGACGTCCTCGTGCGGCAGGACCACGCCGGCGGCCGGTTCGGAGAGGGCCAGTGCCCCGATGACGCCCCGTTGCAGCACGTCGCCCCTGCGCTGCTCGTACACGTACAGGGCGGGTTCCTCGTCCGCCGCCAGGACGCCTTCCGCCAGCCAGCGTTCCAGGGTTTGCGCGGCCCGGCTGTGGGGGTCCTCTGTGGTGCGTGCCTGGGGCAGGATGAGCCGCACGATGTTGTGCGGGTCGGCCGATTCCAGATGGTGCAGGCCGTCGGGTCTGACGACCACGTCGTACGGCGGTGAGGTCACTGCGGCGAGGCTGCCCACCCGCTCGGGGACATAGCGCAGTCCACGGAACGGGATCAGATGCAGACCGCCATTGGCCGCAGAACCATCGTTGTTCATCAGGGCATCGTAAGCGTGGGGCATGGATGCGCGATGATCGGGGGAGCGGACCCGGCGGCGGGACGCAGCCAGAGCGAGGAGCGGAAGCGGATGAGCCAGCAGGGCCGGCAGGGTACGAACGGACCGCGCGGCAGCGCGCGGGCGCTGAGCGAGGCGTACGACACGGCCCTGCTCGACCTGGACGGGGTGGTGTACGCGGGCGGTGAGGCGATCGCGTACGCCGTCGAGTCGCTGGCGACGGCCCGCGAGCAGGGCATGCACCTGGCGTACGTCACGAACAACGCGCTGCGCACCCCTGAGGTCGTGGCCGGGCATCTGACCGAGCTCGGCATCCCCACCGAGGCCGGCGACGTGATCAACTCGGCGCAGGCGGTGGCCCGGTTGATCTCCGAGCAGGTGCCGCCCGGGTCGCGGGTGCTGGTCGTCGGCGGTGACGGGCTGCGGGTCGCGCTGCGCGAGCGCGGTCTCGAGCCGGTCGAGTCCGCGGACGACGACCCGGCGGCGGTCGTGCAGGGGTACGGGGGGCCCGATCTTCCCTGGGGGCGGTTCGCGGAGGCCTGTTACGCGATCGCGCGGGGCGTGCCGTGGTTCGCGTCCAACACCGACCTGACGATCCCGGGCCCGCGGGGCATCGCGCCGGGCAACGGCGCGGCCGTCGAGGTCGTACGGATCGCGACCGGCGCGGAGCCGCAGATCGCGGGCAAGCCGCTGCCGCCGATGCACAAGGAGACGATCCTGCGTACCGGGGCGAAGCGGCCGCTGGTCGTGGGGGACCGGCTGGACACGGACATCGAGGGGGCGTTCAACGGGGGAGTCGACTCGCTGCTCGTGCTGACCGGTGTCACCGACGCGGCGCAGCTGCTCGCCGCGGAGCCGCGGCACCGGCCGACCTATGTGGACGCGGATCTGCGGGGGATGCTGACGGGCCAGCCCGAAGTGGCGAAGACGGACGGCGTGTTCGGCTGCGGAGGGTGGACGGCCTCGGTACGGGGCGAGGCGCTGACGCTCGACGGCGACGGTGAGCCGCTGGACGGGCTGCGCGCCCTGTGCGGGGCCGCGTGGACGAGCGCGGGCGACGGTTCCTGCACGCTCGATGCCGGAAAGGCGCTGGCCCGGCTGGGGTTGTAGGACCGGCCGGGGCCGCCACCCCGTCGGTCGCCCGTAGCGAGGGTAGGCTAACCTAACCTCGTGTTGGTCGACAGTCCCTCCAAGCGGAGCGCGGAGCCCATACCCGCACCAGCCACCCCGAAACGGCACGCCCTGCGTGCCGCCGGGCTGTTGGTGTCGTGCGGCGCCCTGCTGCTGATCTGCGTCGCGAGCATCGCCGTGGGCGCCAAGTCCGTGCCGGTCGCCGACGTGTGGCACGGGCTGTTCCACCACACGGGCACCGGCAACGACGTGATCATCAGGGACGTCCGCCTGCCGCGCACCGTGCTCGGGTTCGTCGTCGGAGCGGCCCTCGGCGTGGCCGGCGCCGTGATGCAGGCGCTGACCCGCAACCCGCTGGCCGAACCGGGCCTGTTGGGCGTGAGCGCGGGCGCTTCGGCGGCCGTCGTGTCCGCCATCAGCTTCCTCGGCGTCACGTCGCTCACCGGCTACGTGTGGTTCGCCTTCCTCGGCGCCGCCCTGGTCTCCGCCGCCGTGTACGTCCTCGGCGGCAGCCGCGGCGCCACCCCCGTACGGCTCGCGCTCGCCGGTACGGCCGCCACCGCGGCCCTGTACGGCTACATCAACGCCGTCCAACTCCTCGACGCCGCCGTGCTCGACCGGCTGCGCTTCTGGACCGTCGGCTCGCTCGCCTCCGCCGACATGGAGACCATCGGGAAGATCGCGCCGTTCGTCGCCGCCGGCCTGGCGCTCTCCATGTTGCTGGCCCGGCCGCTCAACGCGATGGAGATGGGCGACGACACCGCCCGCTCCTTGGGCGCGCGCCTCACCCGGACCCGGATCCTCTCGATGGTCGCCATCACCCTGCTGTGCGGGGCGGCGACCGCGGCCTGCGGGCCGATCGTCTTCATCGGGCTGATGATCCCGCACCTCGTCCGTGCCATCACCGGCCCCGACATGCGGTGGATCATCCCCTACGCCGCCGTCCTCTCGCCCGTACTGCTGCTCGGGGCCGACGTGGTCGGCAGGGTCGTCACCCGGCCCTCCGAACTCCAGGTCGGCATCGTCACCGCGCTGATCGGCGGGCCGGTCTTCATCCAACTCGTCCGCCGCAAGAGGATGGCCCAGCTGTGAAGGCCGTGAAAGCACTGCGCACGCCCGGCGGCTTCTCCGTACGCGTCGACTCCCGCGCGGCCGGCGTCGTCCTGCTGCTGGCCGCCGTCGCGGCGTCCGTCGCGGTCGTCCTCATCGGCAGCGGCGACTTCCCGATGTCGTTCGGCGACGTGGTGGGCACGCTCCTCGGAAACGGCACGGCCGCCCAGGAGTTCATCGTCCAGGACGTACGGCTGCCGCGGGTGCTCGTGGCGCTGCTCGTCGGCGCGTCGCTCGCGCTCAGCGGCGCCGTCTTCCAGTCCCTGTCCCGCAACCCGCTCGGCAGCCCCGACGTCATCGGCTTCTCGCAGGGATCGACCGTCGGCGCGCTCACCGTGATCGTGATCTTCGGCGGCGGCTCGCTCGCCGTGGCGGGCGGCGCGATCGCGGGCGGCCTGGTCACCGGCGTCGCCGTCTACACCCTCGCGTGGAAGCGCGGGGTGCAGGGCTTCCGGCTGGTGCTCGTCGGCATCGGCGTCGCCGCCATGCTCACCGCGGTGATCCACTTCCTGATCACCAAGGCCAACCTGGTGGACGCCACCCGGGCCACGCTCTGGATGACCGGATCGCTCGACGGACGCGACTGGGTGCAGGTGTGGCCGCTGGCGGGCATGTGCGCGGTCCTCATGCCGGTCGTCCTCGCGCACGGACGGCCCCTGCGGATGCTGGAGATGGGCGACGACGCGGCGTACGCGCTGGGTGTGCCGGTCGAACGCACCCGGGTCGTCCTCATGGGCTCCGGCGTGCTGTTCATGGCCGTCGCCACCGCCGCGGCCGGACCCATCGCCTTCGTGGCGCTCAGCGCGCCGCAGCTCGCGCGCCGCCTCACCCGCTCACCGGGACCGAACCTGGCGGCCGCCGCCGTCATGGGCGCGGCCCTGCTGCTCGTCGCGGACTGGATCGCCACCAACGCCTTCGGCGACCGAATGCTGCCGGTCGGTGTCGTCACCGCGGTGCTCGGCGGCGGGTACCTGCTCTGGCTGCTCGTCACCGAGCGCAGGGCGGGCCGGATATGACGCCCGGATCGGCTGCCGCCTCACAGCGCGTTCCGCACCTCACAGACCCCAGGAGTACGACGACGATGCAGCGCAAGCGCCGGCCCCAGTCCCAGCCCCAGCGGCTCACGGCGGAATCGGTCACCCTCGGCTACGACCAGCGGGTCATCGCGGAGGACCTGTCGGTCGAGATACCCGACAACTCCTTCACGGTGATCGTCGGACCCAACGCGTGCGGCAAGTCCACGCTGCTGCGTGCGCTGTCCCGGATGCTCCGGCCGACGCGGGGACGGGTGCTGCTGGACGGGCAGGCCATCCACTCGCTGCCCGCCAAGAAGGTCGCGAAGACCCTGGGACTGCTGCCGCAGTCGTCGATCGCCCCGGACGGGATCACGGTCGCCGACCTCGTGGCGCGCGGGCGCTACCCGCACCAGGGGCTGCTGCGCCAGTGGTCGCCGGACGACGAACGCGTCGTCGAGGAGTCGATGGCCGCGACGCGGGTCGGGGAGCTGGCGGACCGCTACGTCGACGAGCTGTCCGGCGGGCAGCGTCAGCGGGTCTGGATCGCGATGGCCCTCGCGCAGCAGACACCGCTGCTGCTGCTCGACGAGCCGACGACGTATCTGGACATCCAGCACCAGCTGGAGGTGCTCGACCTGTGCGCCGAGCTGCACGAGACGCAGGGCCGCACGCTGGTCGCGGTCCTGCACGACCTCAACCAGGCCGCGCGCTACGCCACGCACCTCGTCGCGCTGCGCGACGGCAGGGTGGTGGCGGAGGGGGCGCCGGCGGAGGTGGTCACGGCGGAGCTGGTGGAACGGGTCTTCGGCGTGAGGAGCCAGATCATCGAGGACCCGGAGTCGGGGACGCCGCTGGTGATTCCGGCGGCGCGGAGGGGGAGCGGGGTGGGGGTGGGGTGACGGGCGCGCCGGCCGGGGTGCGCGCTCGGGGCCGGGAGCTGCTACGCGGGGCCTGTTCCCCTCCCCGCCCCTTCCCGTAACCGGGGCTCCGCCCCGGACCCCGTTTCGGGGGCTCCGCCCCGAGCCCCCGCGCCTCAAACTCCCCCTACGGCCTGGCGGCCGTGGGAGGTGCCCCCCGCAAGGCTGGATGTGCCGGCGGGGGGCGGGTTGGCTCCCGCGCCTGAGTGTCGGGGCGCTGCCCCGGGACTCCCGGACCCCGGGCGACGGCGCTGGGGGCGCCGGCCGGGCCGGTTCCGCTGCGCGGCAGCAGGCTCGCCGGCCGGGCAACCCGGCGGTTGAGGCGCGGGGCTCGGGGCGGAGCCCCGACAAGACCGGCAAGTAACAGCCCCGCCGCCCCGGGGACAGCGCCCGCGGAGCTACAAGAGCTTGCGCAGGCGCAGGAGGTCGCGGACGCCCGCCTCCAGGCGGACCCGGCCCGACGCCCATGCCTTCGTGAAGTTCAGGGAGCCGTCCACCAGCGCCACCAGGTCGTCCCCGGCCATCGCCAGCCGGATCTGGGCCCTGTCCCGCGGTGGGCCCTGCGTGGTGTCCGTCACGTCGATGCGGCCGTTCACCAGACGGCCGGTGAACGTGACGTCCAGGTCAGTGATGTGGCAGCTGACGGAACGGTCGAGCGCCGCGGCGCTGCGTACGTCGCCGTTCGAGTTCGCCAGGTTGTCCGAGAGTTTGTCGAGCGCGCAGCGGCACTCCTGCGTGGTGGCCATCGGCAGCGACGGTACCGCAGTGCTTCGCGGTAGCGTCTGGGCATGAGCGACTCGATGCCGGCACCGGAGCCCGCGGACCTCGTCGACCCCGTCGACCCCGCGCCGCTCGGCGTGCCCCGCGTCCCCACCGGTGACGCCGCCGTCGACGCGCTGCTCGGGCGGCTGGCCGATGTCGACCACCTGGCTGCGGACGGACACCTCGAGGTGTACGAGGATGTACACCGGGGGCTCAGGGACGCGCTGACCGCGCTGGACACCCGCCCGGGGCCCCGGCCGGAACCGCACGACCACAGGAGCTGAACCGCACGTGGCTGGAGTCGCCCGCCGCCGTCTCGACGCAGAGCTGGTACGCCGGAAGCTCGCGCGCTCGCGCGAGCACGCCAGCCAGCTGATCGCCGCGGGACGGGTGACCGTCGGCCGCAACACGGCGACCAAGCCCGCCACCCAGGTCGAGACGAGCGCCGCGATCGTCGTCACGGCCGACGACAGCGACCCGGACTACGTGTCGCGCGGCGGCCACAAGCTCGCGGGCGCGCTCGCCGCGTTCACGCCGCTCGGTCTTCAGGTGAAGGGCCGGCGGGCGCTGGACGCCGGTGCGTCGACCGGAGGCTTCACCGATGTGCTGCTGCGCGCCGGCGCCGCGCACGTCGTCGCCGTGGACGTCGGCTACGGGCAGCTGGCCTGGTCCCTGCAGAGCGATGAACGCGTCACCGTCAAGGACCGTACCAACGTACGAGAAATGACGTTGGAGACGATCGACGGAGTGCCGGTGGACCTGGTCGTGGGCGATCTGTCGTTCATCCCGCTCGGGCTCGTACTGCCCGCGCTGGTGAACTGCAGCGCGCCCGACGCGGATCTCGTGCTCATGGTCAAGCCGCAGTTCGAGGTCGGCAAGGAGCGTCTCGGCAGCGGCGGCGTGGTGCGCAGTCCCGAACTGCGGGCCGAGGCCGTGCGGGCCGTCGCGCAAAGGGCGGCGGGGCTCGGGCTCGGGGTGCGCGGCGTGACCGCGAGCCCCCTGCCGGGACCGTCCGGCAACGTCGAATACTTTCTGTGGCTCCGGGCCGGCGCGCCCGAGCTCGATCCGGCGGACGTCGACCGAGCAGTGGCGGAGGGACCTCGTTGACCAGGACATCAGGAACAACGCCGGGCACAGGCGGCAGTGCTTCGAGACGCACTGTTTTCCTGCTCGCCCACACGGGACGGCCCGCGGCGATCCGCAGCGCCGAGCTCGTCGTCCAGGGGCTGCTGCGCAGCGGCATCGGCGTACGCGTGCTGGCGGCGGAGGCGGTCGACCTGCCGCTGCCGTCCACGGTCGAGACCGTGACCGACGCGACTCCCGAGGTGCTCGACGGCTGCGAGCTGCTGATCGTCCTCGGCGGCGACGGGACGCTGCTGCGCGGCGCCGAGTTCTCCCGTGCGTCGGGGGTGCCGATGCTCGGCGTCAACCTCGGGCGCGTCGGCTTCCTCGCGGAGGCCGAGCGCGACGACCTCGACAAGGTCGTCGACCGGGTCGTGACGCGTGCCTACGAGGTCGAGGAGCGCATGACCATCGACGTCGTCGTACGCAGCAACGGCGACATCGTGCACCGTGACTGGGCGCTGAACGAGGCCGCCGTGCAGAAGGTCTCGCCCGAGCGGATGCTCGAGGTCGTCCTCGAGATCGACGGCCGGCCGGCCACCGGTTTCGGCTGCGACGGCATCGTGTGCGCGACCCCGACCGGTTCGACGGCGTACGCCTTCTCGGCCGGCGGGCCGGTGGTCTGGCCCGAGGTGGAGGCACTGCTGATGGTGCCGATCAGCGCGCACGCGCTGTTCGCCAAGCCGCTGGTGACCTCGCCGAAGTCGGTGCTGGCGGTCGAGGTGCAGCCGCACACCCCGCACGGGGTGCTGTGGTGCGACGGCCGCCGGACCGTCGAACTGCCCCACGCGGCGCGGGTGGAGGTGCGGCGGGGCGCCGTGCCGGTACGCCTGGCCCGGCTGCACCACGCGTCGTTCACGGACCGGCTCGTGGCCAAGTTCGCCCTCCCGGTCTCCGGCTGGCGCGGCGCACCGGACTAGCTCGGCGCGGGGCCGTACGGGCCGGTGCGCGGGCCGCCGATTGCCCTGGAGAGTGAATCCGACGCCGGGGTCCGTCGCACACCGGCCGCCGGACCTCGTATGGTCGTGTCCGTGTTGGAGGAGATGCGGATACGGTCACTCGGGGTCATCGACGATGCGGTTGTCGAGCTGTCACCCGGTTTCACGGCGGTGACCGGCGAGACGGGCGCCGGCAAGACGATGGTCGTCACCAGCCTGGGGCTGCTGCTCGGCGGGCGCGCCGACCCCGCGCTGGTGCGGATCGGCGCGAAGTCGGCCGTGGTCGAGGGGCGGATCAGGGTGTCCCCCGACTCCGCGGCCGCGATCCGCGCGGAGGAGGCCGGGGCCGAGCTCGACGACGGCACGCTGCTGATCAGCCGGACCGTCTCCGCGGAGGGGCGCTCGCGCGCCCATCTCGGCGGACGCTCCGTGCCGGTGGGCATGCTGTCCGAACTCGCCGACGAACTCGTCGCCGTGCACGGCCAGACGGACCAGCAGGGCCTGCTGAGACCTGCCCGGCAGCGGGAGGCCCTCGACCGGTACGCGGGCGCCGCCGTGTCCGGGCCGCACGCCAAGTACGCGGCCGCGTACCGGCGGCTGCGCGCCGTCAGCGTCGAACTGGAGGAGCTGACCACCCGGGCACGCGAGCGGGCCCAGGAGGCGGACCTGCTGCGCTTCGGGCTGGGCGAGGTCGCCGCCGTGGAGCCGCGTGCCGGGGAGGACGTGGAGCTCGCCGCGGAGGCGGAGCGGCTCGGCCACGCGGAGGCGCTCGCGTCCGCCGCGTCCGTCGCGCACGCCGCCCTCGCGGGCAATCCGGAGGACCCCGAGGTCGTCGACGCGACGACGCTCGTCGCCGGCGCGGGACGGGCGCTGGACGCCGTACGCGCCCACGACCCGGCGCTCGCCGCTCTCGCCGACCGGATCGGCGAGATCTCCATCCTGCTCGGTGACGTGGCCGGCGAGCTCGCCGGATACGCCGACAACCTCGACGCCGACCCGCTGCGGCTCGCCGCCGTGGAGGAGCGCCGGGCCGCGCTGACCCAGCTCATCCGCAAGTACGGCGGGTACGACGGCGACGCGGCCGCCGTGCTCGCCTGGGCGGAGCAGGGGGCGGGCCGGCTCACCGAGCTCGAGAGCGACGACGACCGGATCGGCGGGCTCACCGCCGAGCGGGACGCGCTGCGCGACGAACTGTCCGGACTGGCGCAGGCGTTGACGGATGCCCGCACCGAGGCCGCGGCACGCTTCGCGGAGGCGGTGACCCGGGAGCTGGCCTCGCTGGCGATGCCGCACGCCCGGGTGTCGTTCGCGATCCGCCAGACCGAGGATCCGGAGGGCGTCGAGGTCGGCGGGCGGCCGGTGGCGTACGGGCCCCACGGCGCCGACGAGGTCGAGCTGCTGCTCGCCCCGCACCCCGGGGCCCCGGCACGGCCGATCGCCAAGGGCGCCTCGGGCGGTGAGCTGTCCCGGGTGATGCTCGCCGTGGAGGTCGTCTTCGCCGGGACCGACCCCGTGCCGACGTACCTCTTCGACGAGGTCGACGCGGGCGTCGGCGGCAAGGCCGCCGTCGAGATCGGGCGCAGGCTGGCCAAGCTGGCCAAGTCGGCGCAGGTCGTCGTGGTGACGCATCTGCCGCAGGTCGCGGCGTTCGCCGACCGCCAGCTGCTGGTCGAGAAGACCGACGACGGCTCGGTCACCCGGAGCGGCGTGACCGTCCTGGAGGGCGAGGACCGGGTGCGGGAGCTGTCCCGGATGCTGGCCGGGCAGGAGAACTCGGAGACGGCCCGCGCCCACGCGGAGGAACTGCTCGCGACGGCCCGCGCCGACGGGTAGGGCCGCCACCCTCGCCGGGGACCGGGTTCACCCATGTGAGTGATCCCGGTCAGCCGGACCCGGTCCCGTACACAGGCACGACACCCGGACGGTCCCGGAACGTCCGTACGGGCTGGCATCCTTGGCGCGTGACACAGCTGCGTACGGTCCAGGTGCTGGGCGGCGGCAGTGCGGGCAGCGGCGCGCACGTCAGGTCGCTGGCCTCGGGGCTTGCGGCACGGGGCGTGCGGGTGACGGTGTGCGCCCCCGCCGAGATCGATCACGTCTACGACTTCTCCGGCGCCGGGGCGGACTTCGCGCCGGCGACGATCGCCGCGTTGCGCGCGGCGTGCGCCGGGGCGGACGTGGTGCACGCGCACGGGCTGCACGCCGCCGTGCGCGCCGCCCAGGCCCTCGGCGCCGCCCGGCGCGCCCGCGTCCCGCTCGTCGTCACCTGGCACACCAGGACCCACGACGCGGGCGGCGCCCGGGCGGCGGTCCTGGGGCTGCTGGAGCGCAGGGCCGCGCGGGCGGCCACGGTCGTCCTCGGCACCTGCTCCGAACTGGTCGACCGGGCCAGGGCGAGCGGCGCGCGCGACGCCAGGCTCGCGCCCGTGACGGCCCCGGCCGCGCCGTCGGCCCCGGCCGGCGAAGGCGGCAAGCTCCGCGCCGAACTGGGCGTCGTCGAGCGGCCGTTGCTGCTCGCCGTCGGCGCGCTCGAACGCCACCGGGGCTACGGCACCCTGCTCGACGCCGCCCGCGCCTGGAGTGGCCAGGACCCGGCGCCCCTGCTGATGATCGCGGGCGAGGGCCCGGCCCGGGAGGCGCTCCGGCGGCGCATCACCGACGAGGACCTCCAGGTCCGGCTGCTGGGCCGCCGCGACGACATCCCCGAACTGCTGGCCGCGGCGGACGTCGCCGTCCTCCCCTCCCGCTGGGAGGCCCGCTCCCTGCTCGCCCAGGAGGCGCTGCGCCTCGGTGTACCCCTGGTCGCCACGGCGGTCGGCGGCGTCCCGGAACTCGTCGGCGACGCGGCGGAACTGGTGCCGTACGGGGACTCCGTCGCCCTGTCGTCGACCGTGACCCGCCTCCTCGCCGACCCGGCCCGCCGGGCCCGCCTGTCGGCGGCGGGGCGGGCGCAGGCGGGCACGTGGCCGACGGAGGACGAGACGGTGGCGCAGATCCTGAGCGTCTACGACGAACTCACGTTCCGCACGTGACGCCCGAGAGGCGCGGCTGCCTGTTGGGCCGGCCGGTGTTGTCGGGGCGCTGCCCCGAGCCCGGCGCCTCAATCGCCGGCGGGGCTGAAGTTGCCCCAGTCGGCGGGGCCGGGAGCTTGGCGGTCCCGTCGGGGCTCCGCCCCGAACCCCGCGCCTCAAGCGCCGGCGAGGCTGGATGTGCCCGGCTGGGCTGAGTTGCCGCGCAGCGGCATTTCCAGCCCGGCCTGGGGGTCCCTCCCACGGCCGCCAGGCCGTAGGGGGAGTCTGAGGCCACCGCGCGGAGCGCGGTACGGGGCCCGGCCCGCCGCGCCGAGGGCGGCACGGGCTCCGGGGCCTGCCCCCTACGCGGCGGAGCCGCAAATCGGTTCAGCGGGAAGGGGCCGGGTGGGGAACAGGCCCGCCGCAGGCGCCACGGGCCGGAGCGGACAGCCCCGCGTCAGCGGGCGTGGCGGCGCGCCCGCAGCGCCACGCTGAGCGCCAGGACCGTCTCCGGGTCCTCCAGGTCCGTGCCCAGCAGCTCCCCGATCCGCGCCAGCCGGTTGTACAGCGTCTGACGGTTCAGATGCAGCTCCCGCGCGGTCTCCGCCTTGCGCCCCGCGTGGGCCAGATACGTCTCGAGCGTCGGCAGCAGCGGCGGTTTTGACTTCGCGTCATGGGCCCGCAGCGGCCCGATCGCGCGGTCGACGAACGCCGCCAGGTCCGGGTGCTCGCGCAGCCGCCACAGCAGCAGGTCGATGTCGAGACGGCGGGCGTCGTACCAGGGCCGGTCGTCCAGGCCCTGCGCCGCGGTCGCCGTCTCCGAGGCGTGCCGGAGCGCCGCGCCCGTCGCGGCCCAGCCGCCCGCCGCGCCGACGACGACGACCGGGGGGTGCGCGCCCGCCCGGTCGAGCCCCGCGCGGGCCACACCGGCGCGCAGCGCGTCCGCGACCCGGTCGGCGACGGCGGCCCGGTCGGTCTCGGCGCGCAGGCCGACGAGGAGCGGCACCCGGCCCTCCACGGGCCGCACGCCGAGGAGTACGGGCACGCCGAGCGACGACAGCTCCTCGGACACGGCGCGGGCGAGCACCGCCCAGTTGCCCGTCGGCGTCAGCTCGGCCGCGAGCCGCATGACGACCGGCAGCAGCGGCCCGGCGCCCGGCTTGAAGCCGAGGACGCGGGCCTGCGCGGGCGCGGCGTCCGGGGCGATGCGGGCCTCCGCCAGATCGGTGAGGAAGTCGCCGCGGCCGCGGGCCGCGAGCTCCTCCTCCTGGCGGGCCTGCATGAGGACGACGGCGAGGATGCCCGCCGCCCGCTCCGCCGCCATCCGGTGCACGGGCAGCAGCGGGGAGGAGACGGCCAGCAGCACCAGCCGGGCCCGGACCGCACCGGCCCCGCGGCCGCCGCCGGGCACGTCGACGAGGACGGCGTTCGCCGGCGGTCCGTCCTGGCGGCCGCCGCGCAGGCCCTCCCACACCTGGAGGGGGTCGGCCGGCGCGGACTCGGCGCCCGGCAGGTCGGCGGCGTACAGCAGTTGGCCGTCGGGCGTCTCGAGGAACACCGGGTCGCCGGTGAAAGACGCCAGGATACCGAGCACTTCGGGCACCCCGCCCCCGCCGAGGAGCGCCTCGGTGCAGCGTCGGTGGACCTCCTCCGCCTGCTGGAGCAGGGCGTAGTGGCCGTTGACGATCTCGGTGTGGATCTCTTCGGTCACCGTCACGAACGGCACCTCGCGGTGCAGTTGGACCAGCGGCAGCCCGGCCGCCCGTGCGGCCTCCACGATCGAGGCCGGCAGCCGGGAGAACCGGGGCCCGAGCTCGACGACGAGCGCCGCGATGCCTCGTTCGGCCAGCCGGTGCACGAAGGCACGCTGCTCGGCCGGGCGGGTGCCCAGGCCGAGACCGGTGGTCAGCAGCAGCTCGCCGCCCTTGAGCAGCGAGGCGATGTTCGGCACCTCGCCGGCGTGCACCCAGCGCACGGCGCGCTCCAGCCGGTCGGCCCCCGCGAGGACCTCCGGGAGTCCGCTGCGGAGGCCGGGCAGTTCAAGCGCCCGCCGTACGGTGATGCCGCCCTGCGTTTCCATGGCTGTGGACGCTACCGGCGCGACAGTTCCCAGGCCAACAGTGCCCTAGCCGCCGTACGCCCCGGACGCGGTCAGCCGCAGGGCGGTGTCGATCAGCGGCACGTGGCTGAACGCCTGCGGGAAGTTGCCCACCTGGCGCTGGAGTCGCGGGTCCCACTCCTCCGCGAGGAGACCGAGGTCGTTGCGGAGCGACAGCAGCTTCTCGAACAGCCGCCGCGCCTCGTCCACCCGCCCGATCATCGCCAGGTCGTCCGCCATCCAGAACGAGCACGCCAGGAACGCGCCCTCGTCGCCGGGCAGACCGTCGACGCCCTCCTCCGCGCCCTCCGTCGGGTACCGCAGGATGAAGCCGTCGTCGGTGGACAGCTCGCGCTGGATCGCCTCGATGGTGCCGATGACGCGCTTGTCGTCGGGCGGCAGGAAGCCCATCTGCGGGATCAGCAGCAGGGACGCGTCCAGCTCCTTCGAGCCGTACGACTGGGTGAAGGTGTTGCGCTCGGGGTCGTAGCCCTTCTCGCAGACGTCCCGGTGGATCTCGTCGCGCAGGTCGATCCAGCGCTCCAGCGGCCCATCCGCGTCGCCGGACTCGATCAGCTTGATCGTGCGGTCGACGGCGACCCACGCCATCACCTTCGAGTGCACGAAGTGGCGGCGCGGCCCGCGGACCTCCCAGATGCCCTCGTCGGGCTGGTCCCAGTGCTTCTCCAGGTAGCGGATCAGCTTCAGCTGGAGCAGGGACGCGTAGTCGTTGCGGGCCAGGCCCGTCATGTGCGCGAGGTGCAGGGCCTCGGTGACCTCGCCGTACACGTCGAGCTGGAGCTGGTGCGCCGCGCCGTTGCCGACGCGCACCGGGCCCGAGTTCTCGTAGCCGGGCAGCCAATCGAGCTCCGCCTCGCCGAGCTCGCGCTCGCCCGCGATGCCGTACATGATCTGCAGGTTCTCCGGGTCGCCGGCGACGGCGCGCAGCAGCCACTCGCGCCAGGCGCGGGCCTCTTCGCGGTAGCCGGTGCGCAGCAGCGAGGAGAGGGTGATCGCCGCGTCCCGCAGCCAGGTGTAGCGGTAGTCCCAGTTGCGGACGCCGCCGATCTCCTCCGGGAGGGAGGTGGTCGGCGCGGCGACGATGCCGCCGGTCGGGGCGTACGTCAGGGCCTTCAGCGTGATCAGCGAGCGGACCACGGCCTCCCGGTAGGGGCCGTGGTACGTGCAGTGGTCGATCCAGTCGCGCCAGAAATCGACGGTCGCCTCCAGGGAGCCCGCCGGGTCCGGGAGGGCCGGCGGCTCCTTGTGGGACGGCTGCCAGCTGAGCGTGAAGGTGAGCCGGTCGCCGGGGCCGACGGTGAAGTCCGAGTAGGTCGTGAGGTCCTTGCCGTACGTGTCCGTGTCGGCGTCGAGCCACACCGAGTCGGGGCCGGCGACGCCGACCGTGCGGTTGTCCACCTTGTGGACCCACGGCACGATCCGTCCGTAGCTGAAGCGCATCCGCAGGGCGGAACGCATCGGCACCCGGCCGGAGACGCCCTCCACGATCCGGATCAACTGCGGGGCGCCGTCACGGGGCGGCATGAAATCCGTCACGCGGACGGTGCCGCGCGGGGTGTCCCACTCGGACTCCAGGATCAGGGAGTCGCCGCGGTACCCGCGGCGGGTCGCGGCCGGCGCCTGGGAATGGGTGCCGTACGCCGGCCCCAGCCGCCAGAAGCCGTGCTCCTCGGTGCCCAGCAGCCCGGCGAAGATGGCCTGGGAGTCGAAGCGGGGCAGGCACAGCCAGTCGACCGTGCCGTCCCGGCAGACCAGCGCTGCGGTCTGCATGTCTCCGATGAGTGCGTAATCCTCGATGCGCCCGGCCACGTGCATCTCCAGTCGAACGGCCACGTCCGCCCCGCGGGGCGCTTGCTGCGGTTTCTGCGGTTTCCTTGGGGTCAAGAGTCGTCGACGAGCCGTGGCTACCCCAAAAACACCACGGGAGGCGATGCCACTGCCTGGTGGGGGCGCCGATGTCCGCGTGACGGTCAGGGGGTGGAGGCCGTTCACACGTCCGGCTCGGCAGCGAGTGTCCGAGCAGGATACGACGCACGCCGGTGATCTGTGTGGGTGTCCCGGCAACATGGGTGCGCCGAACGGCTGAGCGGACGGTCTTCTGCGGTGAGCGGCTCCCACACCTGTCGTCACGGTACCTCCGCGCACCCTCCGGCCGCGTGCGGAGGCGTGGCCGGAGGCGACCCCTCCATGTCGCTGATACCCTGGTACCCCGTGGACCGGTGGCCGTAAGGCACCGAAACCGCAGCGACGGCACCCCCCGGATCCGGGTCGGCGGCCGACACGCACCTCACTTAGCGACCACGGGAGCCCCCTCTTGGCGATGCCGCCCGCTGCTTTTCGAAACAGCACAGCCATGACGACCAAGCACATCTTCGTCACCGGGGGTGTCGCCTCCTCCCTCGGCAAGGGCCTCACGGCCTCCAGCCTGGGCCAGCTGCTCAAGGCGCGCGGCCTGCGGGTCACGATGCAGAAGCTCGACCCGTACCTCAACGTAGACCCCGGCACGATGAACCCGTTCCAGCACGGTGAAGTCTTCGTCACCAACGACGGCGCGGAGACCGACCTGGACATCGGCCACTACGAGCGCTTCCTCGACGTCGACCTCGACGGCTCGGCCAACGTCACCACCGGCCAGGTCTACTCGCAGGTCATCGCCAAGGAGCGGCGCGGCGAGTACCTGGGCGACACCGTGCAGGTCATCCCGCACATCACCAACGAGATCAAGTCCCGGATCCGCCGGATGGCGACCGACGACGTCGACGTCGTCATCACCGAGGTCGGCGGCACGGTCGGCGACATCGAGTCGCTGCCGTTCCTGGAGACCGTCCGCCAGGTCCGCCACGAGGTCGGCCGGGACAACGTCTTCGTCGTGCACATCTCGCTGCTGCCCTACATCGGCCCGTCCGGCGAGCTGAAGACCAAGCCCACGCAGCACTCCGTCGCCGCGCTGCGCAACATCGGCATCCAGCCCGACGCGATCGTGCTGCGAGCCGACCGGGACGTGCCGACCGCGATCAAGCGCAAGATCTCGCTGATGTGCGACGTCGACGAGGCCGCGGTCGTCGCCGCCATCGACGCCAAGTCGATCTACGACATCCCGAAGGTGCTGCACACCGAGGGCCTCGACGCCTATGTCGTGCGCAAGCTCGACCTGCCGTTCCGCGACGTGGACTGGACGGTGTGGGAGGACCTGCTGGACCGGGTCCACAAGCCGGACCACGAGGTCAGCGTCGCGCTCGTCGGCAAGTACATCGACCTGCCCGACGCGTATCTGTCGGTCACCGAGGCGATGCGCGCCGGCGGTTTCGCCAACCGGGCCCGCGTCAAGGTCAAGTGGGTCACCTCCGACGAGTGCCGGACCCCGGCGGGCGCGCAGAAGCAGCTCGGCGACGTCGACGCGATCGTCATCCCCGGCGGCTTCGGCGAGCGCGGCGTGGACGGCAAGGTCGGCGCGATCAAGTACGCCCGCGAGAACAAGATCCCGCTGCTCGGCCTCTGCCTGGGCCTGCAGTGCATCGTGATCGAGGCCGCGCGCAACCTGGCCGAGATCCCCGACGCCAACTCCACCGAGTTCGACGCGGCCACCTCCCACCCGGTGATCTCCACCATGGAGGAGCAGCTCGCCTACGTGGAGGGCGCGGGCGACCTGGGCGGCACGATGCGGCTCGGCCTGTACCCGGCGAAGCTCGCGGAGGGCTCGATCGTGCGCGAGGTCTACGGCGACGAGCAGTACGTCGAGGAGCGCCACCGCCACCGCTACGAGGTGAACAACGCCTACCGGGCGGAGCTGGAGAAGAAGGCGGGCATCCTCTTCTCGGGCACGTCCCCCGACAACAAGCTCGTCGAGTACGTCGAGTACCCGCGCGAGGTGCACCCGTACCTCGTCGCCACCCAGGCGCACCCGGAGCTGCGTTCGCGTCCGACCCGTCCGCACCCGCTGTTCGCCGGTCTGGTGAAGGCCGCCGTGGAGCGCAAGTCGGGACGCTGACGCACAGGCGATACGGTTGACCGGGGTACGGACCTGCGAAGGGTTCCGTACCCCGGTTTCCGTTCTGCGGTTGGAAGGACGCTTTTCGATGGCCATCAAGGACACGCCCGAGCACTGGCAGGTCACCGCGACCTCGACGCCGTTCCGGGGCAACAAGACCAGCGTCCGCACCGATGACGTCGTCATGCCCGACGGCAGGGTCGTGGGGCGCGACTACCAGGTTCACCCGGGCTCCGTCGCCGTGCTCGCCCTCGACGACGCGGGCCGGGTCCTGGTGCTCCGCCAGTACCGCCACCCGGTGCGCCAGCGGCTGTGGGAGATCCCGGCCGGACTGCTCGACGTGCCGGGGGAGAACCCGCTGCACGCCGCGCAGCGCGAGCTGTACGAGGAGGCGCACGTCAAGGCCGAGGACTGGCGGGTGCTCACCGACGTCTACACCACGCCCGGCGGCTGCGACGAGGCCGTGCGGATCTTCCTCGCCCGCGAGCTGTCGGAGGCGGAGGGCGAGCGCTTCGAGGTCTCCGAGGAGGAGGCCGACATGGAGCTGGCGCGGGTGCCGCTGGAGGAGCTGGTGAGCGGGGTGCTCGCCGGTGACCTCCACAACACCTGCCTGGTCGTCGGCGTGCTGTCCGCGGTCGCGGCGCGCGGCGGCGACGGGTTCGACGCGCTGCGTCCCGCGGAGGCGCCGTGGCCGGCGCGGCCGTTCGAGGCCTGAATACCCCGAAGTCGTGCCTGATGTGACGATCTGTTGATCCGATCGAGCGACGCCTCCGCCCTGCTCCGCACGGATCGCCGTGGTCCCTGAACTACGCTCGAACCGCCCGTGCGGAGCCCCGCCGGGCTCGGCTCGCACGGCGGACTGGAGCGTGGCCCGTGACGGATCAGGCGCTGGACTTGGACGGCCCCGACCGGCCGGCCGACGCGGAGACGGCGACCGCCGGCGAAGCGGTGTCCCGGCCGGCCGTCGCCAGAGCCCGTTCACACGCCGACCACCGGCCCGACACCACCGGACGGACCCGTTCCGGCGCACCGGACGCCCCCGGCGTCACGCCGTCGCCGGCCGCGGGCGCGGACGCGGCTGACGCCCCGGCAGGATCGGGGACCGCGAAGGGGCCTGTACTGGAAGACGCCACCGAGCCGGGGCCCGCCTCCCCGGCCCCGGGCGAGGACGGTGACGAGGTCGGCGCCGCCGGTACGGGCGAGACCGCTGAGGACAACGGTGTCGACGCCACGCGCGGCGCGGACGGCGAGGACCTGGGCCCGGCGCCGGACGCGGACGGCGGCAACGAGGACGAGGACACCGGCGACGGGGGTGCCGCCGCGCGGACGGGTGTGGCGGACCGGCCGGAGACGGCCGCCCCCAGCCTGCTCGACGCCGGGCCCCGACCGCCCGTCGCACCCCCCGCCGCGCCGCCGGCCGTCGGCGTGCGAGGGCGGGACACCCGCCGCGCCGGCGGGCCGGTGCGCGGCCAGGGCCCTGAGGAGAGCGTGTTCTTCGGGCGGCAGCGGGAGCTCAAGGCCCTCGTCGCCGACATCGAGCGGGCCGGACTCGACACCCTCGCCGGCCGCAAGGCCCCCCGCGCGCGGGTGCTGCTGATCGCCGGGCGCCCCGGCGCGGGACGCACCGCGCTGGCGGAGCGGCTCGTCCGCACGATCGGCGACCGCTTCCCGGACGGCGTCCTGCGGATCCGGCTGACCGAGCCGGGCGGTCGGCCGGTCCCCATGGAGGAGGCGGCGCGCGGGCTGCTCGACAAGCTGCGTATCGCCTCACCGCCCGGCGCGGGCGACGACGAGCTGACCGAGATGGTGCGTGAGGCCCTGGCCGTGCGCCGGATGCTGCTCCTCGTCGACGACGTCACCGAGGCCGAACAGGTCGACCTGCTGCTGCCGCAGAACCCCGACTGCCTGGTGGTGGCCGTCTCCCGTGGCCCGCTCACCGGCATCCCCGGCGTACGGCCGTGCACCCTCGGCGGCCTGGACGCGAAGTCCGCGATCGACCTGCTCACCACCTTCACCGGATCGGTGCGGATCACCGTGGATCCGCAGGCCGCGGAGGCGGTCGCCGAGGAGTGCGGCGGCCAGCCCGCCGCGCTGGTGCTGGTCGGCGGCTGGCTGACCGCCCGCCCGGGGGCGTCCGTCGCCGACGCCGCCAAGCGGCTGCGCGCGCTGCCGCCCGGCGACGAGCACTCCACCGGCGACAGGCCACTGGCCAGGGCCTTCCGGCTGGCGTACGAGTCGCTTCCGCAGTCCGCCGCGCGGACGCTGCGGCTGCTGGCGCTCGCCCCCGCCGGACGCGCCGACGCGCACACCGCCTCCGCGCTGGCCGGCTGCTCCGTGTCGGCCGCCCAGGACACCCTCGAGAGCTTCGCCGGGCTCGGGCTCGTGCGCCGGGCGGGGGCGTCCTTCGAGGTGCCCGGCGCGCTCGCGCCGCTGCTGCGGACGCTGATGGAATCGACGGACCGCCCGGCCGAGGTGCAGCTCGCGCGCGCCAGGATGCTGGAGCGGACCGTACGACGGCTCCAGGCCTGCCGGGCGACCACCGAACCCCTCGGCTCCCCGGCCCGTAAGAAACTGGCCGCCCTGCCGCGCGCCCTGCGCTTCGACTCCGCGGCGGCGGCCGGTGAGTGGCTGCGGGTGAGCCGGGCCGAGCTGCTGGCGTCCGCGCGGCTCGTCGTCGACGACGGCGAGCTGGACACCCTGGCCCGCCGGCTGGTCGCGGCCCTGGTCAGGGCCCTGGCGGCGCACTGGGGCACCGAGGCCGCCGCCCCCGAGCTGTACGGGCTGCACCAGCTGGTGCTGGACGTCGCCGAGCGCCGCGGACTCCACCGCGAACAGGCCGCCGCGCTGCTCAATCTCGCCGATCTCGACGCGCAGACCGGGCGCACCGCGGACGCCCTGGCCCGCTACCGGGCCGCGCTCGACGCCGGCCGCGCCGCGAACGACCCGTACGCGACGGGCCGCGCGATGGAATCCGTAGGCGGCGCGTACCAGGAGCTGGGCGACTGGCAGCGGGCGGCCGACTGGTACGGCAGGGCGCTCGCGCAGCGCCAGGCCCGCGGCGAGCACGCCGACGAGGCGCGGCTGTACGGGCGGCTGGGCGCGGTGCACACCTACGCGGGCCGGTACGGGGAGGCGCTGCGGAGCTGGCGGGCGGCGGTCGCCGGGCACCGCAGGGCCGGTGATCTGCCGTCCCAGGCAAGGGCGCTGAGCGAGGCGGCCCGGGTCCAGGAGTACGCGGGGCGGCCGGAGGAGTGCCTGCGCACCTGCCAGGAGGCGATCGAGCTGGCGCGCCGGGCGGGTGACGTACGCCTCCATGCCGCGCTGCAGCTCCGGCTCGCCGACACCCTGGACCGGCTCGGCGACCCCGCGGCGGCCCGGCTGCACCGCGCCGCCGCGGAAGGAATGCTTGGAACAGAGGATTCAACCTACGAAATCCGTGGCACTGCGCTCAAAGATTAAAGCTTTGCAAGGCTAGACAGCGGGAAATCCTTCATTAGACTGGCAACACCGCGGCTTCCCGTGGTGTGTCCCGGTATGCCTGTACGCAGCTGGGTACGCGTGTCATCGACCGATATATCCCCTGAAGTCAAGGACCGTGATCGACGTGAAGGTCGGCATCCCCCGCGAGGTCAAGAACAACGAGTTCCGCGTGGCCATCACCCCGGCCGGGGTGCACGAGCTCGTGCGCAACGGACACCAGGTCTTCGTCGAGCAGAATGCCGGTGTCGGCTCCTCGATCACGGATGACGAGTACGTCGCCGCGGGCGCGGAGATCCTGGCCACCGCCGACGAGGTCTGGGCCACCGCCGACCTGCTGCTGAAGGTCAAGGAGCCGATCGCGGAGGAGTACCACCGTCTCCGCAAGGACCAGACGCTCTTCACGTACCTGCACCTCGCCGCCTCCCGCGAGTGCACCGACGCCCTGCTGGAGTCCGGCACCACGGCGATCGCCTACGAGACGGTCGAGGTGAACCGCGCGCTGCCGCTGCTCGCCCCGATGTCCGAGGTCGCGGGCCGGCTGGCCCCGCAGGTCGGCGCGTACCACCTGATGCGCTCGGCCGGCGGCCGCGGCGTGCTCCCGGGCGGCGTCCCCGGCACCCAGGCCGGCCGCGCCGTGGTCATCGGCGGCGGCGTCTCCGGCTGGAACGCCACGCAGATCGCCGTCGGCATGGGCTTCCACGTGACCCTGCTCGACAAGGACATCAACAAGCTGCGCGAGGCGGACAAGATCTTCGGCACCAAGGTGCAGACGATCGTCTCCAACGCCTTCGAGCTGGAGAAGGCCGTCGTCGAGGCCGACCTCGTCATCGGCGCCGTTCTCATCCCCGGCGCCAAGGCGCCGAAGCTGGTCACCAACGAGCTCGTCGCCAAAATGAAGCCCGGAAGTGTACTTGTCGACATTGCGATCGATCAGGGCGGCTGCTTCGAGGACTCGCGTCCGACCACCCACGCCGAGCCGACGTTCAACATCCACAACTCGGTCTTCTACTGCGTCGCCAACATGCCGGGCGCGGTGCCGAACACGTCGACCTACGCGCTGACCAACGCCACGCTGCCCTACATCGTGTCGCTCGCCAACAACGGCTGGGTCGAGGCGCTGCGCCGTGACGCCGCGCTCGCCAAGGGCCTCAACACCCATGACGGCAAGGTGGTTTACCGCGAGGTTGCCGAGGCGCACGGCCTCGAGAGCATCGAGCTGAGCGCGCTGCTCGGCTGACCGGTCAAGCCGCGTCGTCAACATCACGAGTCCGGCCGGACCTTGCCGAGCGAGGTCCGGCCGGACTCGTGTACGCCCGCATTGCGGCGGTCGCTCAACTCGCCTCGAACGTAACCCTTTAACCGATTCGCACACCCCTGAAACGTGTCGGCGGAGGCACGGACGAGGCCCCGTGCGCCCTTGACAGAGGGGTGTTCGATTGCCGACACATCGGGCCGGGTCCGACGGATTGTGTTGCTGCGGACCGGTGACACGCCATAGAGTCGCAAACCGTCGGCATGGTGCCACGCTGACCTATCGATAAATCCTGGTCACCGTCCAAGGAGGTAAGACGACTTGTGAATGAGTCGACATTTACTCCCGGGGGTGGTCAACCAGGAACGGTCCCCCTACGCCCTGAGGGCGTGGTGGCACCCCCATCGGCGGGTCAGGACCCGTCGTCCGGTCTCGAGGCTGTCGGCTCCGTCGCT
Organism: Streptomyces sp. NPDC002835; assembly: GCF_053591995.1. Taxonomy (NCBI): domain Bacteria; kingdom Bacillati; phylum Actinomycetota; class Actinomycetes; order Kitasatosporales; family Streptomycetaceae; genus Streptomyces; species Streptomyces sp. NPDC002835. The sequence continues at coordinate 42,861 of NZ_JBSFUW010000039.1, read as the reverse complement.
GTCCGCCCCTTCGCCACGCACCAGCGCCGGCACCCGACGCACATGACGACAGCCCACACGATGAAGACGATGGACGGCCAACACGTGAACGCCATGGCCGGCAACGAGAGTGGCCGAGAGTCCACCCACTTCGCCGCCTACGAGGAAGTCCCCGAGGGGCACTTCTACGACCCCGACGCCGAGTACGAGCCCGACCCCGAGTACGCGGCCACCCTCGCGCCCGACGCTGCCCGCCAGCGGCGCGAGAGGATCGGCCCGACCGGGCGTCCGCTGCCGTACTTCCCGATCCCGGGCCCGCTGACCGACCACGGCCCGGCGAAGATCATCGCGATGTGCAACCAGAAGGGCGGCGTCGGCAAGACGACGTCGACCATCAACCTGGGCGCCGCGCTCGCCGAGTACGGGCGGCGGGTGCTGCTCGTCGACTTCGACCCGCAGGGCGCGCTGTCCGTGGGCCTCGGCGTCAACCCGATGGAGCTCGACCTCACCGTCTACAACCTGCTCATGGAGCGGGGCATGTCGGCGGACGAGGTCCTCCTGAAGACGGCCGTGCCCAACATGGACCTGCTGCCGAGCAACATCGACCTGTCGGCCGCGGAAGTGCAGTTGGTGAGCGAGGTCGCGCGCGAGTCCACGCTGCAGCGCGCGCTGAAGCCGCTGATGTCGGACTACGACTACATCGTGATCGACTGTCAGCCCTCGCTCGGCCTGCTCACGGTCAACGCGCTGACCGCGGCGCACAAGGTGATAGTGCCGCTCGAGTGCGAGTTCTTCGCGCTCCGCGGCGTCGCACTGCTGACCGAGACGATCGAGAAGGTCCAGGAGCGGCTCAACCCCGACCTGGAACTCGACGGCATCCTCGCGACGATGTACGACTCGCGGACCGTGCACAGCCGCGAGGTGCTGGCGCGGGTCGTGGAGGCGTTCGACGACCACGTCTACCACACGGTCATCGGGCGCACCGTCCGCTTCCCGGAGACCACCGTCGCCGGTGAGCCCATCACGACGTACGCGTCGAACTCCGTGGGCGCCGCCGCGTACCGCCAGCTCGCCAGGGAGGTGCTCGCCCGGTGTCACGCCGAGTGAGTCTGCCCGGGGCCGACGAGCTGTTCCGTACGACCGGGGGCATGGCGCTGCAGGCGTCGTCCCCGCGCAAGCAGGCGAACGCGAACGCGAATGCCGGCGGCGGTGAGCCGCGGGTGCCGGCGCAGGGGGAGCAGCCGGGCGAGGCGTCCGCCTCCTCCGAGGAGCACTCCGCTGCGGACGCGGAGACCTCCGAGGAGGGGCGCAGCCGGGGCTCGGACGCCGGCGGCCCGTCGGCCAAGGCCCGCCCCGCGCCGGAGTCCGCCGGCGCCCCGCCGCGGCGTCGCGGGCGCGGCGCGAACCGCCGGCCCAGCGGGCGGGAACGCCACGACGAGAAGATCACGGTCTACGTCTCCGCCGAGGAGCTGATGGACCTCGAACATGCCCGGCTGGTGCTGCGCGGCGAGCACGGCCTGGCCGTGGACCGCGGCCGGATCGTCCGCGAGGCGGTGGCGGTGGTCCTCGCGGACCTCGAACAGCGCGGCGACGCGAGCATCCTGGTGAGACGCCTGCGGGGTCGCTGACCGGGTAGCCTGCGGGCGCGCCCCGTTCCTCCCGCTTCCTGGACCCACATGCCCGCGAACGCCGATCCGCCGCCCCGGTCCCGCCGCCGCGCCTTGGGCCGGGGCCCGGGCACCCCGCGTCCGCCGGTTCCCCCCGTCCCGCCCCTTCCCGAAACCGGGGGTGAGGCCCCGGAGCCCGCGGCGGGCGTCGACGCGGGCGCGCTGGGGCCGGTCGAGGTGGCTGGGCCGGAGGGGGATTCCCCGATCCCGCCCCTTCGCGAAGCCGGGGGCGAGCCCCGGGGCCTCGGGACGGACACCCTGTCCGACGACGGGAGCGGCCCCGGTGGGGCCCCGGCCCCGGTTCCGGAGACGCACGCGCCGCCCGGTGGCCCGGAGCGGGACACCCATGCGCTGCCCGAAGACGGGCGCGGCCCCGGTGGGGCCGAGGCCCCGGGGCTCGGGAGGCACACGCCGCCCGGTGACCCGGAGTCGGTGACTCACGCACCGCGTGGCGGCGCGAATGCGCCGGGGTCGGCCGAGGTGACTTCGCACGGCGACGGGCGCGGCCGGGGGCCGGTCGGGGCGGGTGCCCCGGATTCCCCGAACCCGCTCCTTCGCGAAGCCGGGGGCGAGCCCCGGGGCCCCGGGACGGACACCCTGTCCGACGACGGGAGCGGCCCCGGTGGGGCCCCGGCCCCGGTTCCGGAGACGCACGCCTCGGGCGCGGCCGAGGGCGGAGCTCCGGACCCCGCGCCGCCCGGCGCCCCGGCGCCCGAGGCCCACGCGCCGGCCGGCGCCGAGCCGCCCGACAACGCGGGCACCCCCGGCGCCCCCCGCGCCCCCCGCGCGGACGCGGGTGCCGCCGACGGCGGCTTCAGGGTCAGGCTCGTCAACTTCGAGGGGCCGTTCGACCTGCTTCTGCAGCTCATCTCCAAGCACAAGCTCGACGTCACCGAGGTCGCCCTCTCCAAGGTCACCGACGAGTTCATGGCCCATATCCGGGCCATGGGGCCCGACTGGGATCTTGATCAGACCACCGAGTTCCTCGTCGTCGCCGCGACGCTGCTCGATCTCAAGGCCGCGCGGCTGCTGCCCGCAGCCGAGGTGGAGGACGAGGCGGATCTCGCGCTGCTCGAAGCGCGGGACCTGCTCTTCGCGCGGCTGCTGCAGTACCGCGCGTACAAGCAGATCGCCGAGATCTTCGACCGGAGGCTGGACGACGAGGCCCGGCGGTTCCCCCGTACCGTCGGGCTGGAGCCGCACCTCGCCGAGCTGCTGCCGGAGGTCGTCATCGGCATCGGCGCGGAGGGCTTCGCCAAGCTCGCGGTGAAGGCGATGCAGCCCCGCCCGAAGCCGCAGGTGTACGTGGACCACATCCACGCGCCGCTGGTGAGCGTCCGCGAGCAGGCGGAGGTGGTCGTCGCCATGCTCAAGGCGCGCGGCAGGGCCTCGTTCCGGGAGCTGACCGAGGGCGCCCCGGACACCCTGACCGTCGTCGCCCGTTTCCTCGCCCTGCTGGAGCTGTACCGGGAGAAGGCCGTGGCGCTCGACCAGGAGGACGCCCTGGGGGAGCTGACGGTGGTCTGGGCCGCGGAGGCGGCCGAGGTGACCGTGACGGACGAGTTCGATCAAGTGGTGGAGGAGAAGCCGTGAGCGATCTCAAGCCCGCCCTCGAAGCAGTGCTCATGATCGTGGACGAGCCCGCGACCGAGGAGCATCTCGCCAAGGTGCTGGAGCGGCCCCGCAGGGCCGTCGCGGACGCGCTGCGCGAGCTCGCGGACGAGTACTCCGTGCAGGGCCGCGGCTTCGAGCTGCGGCTCGTGGCCGGCGGCTGGCGGTTCTACAGCCGCCCGGAGCACGCCTCCGTCGTCGAGCGCTTCGTGCTCGACGGGCAGCACGCGCGGCTCACTCAGGCCGCGCTGGAGACCCTCGCGGTGGTCGCGTACCGGCAGCCGGTGAGCCGGTCACGGGTCTCGGCGGTGCGCGGAGTGAACTGCGACGGCGTGATGCGCACGCTCCTCCAGCGGGGTCTCGTGGAGGAGGCGGGCACGGAACCTGAAACAGGTGCGATCCTGTACAGGACGACGAACTACTTCCTGGAGCGGACGGGCCTGCGTGGCCTGGACGAGCTTCCGGAGCTCGCGCCCTTCCTACCGGAGGCGGACGCGATCGAGGCGGAGACGCTGGAAGGGGTTCCGTCGTTCGATCCGGATGCACCGGATGGTGACGACGCAGACGACAAGACGGAAATTTGATGCGAAGCAGCAGCGGCAGGAACAGCAGCGGAAACAACGGCGGGAGCCGTGGTGGCAACAGCGGCGGCCGCGGCAGCAGCGGTGGCGGCGGGCGCGGCAACTACCGCGGCGCCGGCAACAGCCGCGACGACCAGCAGAAGCGCGCGGGCAAGCCGCGTCCCGAGGAGCGCCGCTACGATGTGGCCGGCTCCCCGGAGGCGCCGAAGAAGGGACGCGGCGGCGCGGCCCGCGGCGGCGCCAAGGGCGGCCCCAGGCAGTCGCCGCAGCGCGGCGGCGGTCGCACCGCACCCGCGCGTTCGCGCGAGTACGACGCGCGCTCCGAGGAGCGCAACCGGGAGCGTTACGCGGACAAGCCGCTGATCAAGACCCCGAAGACCTTCGGCGACCAGGAGGGCGAGCGGCTCCAGAAGGTGCTGGCCCGGGCCGGCATGGGTTCGCGCCGGGCCTGCGAGGAGCTGATCGACGCGGGCCGGGTCGAGGTCAACGGCAAGGTCGTGATCGAGCAGGGCCTCCGCGTCGACCCGGAGAAGGACGAGATCAAGGTCGACGGTCTGACCGTCGCGACCCAGTCGCACCTCTTCTTCGCGCTGAACAAGCCCGCGGGCGTCGTCTCCACCATGGAGGACCCCGACGGGCGCCAGTGCCTCGGTGACTACGTCAACAACCGTGAGACCCGGCTCTTCCACGTCGGCCGGCTCGACACGGAGACCGAGGGCATCATCCTGCTCACCAACCACGGTGAGCTGGCCCACCGCCTCACGCACCCCAAGTACGGGGTGAAGAAGACCTACCTGGCCGCCATCCAGGGCCCCCTGCCGCGTGAACTCGGCAAGCGCCTCAAGGACGGCATCCAGCTCGAGGACGGCTACGCCCGCGCGGACCACTTCCGTGTCGTGGAGAACACCGGCAAGAACTACCTCGTCGAGGTCACCCTCCACGAGGGCCGCAAGCACATCGTGCGCCGGATGCTCTCCGAGGCGGGCTTCCCGGTCGACAAGCTGGTGCGGACCGCCTTCGGTCCGATCACGCTCGGCGACCAGAAGTCCGGCTGGCTGCGCCGGCTGACCAACACCGAGGTCGGCATGCTGATGAAGGAAGTCGGCCTGTAAGAGCCCGTAACAGCAGAAACCCGCACAGACGCACAGTGAGGGCCCGCGACCTGCTCAGGTCGCGGGCCCTTGTGTCGTCCTACCGCCTTGTGGTGACCGCTGCTGACGATTTATAGTCACTATGACTATTAAGGAGCAGGCGTGAGTCTCACCGACATCCTCGGGCCGCTGCAGCAGCCGTTGTTCACCGTGCTCGACACCCCGGTGAGCTGGACCGAATTTCTCGGCTTCGGCAGCGGCGCGCTCTGTGTGTGGCTCGTCGCCCGCCAGCACATCGCCAACTGGCCGATCGGCATCGCCAACAACGTCCTCTTCGTCCTGCTCTTCACCCAGGCGGGCCTGTACGCCGACGCCGGCCTGCAGGTCGTCTTCATCACCCTCGCCGCGTACGGCTGGTGGACCTGGACCCACGGGGGTGGACCAGGCTCTTCCGTCCTGCCGGTGCGACGCACCACCCGCACCGAATGGACCTGGCTGCTCGCGGCGGGGGTGGTGGCGACCCTCGCGCTCACCCTCCTCCTCGACCGCGCCACCGACTCCACCGTCCCCTTCTGGGACGCGCTGACGACCGCCCTGTCGCTGATGGCGACATACGGGCAGTGCCGCAAGCGCCTGGAGTCGTGGTGGCTGTGGATCGCCGCCGACGTGGTCTACGTACCGCTGTACGCGCACAAGGAGCTGTATCTCACGTCCCTGCTCTACATCGGCTTCATGGCGCTGTGCGTCGCCGGCCTGCTGAACTGGTCGCGCGACCTGGCGGCCCGCCGCGAGGCGGTGCCCGTATGAGGCGCTACGGACACGGCCTGGTCCTCGGCAAGTTCTATCCGCCGCACGCCGGCCACCACCATCTCGTACGGACCGCCGCCGACCGCTGCGAGCGGCTCACCGTCCTCGTGTGCGCCGCGGCCGTCGAGTCGGTCCCGCTCGCCGACCGGGTGGCCTGGATGCGCGAAGTGCACCCCGGCGTACGGGTGGTGGGCGCCATGGACGACATCGCGGTGGACGTGAACGACCCCGGTGTGTGGGACGCGCACATGGCCGTCTTCCGCGCCGCCGTCCCGGAGCGGGTGGACGCCGTCTTCACCTCGGAGGCGTACGGGGAGGAGCTCGGCCGCCGCTTCGGCGCCGAGTCCGTCTGCGTCGACCCCGACCGGGTGGTCTTCCCGGTCTCCGGGACGGCCGTGCGCAAGGACCCCGTCGGCTGCTGGGACTTCCTGGAGCCGCCGGTGCGGGCCGCGCTCGCCCGCCGGGTGGTCGTCCTCGGCGCCGAGTCCACCGGCACCACCACGATGGCGTGGGCGCTCGCCGAGCACTACCGGCGGCGCGGCGGCGTGTGGGCGCGCACCCGCTGCGTGCCCGAGTACGGGCGGGAGTTCAGCGAACTCAAGCTGGCCGCACTGCGGCGGCTGCGGCCCGGCGCCGGCTGGGACGAGGTCGCGTTCACGTCCGACGAGTTCCCGCTGATCGCCCGCCGCCAGGCGGAGCTCGAGGAGCAGGCCGCGCGAGCGGGATCGCCGGTCGTCTTCTGCGACACCGACGCCTTCGCCACCACCGTCTGGCACGAGCGTTACCTCGGCGGCCCCTACCCGGCGGCCCCCGAGCCGCGCCGGCAGCACCTGTGGCTGCTGACCGACCACGAGGGCGTCGCCTTCGAGGACGACGGCCTGCGCGACGGCGAGCATTTGCGGCCCTGGATGACCGGACGCTTCCGCCAGGAGCTGGCCCGCACCGGCCGCCGCACCGTCGAGCTCACCGGACCGCACGAACAGCGGCTCGCCACCGCCGTGGCGGCCGTGGACGCACTGATCGGCGAGGGCTGGGACCTCGCGCCCCCACTTCCGGAGAAACGATGAGCGACACCCGCCCCGAGGGCTACGACCCGTACGCCTTCGAACCGTTCGCCGTCACCGTCGACCTGGCCGTCTTCACGATCAGGGAGAGCCGGCTGCACGTCCTGCTCGTCGAACGCGGGCAGGAGCCCTACCGCGGCGCGTGGGCGCTGCCCGGCGGATTCCTGCTGCCCAAGGAGTCCGCGGAGACGGCCGCCCGGCGCGAGTTGGCGGAGGAGACCGGACTGTCGGAGCGGACCGCGGCCGACCTCCACCTGGAACAGCTGCGGACGTACAGCGCACCGGACCGCGACCCGAGGATGCGCGTCGTCTCCGTCGCGTACACCGCGCTCGTACCGGACCTGCCGGAGCCGCGCGGCGGCGGGGACGCGGCGCACGCCCGCTGGACGCCGCTCACCTCGGCCGCGCCGCTCGCCTTCGACCACGAGCTGATCCTCGCCGACGCGCAGATGCGCATCGGCGCCAAACTCGAGTACACCTGTCTCGCCACCGCCTTCTGCCCGCCCCGGTTCACGCTCGGGGAGCTGCAGCAGGTGTACGAGACCGTCTGGGGCGTCGAACTCGACCGCCCCAACTTCCGGCGCAAGGTCCTCGCCACCCCCGGCTTCGTCGAGGCCGTCGAGGGCGAACCGCGCCGTACCGGCGGCCGTGGCAAACCGGCCGCGCTCTACCGGGCCGGAGCCGCCTCCGTCCTGCACCCACCACTCCTGCGACCGGAGGGACGGCAGCAGAAATGACCATCACAAGGAGCACCGGGACCATCACCAAGCAGGCCGCCACCGGGGCGCTGACCGGGCTCGCGCTGGGCGACGCCCTCGGCCTCCCCACCGAGTTCAACGACGTGCCGGCCATCCTCGCCAAGTGCGGGCCGTGGCGGCGGATGGAACTGCCCACGCCGGCGATCGTCACCGACGACACCCAGATGACGCTCGCGCTGGCGCGCGGCATCCGCACCGCGATGTCCCGCGGCCTGCTCGCCGCCGCCGGCCTGGTCCGGCCGGTGCGCGAGGAGTTCGTCGCCTGGTACCACTCACCGGAGAACAACAGGGCCCCCGGCCGCACCTGCCTGGTCGCCTGCGAGAAGCTCGACAGCGACCGGCCCTGGCAGCAGGCCAGCCAGATCGACTCCAAGGGCTGCGGGGCCAACATGCGCGTCGCGCCCGTCGGGCTCGTGCCCGGCCTGAGCGAGGAACAGCGCTCCGGCGCGGCCCAGTTGCAGGCCGCCCTCACACACGGCCACCCGACCGCCCTCGCGGCGAGCGACCTCACGGCCCGCGCCGTGTACCTGCTCGCACAGGGCGCGGAGCCGACCGGGCTGGTGGGCCAGCTGCGTTCGTACGCGTACGAGAACCGCGGCCGCTATCTGCACCGCTGGCTCGGCGACCTCTGGACCTACTCGCACGACGCGACGCCCGAGGCGTTCATCGCGCGCGGCTGGGACGAGTGCCTCCAGATCCTCGAACGCCTCGCCGCGGCCCTGCGCTCGCCGGAGCCGGAGCTCGACCCGTGCCTGGCCACCGGCGAGGGCTGGATCGCGGAGGAGGCCCTCGCCACCGGCCTGCTGTGCTTCCTGATGTTCCCCGAGGAGCCCCTGACCGCCCTGCGCCGGGCCGCATGCACCAAGGGCGACTCCGACTCGATCGCCTGCCTGGCCGGCGCCTTCGCGGGCGCCCACCTGGGCTCGAAGGCCTGGCCCCGCGCCTGGGCGGACCGGATCGAGTACCGCGGGGAGCTCGTGACACTGGGAGCGCTCTGGGACGCTTGATCCAGCGGCGCGCCGGGTCTCAGCCCGCCGATGACCGGCGGGTGCGGATCAAGAAGTCCTCCACGCGGGCGTGGTCGGGGGCGGGTGGGAGGGGAGAGGTGGACGCCGCCGCGTCGGACTCGGTGGCGAGGCGGGTCATCCAGGACTCCACCCGCTCCCACGGCACCTCGCCCCGCTTGACCGCCAGCAGCCGTTCGCGGTCCGCGCCCACGTCGATCACCAGCTCGCCCGTGCGCAGCAGGTCACGGCAGCTGCCCAGCAGCCTCAGCAGGTGCATGGCGTGCTTCCAGCGCGGCGCCCCGTGCTGCCGCACGTCCGCCTCCAGCTTCCGGCGCTGGCCGGTCGCGTACCGCACGAACGTCTCGTGTGCCCGGCGGGAGAGGAACGCGTCGCGCAGGGCGAGGAGTTCGCGGCCGGTGTCGTCGACGTGCTCGACGATGGGGGAGTGCAGGCACTCCAGGACGTTCGGGTTGGCCCGCAGGGCCAGCTCCAGGAAGCGTTCCAGCTCCCAGGAGAACTGCTCCGGCGCGGGCCCCTCGACATGCGTGGGCGGCTTCTCGAAACCCCAGAACAGCGGCGTCGGCGCGAGGAACACCCCGCGCCGGTCGGTGTCGCTGCCGTCGGTTGCCAGCCCGAAGGCCCGCGACCCCATGACGCAGGAGTAGACCGTGTGGTCGCGGACGAGTCTCTCGGGGATCATGCGCGAGAGGCTACGTGAGGGCCTTGCGGCGTCAGCCGGTGCGGATGGAGTCCCCGGAGACCGTGATCGGTTCCGCCGGCAGCGGCTTCGTCGCCGGACCGCTCTCCACAGAGGCGTCCGCGATCCGGAACCTGCTGCCGTGGCAGAGGCAGTTGATCGTCCCGTCGGAGACGTTCGCGACCGTGCAGCCCTGATGCGTGCAGACCGCGGAGAACGCCTTGAAGTCCCCGGCCTCCGGCTGCGTCACCACGATCTTCCGGTCCTTGAACACCTTGCCGCCGCCGACCGGGATGTCCCCGGTCCTCGCGAGCTCCTCGCCGTCCGGGGAAGGGCTGGCACCGTCCTCCCCGGTCCCGGTCCCGGTCGGCGGCGGCGTCGCCGGACCGTCCCCGCCTCTGTCCCCGCAGCCCGCCACCAGAGCGGCCGCTCCGGCCGCACCCGCGGCCAGGACCGTCCGTCGACCCGTGTCCATGGCACTCTCCTAGGCTCGTGACCCCCGACCCGCTCGGGGCCCCTGCATCGTGGCCCCTGAACGGGCGGAGACGAAGGAACCGGGCACGGCATGTCCGCCGGTCAGCCCCAGGGGGTGAGCTGCCGCGGACGGCCGTCGGCGTCCCGGTGGACCGCCAGCACGGCCTCCACCGCCGTACGCTCGACCGGCCCGTACACATGCGGGAACGCCCCGCCGGGGCCCTCCCAGCGGACCTCGGCGCCGAGCCGCGCCTCGTCGATCACCAGCACCAGCACGTCCGGCGCCTCCCGGAAGCGGGCGTCGACGACGGCGAGGGCGGCCGGCTTGTCGGCCGAGCAGTGGACGAACCCCTCGGCGGCGAGGGAGGCCGGCGCGTACTCCCGCCCGGCGGCGGCCGTCCACTCGGCGGCGGGCACGACGTGGAAGATCATGTGCCCAGTCGTAGCGCACCGAGCGGCCCCGGCCGTCTCGCAGAGCGGTCGCCACCGCTGTCGCGCCCTGCGCTGACTACGCTGAAACACAAGCACTCGCGCAGGCACACACGAAGGAGCACGACGTGGCGGTACGAGCGGTCCGCGGAGCCGTCCAGCTGGAACGGGACGATGCCGCACACATGGACGAGCAGGTCAGCGCGCTGCTCACCGCCGTCCTGGAGCGCAACGCCCTTGTCGCCGACGATCTGATCAGTATCTGGTTCACGGCCACCCCGGACCTGCACAGCGACTTCCCGGCCGCCGCGGTGCGCAAGCTCGGCATCGTGGACGTCCCCCTCATCTGCGCGCAGGAACTCGACATCGCCGGCGCCATGCCGCGCGTCGTGCGGATACTCGCGCACGTCGAGTCAGATCTCTCCAAGGCGGAGATCTGCCACGTCTACCTCGGCGCCGCGGCCGCCCTCCGCAAGGACATCGCCCAGTGAGAACCGCGCTCGTCATCGGAACCGGGCTGATCGGCACGTCGGCCGCGCTGGCCCTCGCCGGACGCGGGGTGACCGTGTACCTGGCCGACCACGACGCCGAACGGGCCCGCACCGCCGCCGCGCTCGGCGCGGGCACCGACGAGCGGCCGGAGGGCCGCGTCGACCTCGCCGTCGTCGCCGTGCCCCCGGCGCACGTCGCCACCACGCTCGCCGGCGCCATGCGCGACGGCGTCGCCCGCGGCTACCTCGACGTGGCCAGTGTCAAGGGCGGCCCGCGCCGCGAGATCGAAGCGCTCGGTATCGACATGAGCGCCTACATCGGCACGCACCCGATGGCCGGCAAGGAGCGCTCCGGCCCCCTCGCGGGCACCGCGGACCTCTTCGAGGGCCGCCCCTGGGTGCTGACCCCCACCCGGGACACCGACACCGAGGTCCTCAACCTCGCCCTGGAGCTGGTCGCCCTCTGCAAGGCCGTTCCCGTCGTGATGGACGCGGACGCCCACGACAAGGCCGTCGCTCTCGTCTCCCACACGCCGCAGCTGATCTCCTCCATGGTCGCGGCGCGGCTGGAGGACGCCGACGACACCACCGTGCGGCTCTGCGGCCAGGGCGTGCGCGACGTGACCCGTATCGCGGCCTCCGACCCCCGGATGTGGGTGGAGATCCTCTCCGCGAACCCCGGCCCGGTGGCCGACGTGCTCGCCGGGGTGGCGGCGGACCTGGACGAGACGGTCCGCGCGCTGCGCGCCCTGCAGTCCTCCGACGAGTCCAAGCGCCAGGGCGGCGCCGAGGGCATCGAGGACGTCCTGCGCCGCGGCAACGCCGGCCGGGTACGGGTGCCGGGCAAGCACGGCACCGCGCCCACCGTCTACGAGGTCGTCGCGGTGTTGATCAGCGACGAGCCGGGCGAGCTGGCCCGGATCTTCGCCGACACCGGCCGCGCCGGCGTCAACATCGAGGACGTCCGTATCGAGCACGCCACGGGCCAGCAGGCCGGTCTGGTGCAGCTGATGGTCCAGCCCGCGGCGGCGCCGCTCCTCACGGCGGCGCTGCGGGAACGGGGCTGGTCGATCCGGCAGTAGGGCGCCGCCGGACGAGGCGGGCGGGGGCCGGGGAGCACGGGTGCAGAAGTGGTCCCGGCACTCGGTAACCTTGTGGTGGGCGACCCGGCACCCTGCCATGCCCTTATCCCGCGAACCAGGAAGGTGTCCGACACCGTGGACTCCGTGATCGTCGCCATCGATGGCCCCTCCGGCACGGGCAAGTCGAGCACCTCCAAGGCCGTCGCCTCCGCGCTGGGGCTGAGCTATCTCGACACCGGCGCGCAGTACCGCGCGATCACCTGGTGGATGATCACCAACGGCATCGACGTGTCGGACCCGGACGCGATCGCGAGCGCCGCCGGCAAGCCGGTGATCGAGTCCGGCACCGACCCGTCGGCGCCGGCGATCACGGTCGACGGCCTCGACGCCTCCGGCCCGATCCGTGAGCAGGACGTCACCTCCAAGGTCAGCGCGGTCAGCGCCGTCCCGGAGGTCCGCACCCGCATCACCGAGCTGCAGCGCTCCATCGCCAGGGCGGCCGAGAAGGGCATCGTCGTCGAGGGCCGGGACATCGGCACGACCGTGCTGCCCGACGCCGACCTGAAGATCTTCCTCACCGCGTCGCCCGAGGCCAGGGCCGCCCGCCGCAGCGGCGAGCTCAAGGGCGCCGACGTCACCGCCACCCGCGAGGCACTGATCAGGCGGGACGCGGCCGACTCCAGCCGTAAGACGTCCCCGCTCGCCAAGGCGGCCGACGCGGTCGAGGTCGACACCACGGACCTCACGCTCCAGCAGGTCATCGAATGCGTCGTGACCCTGGTGGAGGAGAAGCGGAGCGCCCGGTGACCGTACCCTCGAAAAAGGGCGCGGCCGTCGGGCGGGGCATCGGGATCGGGCTGATGTACGGGCTGTGGAGGCCGCGCGTCCTCGGCGCGTGGCGGGTCCCGGCCGCGGGTCCGGTCATCCTCGCGGTGAACCACGCGCACAACATCGACGGGCCGATGCTGATGGGTACAGCGCCCCGGCCCGTGCACTTCCTGATCAAGAAGGAGGCGTTCGTCGGCCCCCTCGACCCGTTCCTGACCGGGATCGGACAGGTCAAGGTGGACCGTACGACCGTCGACCGCACCGCCATCACGGACGCGCTCGGTGTGCTGGAGAACGGCGGAGTCCTCGGGATCTTCCCCGAGGGCACCCGGGGCGAGGGCGACTTCGCGTCGCTGCGCGCCGGACTGGCGTACTTCGCGGTGCGCGGCGGCGCCCCGATCGTCCCGGTCGCGGTGCTGGGCGGCACCGAGCGGCGCGGCCGGCTGATCAAGGCACTGCCGCCGCTGCGCAGCCGCGTCGACGTGGTCTTCGGTGAAGCCTTCGAAGCCGGCGACCGCAGCGGGCGCCGTACGCGCAAGGCGCTCGACGAGGCGACCGTGCGCATCCAGGAGCGGCTGACCGCCCACCTGGAGAACGCGAAGCGCCTGACCGGGCGCTGAGCCAGACTTGAGTAATGGGCCGCCGACGCGGCCCAGTGACGAACGAGGAACGGACTTCATGAACGACCAGCACGACCACGGAGCACTCGGCGACGCCGAGTACGCGGAGTTCATGGAGCTCGCCGCGGAAGAGGGCTTCGACGTCGAGGACGTCGAAGGCGCGATCGAGGAGGCCGGGCACGGACCGCTGCCCGTCCTCGCCGTCGTCGGCCGCCCGAACGTCGGCAAGTCGACCCTGGTGAACCGCATCATCGGCCGCCGCGAGGCGGTCGTGGAGGACAAGCCGGGCGTCACCCGCGACCGTGTCACCTACGAGGCGGAGTGGGCCGGCCGCCGCTTCAAGCTCGTCGACACCGGCGGCTGGGAGCAGGACGTCCTCGGCATCGACGCGTCCGTCGCCGCCCAGGCCGAGTACGCCATCGAGGCCGCCGACGCGGTGGTCTTCGTCGTCGACTCCACGGTCGGCGCGACCGACACCGACGAGGCCGTCGTCAAGCTGCTGCGCCGGGCGGGCAAGCCCGTCGTGCTCTGCGCCAACAAGGTCGACGGACCGAGCGGCGAGGCCGACGCGACGGCCCTGTGGTCGCTCGGCCTCGGCCAGCCGCACCCGGTCTCCTCGCTGCACGGCCGCGGCACGGGCGACATGCTCGACGCCGTCCTGGAGGCCCTGCCGGAGGCGCCCGCGCAGACCTTCGGCACCGCGGTCGGCGGCCCTCGCCGCATCGCGCTGATCGGCCGCCCGAACGTCGGCAAGTCCTCGCTGCTCAACAAGGTCGCCCGCGAGGACCGCGTCGTCGTCAACGAGCTCGCGGGCACCACCCGTGACCCGGTCGACGAGCTGATCCAACTGGGCGGCGTGACCTGGAAGTTCGTCGACACCGCCGGTATCCGCAAGCGCGTCCACCTCCAGCAGGGCGCCGACTACTACGCCTCGCTGCGCACGGCCGCCGCCGTCGAGAAGGCGGAGGTCGCGGTCATCCTGATCGACGCGAGCGAGAGCATCAGCGTCCAGGACCAGCGCATCGTCACGATGGCCGTCGAGGCCGGCCGCGCGATCGTCGTCGCCTACAACAAGTGGGACACCCTCGACGAGGAGCGCCGCTACTACCTCGAGCGCGAGATCGAGACCGAGATGCAGCAGGTCGCCTGGGCGCCCCGGGTCAATGTCTCCGCTACCACCGGCCGCCACATGGAGCGGCTGGTCCCGGCGATCGAGACGGCCATCGAGGGCTGGGAGACCCGCATCCCGACCGGCCGGCTGAACGCGTTCCTCGGCGAGATCGTCGCCGCGCACCCGCACCCGATCCGGGGCGGCAAGCAGCCGCGGATCCTGTTCGGCACGCAGGCCGGTACCAAGCCGCCGCGGTTCGTCCTGTTCGCGTCCGGCTTCCTCGAGCACGGCTACCGCCGCTTCGTCGAGCGCCGGCTGCGCGAGGAGTTCGGCTTCGAGGGCACCCCGATCCACATCTCGGTCCGGGTGCGGGAGAAGCGCGGCCGCAAGAAGTAGGCGCCTGGGACTGTCGACACCGCTGCCCCCGGACCGCGCACACGGTCCGGGGGCAGCGGTGTCGCGCCGTGCGGGTCAGAGCCCCTTACGGGGGGCCGGCGGCAGCGCCGCGGGCTGGTGGGCGGCGTGCCGGCCGGTCTGGTGCGGATGCCAATCGCGCTGCTGGCCGCCGGAGTTCGCCTGACCGCCGGTCTGCCCCGTGTGGCCCCCGTAGCTGAAGAAGCCGCCGCGGCCGCCGCGCATCCCCGTCCCGAACCCCTTGAAATCCAGGTCCTCCTCCCCGCTGCGGTCACCCGGCAGCGTGCGGAACCCCCTGAGGTACTCGGAGTACAGCGCGTCGTAGATCGGCGTCTCCGAGGGGCCGGGCGATCCGTCGCGGGAGGGGCGCATGGAAGGGATCTGACTCTGGAACGGCTGGGGGGAGGGGTCGTATGAGTGCACGTACCTGCAACGACGCCGCCCCGTCGCGGATGCGGGCTGCGGCGAGCTGCATTCTTCCGGGGGACGGCACGGGAAGCGCGCGAGCGCACCGCGGGCGCGCGGGAACCGCGCAGGGGCAAGGCGCGCGGGGACGTACGCCGGGACAGGAGAGCGGCCCCGGGGTACGCCCCGTGCCCGCCGGGCCGGTCGGCGGGCACCCCCGTGGTCCGGGGTGGCTCAGGTGCCCGCGAGGGGCATCGCGGCGGCGACGAGGAGGCCGCCGGCCGCCGCCTTCTCCAGCGCGTCGCGCAGCAGGTCCTCGCGCGCCTGCTGGCCGATCGAGCCCACCGGGGCGGCGTACACCAGGACCGTCTGCGTCTTGTTGACGGCCGTCCGCCAGCCCTCGGTGACCTGGAGCGGCTGGTGCGCCTGCCACCAGGCGACCGCGTTGCCGCCGCCCGTGCCGGGCTGGAGGACCGCGTGCAGCCGGCCCATGGCGAGCAGCACCGACCAGCCGGGCAGCGGGGCGGGGCGCTGGTTCACATCGGTGACGGGCAGGAAACCCTGCTCGATCAGGAGGGGCAGGAAGTCGTCGCCGCCGCTGCCGTCCGTGCCCGGGCGGGCGATCGGCGCGGTCGGCTCCACGACGAGGGCCGGGTACACGTCGCCGTCGATGAGGATGAGACCGCTGGTGACCCCGAGCACGGCCTGCTGGGGGGCGGCGCCCGGGACCGGCGGCTCCTCGCCGGTGATGGAGCGGACGGCGCCCTGGAGCTGGTCCTCCGTGACCTGCACGACCTGGGAGGGGATGCAGGTGGCGTGGGCGAAGGCGAGCACGGCGGTCTCGTCGCCGACGAACAGCACGGTGCTGGTCCGCTCCTGCTCGGAGTCGCCCGGGGTGCGGCAGGAGGTGCAGTCGTAGCTGCCCGGGGCGTTCAGGCCGGCGAGCAGCCGGTCGGCTTCTTCGTCGCCGATCTCGGCGCGTACGTCCTCGCTGACGTCGAGCATGCGCGGCACGGGTGGCTCCTCGGACTTGATCAGGTGGGCCGGGCGGGTCCCGGCTCGAAGGTTCAACGGGCGATCCGTCGCGGGGGTCACGCCCGCGGCGGCAACGAATCGGAGCGGACGGCGCCGCCCCGCGCCCCCCGCCGACCGGACCCGGGGCCCGGCGCCCCGGCCGCGGACGGGGCGCCCGGACGGTGAGATGAACCACACCCGGTGGGGCATCAGCTGATCCGTACCGCTCCCAACAGGCAAGTAGAGTCGTGGCGTAGACCTCCCGACCAGGAGGATCCGCAGGACCACGGGGGCGCGGTACCGCATGCGCATTTCATTTCTGCTCCACAACGCCTATGGCATCGGTGGAACGATCAGAACGACGTTCACCCTCGCCCGCACGCTCGCGGAGCGGCACGACGTCGAGATCGTCTCCGTCTTCCGCCACCGCGACGAGCCGGTCATGGGCGCCCCGGCCGGCGTCACCCTGAAGCACCTGGTGGACCTGCGGAAGAAGAGCCCCGGCTACGACGGCGACGACCCGCTGGCCGGCCGGCCGGCGAAGGTCTTCCCGCGCGGCGACGGCCGGCACAAGCAGTACAGCCGGCTCACCGACGCCCGGATCGGCGCCCATCTCGCGTCCCTCGACGCGGACATGGTCATCGGCACCCGCCCCGGCCTCAACGTCCACATCGCCCGCCAGACCCGGCGGGGCGTGGTACGCGTCGGCCAGGAGCATCTGACGCTCGACAGCCACGGGTACCGGCTGCGCCGCGAGATCGCCCACCGCTACACCGTGCTCGACGCGATCACCACCGTCACAGAGGCGGACGCCCGCGCCTACCGCGAGCGGATGAAGCTGCCCGGCGTACGCATAGCGGCGGTGCCCAACAGCGTGCCGGCGCCCGCCGTTCCGCCCGCGGACTCCACGGCCAAGTGGGTCGTCGCCGCCGGCCGCCTCACCCGCGTCAAGCGGTACGACCTGCTCGTCGAGGCCTTCTCCAAGGTGGTCGCGGCCCGCCCCGACTGGCGGCTGCGGATCTACGGCAGCGGGGACGCGACGGGCAACGAGAAGCAGGCGCTGAGCGCGCTGATCGACGAACGCGGCCTCCGCGACCACGTCTTCCTCATGGGGCCCGCCAACCCGCTGGAGGCGGAGTGGGTCAAGGGCTCGATCGGGGCCGTCACCTCCAGCGCCGAGTCCTTCGGCATGACCATCGTCGAGGCGATGCGCTGCGGACTGCCGGTCGTCTCCACGGACTGCCCGCACGGTCCTCGCGAGATCATCGAGGACGGCGTCGACGGCCGGCTGGTCCCGGTCGGGGACGTGGACGCGATCGCCGACGCGCTGCTGGAGCTGATCGGCGACGACGAACTGCGCCGGCGCACCGGCCGCGCGGCCCTGGCCGCGTCGGCCCGGTTCGACCCGGCCCCGATCGCGGCGCGCCACGAGGCGCTGTTCACCGAGCTCCTGGCGCGCGACGGGGGCGGGCGCTCGCGCGGTGCGCTGAGCGAGGCGCTGCACCGCGGGCGCAGCGCGCTGTACGACGCGGCGTACGTGCTGCGTGACGCCGCCGCGGACGCGGTCCGGGGCGCGAGGAGGACCGGCGGAAAGTAGCCCGCCCGCGCCCGGTCCCGCCGCGCACCTGCGGCAGCCCGGCACGGGTTGGCGGGCGACGGACGGGCCGGCAGGCTGACCCGTGCCGCCGAGTCGACGGACACCGGCCGGCCGACCCGCAGGCGGAGGCTGATCGGTCCCGCCCGGCTGACTGCGTACCGTTGCGGACAGCAGCTGTCCTCGACCGCTGGCAGACTCCGTCCCATGTTGGAAACCTCCGCACGACTGCTGCGTCTGCTCTCCCTGCTGCAGGCGCACCGCGACTGGTCCGGCGCCGAGCTGGCCGACCGGCTCGGAGTCACCCCGCGCACCGTCCGCAGGGACGTGGACCGGCTGCGTGAGCTCGGCTACCCGGTCAACGCCAGCCCCGGCACCGGCGGTGGATACCAGCTCGGCGCGGGCGCCGAGCTGCCGCCGCTGCTCCTGGACGACGAGGAGGCCGTGGCGGTGGCCGTCGGTCTGCGCACGGCGGCCGGCCAGGGCATCGAGGGCATCGGCGAGACGTCCGTACGCGCCCTGGCCAAGCTGGAGCAGGTACTGCCGGACCGGCTGCGGCGGCGGGTGGGCGCGCTCAACGCCTTCACCGTTCCCATGCTGCGCGGACAGCGGGGTCCGACGGTGGACGCCGCCGTGCTGACCGAGCTGGCGAACGCCTGCCGGGACAGCGAACGGCTGCGGTTCGAGTACCGCGACCACGGCGGCGCGGCCACCCGCCGGACCGTCGAGCCGCACCGGCTGGTGTGCACGGAGCGCCGCTGGTACCTCGTCGCCTGGGACGTCGAGCGCGACGACTGGCGCACCTTCCGTGCCGACCGGATCGTCCCCAAGCCCCCGCACGGCCCCCGTTTCGCGCCGCGCACCCCACCCGCCGACGATCTGGCGGCCTATGTCTCCCGGGGCGTCTCGACCGGTGCGTATCCGGCCCGCGCAGTCGTCAGGCTGCACACTTCCGCCGAGCGCGCGGCCGAGTTCGTCGGCCCGTCCGACGGGGTGCTGGAGGCCGTCGACGACGGCCGGTGCCTGCTGCGGACCGGGGCGGCGAACCTGGACGTGCTGGTGATCCACGTGGTGCTGATGGGCGTCGACTTCGACGTCGTCGAGCCGCCGGAGCTCGCCGAGCACATCCGGGTGCTGCGCGACCGGCTGTCCCGCGCCCTGACTCCGGAAAGCCCGTGAGTCGGGTGGATTCTGTGAAAGACCAGTGAACTCCTCGGCTTGTGTGAATTGTTCCGCGAGCCGGCTCCGGTCATTAATTCGAAAGGGATACGAAATGCAATTCACCATGATCGGCGGCGGTGCTCCGAATGGTGTACGAACGCCGCAGGAGAGCCCGATCGGGTGAACGAGTTCGAACGGAACAAGTGTCGACGTCCTGTGACAGAAGCGTGACCGGTGGGGTATGCGGGACTGCTGGGAGCGGCGCCCGCTCCGCTTCCGTCACCGTCCGCTGCCGCCTACGGTGGGATGCATGGCACCCATACCGAGCCCTCCCGCACAGCCCGACGACTCCCCGGAGTCGTACGTCGGTCTCGACGCCCTCGAAGCCGAGCAGCAGGCCCGTGAGCGGGGCTGGTCGACCGTCAGGGCGCTGCCGCCCGGCTCGATCATCACGATGGAGTACGTCGCGGGCCGGCTGAACTTCGAGGTGAAGGACGGCTCCGTCATCCGCTGCTGGAAGGGCTGAGTCCGCCGGAGACGCCCTGGACCGCATGAAGGCCCCGGTACTCGACGAGTACCGGGGCCTTCATGCGGTCCGTCTCTCCCCGCGCGGGCAGACCGCTCGCGCCGCTCAGCCGCCCGTCAGCGGCCGCGAATGGGGAGGGCGTCTGCTGCCCGACGGGGTCACCGGGCTCCGCTCCGAGCGTGCGTGCGCCCGCGGCCCGTGCGTGGTCGTCCTGGTGGTCGCCGCAGGGCCGCTCGCGGAACCCGCCGGCGGCCGGGCGGTTGTGACGCCGGCGGCGGCCACGGGCTCGCGTGCCTGGTCGTCCGCCTCGTCGGTTCCGCGCTGCGGGACCATCGCCGTCGCGGGACGCGGTCCGCCCGCCGCGACGGGCAGCGAGCGAGCCGGGGCGCGGCGTGCCCGCCACTGCTCGCGGATCCCGAGGATCCAGGCCTCCGCGCGGCCGATCAGCGGCTCGCACCAGGGCAGCCCGAGGAGGATCAGCAGGCCCGCCGCCCAGCCGAGCAGCACATCGCTCAGCCAGTGCGTACCGAGGTACACGGTCGTCAGGCCGACCCCCAGCGAGACCACGGCGGAGAGCGCCGACAGATAGCGCCTCGCCCTCGGGGTGGTGGCCAGATAGGCCAGGATTCCCCAGGTCACGACCGCGTTGGCGGTGTGCCCGGACGGAAATATATCGCCGCCCGCGAAGAGCTCGGCGGAGCCGATCTGCGTCGCGTAGTGGGGGCCGAGCCGGCCGAGTCCGATCTTGACCGCGCCCACGGTGACGTTCAGCAGCAGCAGAGCCGCGCCGAGCGCCAGCAGGGGGCGCAGGGTGTGCTGGCGCCAGGAGCGCCAGCCCAGCCACGCCGCGACCATGACGGCCGTCGGTCCGCGCTGGCCGAGCACCACGAAGTAGTCGAGAGAGGCGTGCTGCTCCGGCCACTGCTCGTAGGGCCGGAAGAGCATCAGCTTCCAGTCGAGGGCCACGAGCCACGTCGACGCCAGCACGGCGACGACGATGGCCAGATAGAACGCCGACGTCCCGCCGAAGAGGGCGAGACGTGTGCGGCTCATCCGCGGGATCTCTATCTTCGGCGGTTCCGGCTCCCGGTCCAGCCGGGCAAAGAAGTCGGTACGCACCTAATCGACGTTACAGCGAGTGAGTGTGTGGTCAGGTCGATCCACTCTCTTCGTGATGCCTATGTGATGTGGAGTTTGTCTCAGGTCCAGTTTCATTCACGGACCGTCAGGAAAAGCCGGTGGCCTTCGTCCCGCATTTGTCGGACGGTCATCACGGAAGGCATCCTTCTGCGGACGGTGAATGGTTCACCGGAAACCCGTGTGGAATTTCCGGGGCGTTCAGCCCCATCAAGATCGACTACGGCCGGGGCGCCGAGTGGCGTACGCCACACCCGGGGGTCCGATCGGGTGAGAGATCGACCACGTGCACCGCGCGCGAACTCGCGTACGCTGTCGACTCACTCGCCCGTCGATGCCGGGCCGCCCGGTCGGGACAACCCCGCACCACCGTCCAGGCCGGTCCGCCGCGCGCGAGGGACTCACCGGGAGGTACGTACATGTCCGTGACGCCCACGGCCGGCGCACGCCTGCGCTCCGTCGGCGGCGGGGCCAACCGCTGGGTCGTCCTCTTCGTCCTGTGCGTGAGCCTGCTGCTCGTCGCGCTCGACGCGACCGTGCTGCACGTCGCGGTCCCCGCCGTCACCGAGGACCTGCGCCCAAGCGGTGTCGAGCTCCTGTGGATCGTGGACTCCTACCCGCTGGTCTGCGCCGCGCTGCTGATCCTCTTCGGCACCCTCGGCGACCGGGTCGGCAGACGCCGGGTGCTGCTGCTGGGCTACGGCATCTTCGGCGCCGCCTCCGCGGTGGCCGCCTTCGCGCCCACTCCGGACGTCCTGATCGGCGCTCGCGCCCTGCTCGGGGTCGGCGGTGCGATGATCATGCCCGCGACGCTCTCGATCCTGCGCGCCGTCTTCCCCGACCGGCGTGAGCGGGCCACGGCGATCGGCATATGGACGGCCGTGGCCGCCGTGGGCGCCGCCACCGGACCCGTGGTCGGCGGCTTCCTCGTCGAGAACTTCTGGTGGGGCTCCGTCTTCCTGATCAACATCCCGCTGATGGCACTGATCGTTCCCGCCGGCCGCTGGCTGCTGCCCGAGTCCCGGGGCACGGGGAACGGCCCGTGGGACGTCCTCGGCGCGCTGATGGCCGCGGGCGGTGTGCTGGGCGTGGTCCTCGGGGTGAAGCGGCTGGGCGTCGGCTCCGGCCCGCTCCACCCGGGCGTGGCCGGCCCGCTGCTCCTCGGCGTGGTGCTGCTGGTGCTGTTCGTGGGGCGGCAGAAACGCCGCCCGTATCCGCTCATCGACATGCGGATGTTCGCCAGGGCCGCCTTCTCCACCTCCGTCGGCTGCATCGTCCTCGCCATGCTGGCGCTGGTCGGCCTCGAGCTGATCGCCGTCCAGTACCTCCAGCTCGTCCTCGGGCTCACCCCGCTGGAGACCGGTCTGCGGCTGCTGCCCCTGACCTTCGCCGCCATGGCCGCCGGGGCCACCGGCTCGCACACCCTGAACCGCCTCGGCCCGCGCCGGATGGTCGGCTGGGGATTCGTGCTCACCGCCGCCGCCGTGCTGCTGCTGACCGTGATGGGCCAGCAGGACCGCCCCTGGCTGCTGACCGCCGCGTTCGTCCTGCTCGGCTTCGGGCTGCAGACGACGCTGTTCGGCGCGTACGAGTCGATGCTCAGCGAGGCCCCCGCCGAGCAGGCGGGCGGGGCCGCCGCGATCGGCGAGACCTCGTACCAGCTCGGCGCCGGCATGGGCATCGCCCTGCTCGGCAGCGTGATGAACGCCGCGTACGCCCCCGCGCTGTCGTCCGTGAGCGGCGTTCCGCAGTCCGCGAGCGCGGCCGCCGCCCATTCGCTGGGGGAGGCCTACCAGGTCGCCGAGCGGCTCGGCGGTCCGGCAGGTGAGGTGCTGCGCTCCACCGCCCGCAACGCCTTCGTGCACGGTCTCCACGTCACGCTGCTGGTCAGCGCGGGGCTGCTGCTCCTCGGCGCGGCCGCGGCGCTGCGGCTGCCCCGGACCATGGAGTGCGGCACGGTGGACATCTGCCAGAAGCAGGGACCGGCCGATCCGGCGGCGATCCCGGCGAGCCGGGAGAGCGAGGAGCAGGAGAGCGACGCCTCCGGCGTCCGGCGCTCCGGCGGCGCGGAGCAGCGTCACCGGGCCGCCGTGCCGGCCGGCCGCACACCCGCGGCCGCAGAGGTGGCGGGGTCTGGACGCACGGCACACTGAGCCGTAACGTCTGGCGAGGCCGCTGACTAGCAGTGCTAGTTTCTGGGGCCGAGCCGTCCGTACCCCTCCTCGCGGCCCGACGGCCGCGGGAGTGCCCAGTGTGAGAGCCGCCGGAGGTCACGTCATGTCCAGAGCCTCGAAGCTTCCGTCCTTCGATCCCGGCGACCCGCTCGGGATCGACGACCTCCTCGGCCCCGAGGACCTCGCGATCCGCGACACCGTCCGCACCTGGGCCGCCGACCGCGTCCTGCCGCACATCGCCGACTGGTACGAGAGCGGCGAGCTCCCCGGCATCCGCGGCCTGGCCCGCGAACTCGGCTCCATCGGCGCGCTCGGCATGTCGCTCGACGGCTACGGCTGCGCCGGCGCCACCGCGGTCCAGTACGGGCTGGCCTGCCTCGAACTGGAGGCCGCCGACTCCGGCATCCGCTCGCTGGTCTCCGTCCAGGGCTCCCTCGCCATGTACGCGATCCACCGCTTCGGCTCCGAGGAGCAGAAGCAGCGGTGGCTGCCCGGCATGGCCGCCGGCGAGATCATCGGCTGCTTCGGCCTGACCGAGCCAGACCACGGTTCCGACCCGGCCGGTATGCGGACCTACGCCAAGCGCGACGGCGGTGACTGGGTCCTCACCGGCCGCAAGATGTGGATCACCAACGGCTCCGTGGCGGGCGTCGCCGTGGTCTGGGCGCAGACCGACGACGGTATCCGCGGTTTCGTCGTGCCCACCGACGCCCCCGGCTTCTCCGCCCCCGAGATCAAGCACAAGTGGTCGCTGCGGGCGTCGGTCACCAGCGAACTCGTCATGGACGAGGTGCGGCTGCCCGCCGACGCGGTCCTCCCGGACGTCACCGGCCTGCGCGGCCCGCTCAGCTGCCTGAGTCACGCCCGGTACGGGATCGTCTGGGGCTCGATGGGCGCCGCGCGCTCCAGCTTCGAGGCGGCCGTCTCGTACGCGAAGACGCGCGAGCAGTTCGGCCGGCCGATCGGCGGCTTCCAGCTCACCCAGGCCAAGCTCGCGGACATGGCCGTCGAACTGCACAAGGGGATCCTGCTCGCCCACCACCTCGGGAGGCGGATGGACGCGGGGAAGCTGCGGCCGGAGCAGGTCAGCTTCGGAAAGCTCAACAACGTGCGCGAGGCGATCGAGATCTGCCGCACGTCACGCACCATTCTCGGCGCGAACGGGATCTCGCTCGAGTACCCCGTGATGCGGCACGCGACCAACCTCGAGTCGGTCCTCACCTACGAGGGCACCGTCGAGATGCATCAGCTGGTGCTGGGCAAGGCGCTCACCGGCCTCGACGCGTTCCGGTAGGCCGGCGAGGCCCCGCCGTGGCGGCCGGCGGGCTCTTGCGGCAGCCGTGGGGAGGCGGCGGCGCCGTGCTCAGCTCTGGTTGAAGAAACCGTCCTGGGAACGGCCCGCCGGGTCCCCGCTGACGATCTCGGTGTCGGCGGGGGTCAGCAGGAACACCCGTGTCGCGACGCGCTCGATCGAACCGCGCAGTCCGAAGGCGAGACCCGCGGCGAAGTCCACGACCCGCTTGGCGTCGCCCGGCTCCATCGACGTGAGGTTCACGATGACCGGGACGCCCGAACGGAACAGCTCGCCGATCCCGCGGGCGTCCCGGAAACCGTCCGGGGACACCGTCGCGATGCGGCGGCCCTCCTGCTGCGCGGACTCGGAGGCGACCTTCACACGGGGGTCGGTGACCCACGCGTCACCCGGCTCAGCACCCTCGGCGTAGTCGTCGTCGTAGTAACGCCCGTCGTCCTCGACGAGTCCGAGCCAGGCGCTCGCCTTACGCACCGATCCCATGGACGCCTCCTTTCATCGCGGTCACTTGTGGTTCCGCATATCCCCTATCGTCGTCCATGATGCGGATCGGGCGCCAAGTGGATAGTCGCCGCGCAGGGGATTCGTGACGGTACTGGTGCAGAAGATGTGGCGATTCGTCAAGGTCCGGCCGCAGTAGGGGGCGTGAAGGGATGGAAATATAAAAGTCGGGCCGGACGGGTGACCTTCGGCACGTACGGGTGAACGACCTGATCGATACGATGCCCGCCACACATCTCAGCGACTCGCGGGGGCCCGTCGTGTTCGGAATCGTCAGACCATGTTCGCACCGGCTCACCGACGGGCTGAAGACCGAGTGGATGGCCCATCTCTGCGGACTCTGTCTGGCACTTCGAGCGGACCACGGGCAGTTCGCCCGCGTCGTCACCAACTACGACGGCCTGATCGTCTCGGTTCTGACGGAGGCTCAGGGCGAGCGCACCCCCGCGCAGCGGCGCACCGCCGGGCCGTGCCCCCTGCGCGCCATGCGGACCGCGCCCGTCGCCCGCGGCGAGGGCGCGCGGCTGGCCGCCGCGGTCTCCCTGGTCCTGGCGTCGGCCAAGGTGCGGGACCACGTCACCGACGGCGACGGTCTGTTGGCCCGCAGGCCGGTGGCCGCCGCGGCCCGCCGCGTGTCCGCCGGCTGGGACCGGGCGGGCGCACGCGCCGGAGCCGCGCTCGGCTTCGACACCGCGGTGCTGCTCGACGCGGTCGACCGGCAGGCCGGCATCGAGGCGCTGGCCGGACCGGGCAGCTCCGTCCTGACCGTCACGGAACCGACCGAGACCGCCACGGCCGCCGCGTTCGCCCACACCGCCGTGCTCGCCGGCCGGCCGGAGAACGCGGCGCCGCTCGCCGAGGCGGGCCGCCTTTTCGGCAGGCTGGCGCATCTGCTGGACGCCGTGGAGGACCAGTGGGCCGACGCGGCGTCGGGCGCCTGGAACCCCCTCACCGCCACCGGCACCCCGCTCGCCGAGGCCCGCCGCCTCGCCGACGACGCGCTCCACGGCATCCGCCTGGCGCTGCGCGACGCGCACTTCACCGACGACCGGCTGGTGCACGTGCTCCTCGCACACGAACTGCGCACCTCGGTGGAACGCGCCTTCGGCACGACGACGTGCGCCCACCGGGGATACGGGGACGCGGCGCAGCCGCCCCCGCCCGGCAACCCGTACCAGGGCGGCCCCCAGGGCCCGTACGCACACGGCCCGTACAGCGGCGGCGGCCCCGGCGGAACGCCCCCGCCCCTGGGAGGCCACCCGGGCCCACAGCGCCCGCCCCGCCGCGGATTCTGGGCGGGCTGCGCGGTCTTCGTGGGGCTGTGCTGCACCTGCCGGCTGTGCTGCGCCAAGGAGTACGAGGGCCCGTGGTCCCGCAAGAAGCGCGAGGGCTGCTGCCGCGACTGCGACTGCGGCTGCCCGGACTGCGGCTGCAGCTGCTGCGACTGCTGACGCGTCGTCAGCGCCCGGTGCGCGGCGGCTCGGCGGGTGCGCCCGCCTGGGGCGGGTCCACGCGGCGGCGGCCGGCCCGGCCCCTCGCCCGGCTCCGGGCCCGGCCGCGTGCCCGAGGGGCGCCGCCCAGACGCGCGCACGCCCACCGGCACCGTCACGAGGCGGCGCGCGCCGGCCACCGCCGCACGCGCGCCCAGCCACGGCCGCCGGCGGCGTTACGCCCCGACCGGGCGCGGTGGGGGGCCGTGCGCGCGGGGTGTGCGAGGGTTGCGGGCATGATGACGGCGGAGCAGAAATGGCAGCGCTGGCAGGATCAGCGGCTCGCCACCATCTCAGGGCCGTACGGGCCGCTGTCCCTCACCGGGACGCACTGGCTCTCCGACTACCCGGAGGGGCGAATTCCGGCCGTCCCCGGTCAGTGGGCGGCGGACGGCGACGAAGTCGTCCTCGACGCCACCGACGAGGACCGGCTCAGCCTCGACGACAAGCCCTTCACCGGCCAGGTCCGCCTCACCGCCGACCACGGCCCGATCCCCGAGTCACGGGTCTCGCACGGCGAACGCCGGATCGTCGTGCTGCGCCGCGAGGGGCTCTGGGCGGTGCGCGACTTCGACCCGGACGCCCCGGCGCGCCGGGAGTTCCGGGGCATCGAGACCATGCCGTACGACCCGCGGTGGGTGGTCCCCGGCCGCTTCGTGCCGTACGAGGCGGACCACGCCGTCCGGGTGGAGAACGCGGACGGGCGCGAGCGCGGGCTCGGCCTCGGCGGGGAGATCGTCTTCGCCGTCGACGGACAGGAGCACACCCTGCGCGTCGCGGTGCAGGCCGACGGCTCGCTGTGGGCCGTCTTCGCCGACGCGACCAGCGGAGACGGGAGTTACCCCTTCAGGTTCCTGCGGCCGAAGGCGCCCGCCGCCGACGGGGCGGTGAGCGTGGACCTCAACCGCGCCCAGCTGCCGCCGTGCGCGTTCGCCGACCACTTCATCTGCCCCTTCCCGCCGCCCGGCAACACCCTGCCGTTCCCCGTTCCGGCAGGCGAGCGGAACCTCCTGACGGCCTGACACGTCCAAGACGCGACGAACGGGCCCCGGACGGGCCCGGCACAGCCCCGGCGGGCAGCGGCCGCCGGGGCCGTCCGGCGTGCAGGTGCACCACGGCCGAAAGGCACCCTTGCGGGGTTGGTTGACGCCGCGAATACTCCCGAACAGCGCTCGCCAGGAGTACGGCCTGTCCGATATCCGGGGCGATCCGGATGCCGGACGTGCTCATGGCCGCGCCTCACAGGCCCAGACCCCCACGGACGGGCCGTCCACTCCTCGGGAGGAATGACAAGTGAGGATCAGGCGCACCAACCCCCGCACCCACTCCGGCACCGCCAGACGTACCCGTCTGCTCGCGGTCGCCACCGGCCTCACAGCAGCCGCAGCTCTGGCCGTCCCCACCGCCGACGCCGACGAGGTACGCACCTTCAGCACCCAGCAGCTCGCCGCGGCGGGCGAGGCCGTCCTCGAAGCGGACGTGGCGGGCACCGCCTGGCACGTCGACCAGGACACCGGCCGGCTCGTCGTCACGGCCGACAGCACCGTCTCGAAGGCCGAGCTGGCCGAGATCAGGCGCGAGGCCGGAGCCAACGCCGGCGCCCTGCGCATCGAACGCACCCCCGGCACCTTCTCCAAGCTCATCTCCGGCGGCGACGCGATCTACGCGTCCGCCGGCTGGCGCTGCTCCCTGGGCTTCAACGTCCGCAGCGGCAGCACCTACTACTTCCTGACCGCCGGTCACTGCACCGACGGTGCGGGCACCTGGTACACCAACTCCTCCCGCTCCACACCCATCGGACCCACCGCCGGGTCCAGCTTCCCGGGCAACGACTACGGCATCGTCCGCTACTCCAACACCTCGCTGTCCCACCCCGGCACCGTCGGCAACCGGGACATCACCGGCGCGGCCAACGCCACCATCGGCATGTCCGTGACCCGCAGCGGCTCCACGACTGGCACCCACAGCGGCACCGTCACCGGCCTCGACGCCACCGTCAACTACGGCGGCGGCGACATCGTGCGCGGTCTGATCCGCACCAACGTGTGCGCGGAGCCCGGCGACAGCGGCGGCCCGCTCTACTCCGGCAGCCGGGCCATCGGCCTGACCTCCGGTGGCAGCGGAAACTGCCGCACCGGCGGAACGACGTTCTTCCAGCCGGTGGTGGAAGCCCTCAACCGGTACGGAGTGAGCGTCTACTGACGCCCTGGTAAGTCGGCAACCGACGCCCGGCGGCCCCCGTCCTTCACCAGGACGGGGGCTCGACGTGCCGCCCCGTTTTTCGGAGGATGTCAGGACGGCCGGGGGCGGCCGCAGTGACGGGGGTTGTGGACTGCTGTGGTGTGACTTCGTATGTGTGAGTTCTGGCGTGTACGGGTGAGTTGTCGTGTGCTGTTGTGTGTGGGGTTCGGTGTGGTGGACGGGGGTTCGTCTGTCGAATGGGTGACCTTTGCGGGTGGTGGGTCGTTGGGGGTGGTGGCGGGTGTGTGTGGTCCGGCGTGGAGGGGGTGTTTGCTGTGGGTGGTCTGCGGGAGGTGGCGGCGCCGTTCGTCGTTTCCGGCCCTTCGGGTGTGGCGGTACGTGACCGGCTGAAGGGCCTCACTCCGGAGGACGAGAAGGTGCTGCGGCTGGTGGGTGCGCATCTGGGCTCGCTCGCCTCGAAGGACCTCAAAGTGCGCTGCGTGGACGGGTTGGGGCACTCTGCAGAGTCGTGGGCGGCCCGTAAGCGGGAGTTGACCGGTGTGTCGTCGTCGCGGTGGGCGGGGTCGGTCACGAAGGCCACGCACGATCAGTGGGCGCTGGCCCGGCGCGGGCAGGCCGCGTACGTGAAGTCTCTCGAAGCCGGTGTGAGGACGGTGCGGCACCGGTTGTCGCTGCCGGTCGGGGCGAGGGGCTCGAAGCGGGCGCCTGGTGGTTACCGTTCCCGGCGGGAGTGGCATGCCAAAACCCGCCGCCTGCACATGCTGGAGGACCGGCTGGAGAGGGTGCGGGCCGACCGGGAAGCCGCTGTCGTGCGTGTGGTGCGGGGCGGCAGACACCTGGCCCGCACCCGTCATCACCTCGCCGAGGCAGGGTTGACCGAGGCCCAGTGGCGGCAGCGGTGGGAGGCCGGGCGCTGGTTCCTGACGGCGGATGGTGAGTCGGGCAAGAGGTTCGGCAACGAGACGATTCGCATCACGCCCGACGGCGAAGTGTCGATCAAACTCCCGGTACCGTTGGCGTATCTGGCGAACGCTGCGCACGGCCGGTACGTCCTCGCCGCGCAGGTCTCCTTCGCGCACCGGGGCGCCGAGTGGGCGGACCGGGTGGCAGCGCACCGGGCCGTGGCCTACCGCATCCACCACGACGTGGACCGCGACCGCTGGTACGTGACCGCGTCCTGGCAGATCCCGGCCGCCCCGGCCGTGCCGCTCGAAGCCGCCCTCGCCCAGGGTGTGATCGGGGTGGACACCAACGCCGACCACCTCGCCGCCTGGCGCCTGGATGTCCACGGCAACCCGTGCGGTGAACCCCGCCGCTTCTTCTACACCCTGACCGGCACCGCCCCCCACCGCGACGCCCAAGTACGGCACGCCCTCACCCGACTCCTGCACTGGGCCCGATCCTGCGGGGTGAAGGCCATCGCGGTCGAGGACCTCGCCTTCCAGGCCGAGAAAACCAGGGAGAAGCACGGGCGTAAGCGCCGCTTCCGGCAGCTGATCTCCGGGATGCCCACCGGGCGCCTGCGTGCCCGGCTGGCCTCCATGGCCGACGCCACCGGCATCGCGATCATTGCCGTCGACCCCGCCTACACATCGAAGTGGGGCGCGCAGCACTGGCAGAAACCTCTCACCAGCAAGACGCGTAGGACGACCCGTCACGATGCGGCGAGCATCGCGATCGCACGACGCGCCCAGGGGCATCCGATCCGGCGACGGACGACACCGCCCCGCACCCACCAGAGCGATGGATGCGGGCATCGGACCGTCCAGGCCGACTCGGGCACCCTCGGGCGTGAGGAACCCCGCCCCCGCATCCCCGGACCACGCACACGATGCGTGCCACCGGACACGGCGCGAACGCGGGCGACCAGGCCACCCAAAACCGTTCGGGATGTCCGCAGTGAGCAGGAAATGGGTCCATGACTCACTCCTGCTCACTGACTAGGAACGGTTGCAGCGCGACGTGAAACGCATCGGAGTGACCGGCCACCGCGGCATCCCGCCGGAGGCCCTGGGCCATGTCAGCG
This sequence comes from Streptomyces sp. NPDC002835, assembly GCF_053591995.1. Classification (NCBI taxonomy): domain Bacteria; kingdom Bacillati; phylum Actinomycetota; class Actinomycetes; order Kitasatosporales; family Streptomycetaceae; genus Streptomyces; species Streptomyces sp. NPDC002835. Next base: position 12,608 of record NZ_JBSFUW010000039.1, on the reverse strand, counting down.
CCGGGCTGCGTGCGGTGCTCAGCGGGCATCGGGGCTCGCTGGAGGCGCTGTCGAGCCTCGCCGTGGGGGCCGACCAGATGTTCGCGGACATCGCCCTGGACTGCGGCGCGGAGCTGACCGCCGTCATCCCCAGCGGCGACTACGAGCTGGGCTTCACGGCCCCCGAGGAGCTGGCCCACTACCGCCGGCTGCGGAGCCTGGCCACCCGGGAGGTGAGACTGTCCTTCCCGTACTCGACCGACGAGGCGTACTACGCGGCCGGCGCCTACATCGCCGACCACTGCGACCGGCTGCTCGCCGTCTGGGACGGCCTCCCGGCCCGGGGCCACGGCGGCACCGGCGACATCGTGCGCTACGCCCGCGGCCTCGGAAAGCCCGTGACGGTCATCTGGCGGGAGGGTCTGAAACGTGACTGAGCGGTCGGACGGGCCGGTCGTCAACTGCGGTGCCGCACCAGCCAGTCCGTGTGCTGCGGTGAGACGATGCGCTCGGTCTCGTAGACCGCGGACGGCCACTGGACGTCGGTGACCGTCGTCTCCATGGCGGTGTGCATGGCCGCCAGATCCTCCTCCACCAGCGAGTGGGCGGCTATCAGCGGCTGATGGCGGCGGATCTCGCTCCACGCCAGACATGCGGCGGCCGCGGCCGACAGCACGCCCTGCACCTGGATTGAGTCCGCCACGGAGAAGGTGCGCAGCGTGGCGAAGAACAGGGCGAGGAGCGTGAGCAGTGCGATCGAGGCGGACCAGAGCGCGGTCGCGCGCCGGGACACCTCCGTACGCCGGTGGTACCAGTTGCGCTGCTCGATCAGCCGGTCCCTGACATAGGTCTCCTTGCGGACGCTGAAGGGCTTGGCCCGCAGCCGGCGCATCGGGGCGGTGATCGGGTCACCGGCCGCGGCGTCCCCGTCCGTGGTGCGGGGATCCTCCCAGCCGACTTTGGCCAACTCCCGTAAACCGTCCTCCAGACGGGCGGTGAACAAATCATCGGCCGCGGCCCCCGTGAGGCGCGAGTCGAAGGGCGCGCCGTGGACCGCGTAGCGCCAGCAGAGCGACTTGATGAACTCGGCCGCGGAACGGTTCAGTTGCCAATGCGACTTTGCTCTGCGGCGGGTGGCGCGGTATCCCAGCACCAGTACGCCCCCGTACGCCAGAACACTGAGGAACGCGGCGATCTGGAAGGAGCCGCCGAGCCTCAGTGACGTGGGCAGGGCCGCCAGGGCCGCTCCGGCGACCAGCAGCAGGAGCCGGTACCGGGTGCCGGCGACGGCCTCGCGCTGGCGGGCCACGGCGACGGCGTCCGTGCGGTGGTAGAGAACCGGTAGATCGGCATTGTGGAGAACCATGCTCTGCAAAGGGCTGGAAAGCTCGCTCATGCACACCCCCGTCTGCGGTTTTGTCATCGCTCATTAGGCGGAATCGCTTGTTCCCCGTTGCCCTGCGAGAATGTGGTGCAACTCTTTTGACAACGTGTTCCCGGCCTGAGTTGCTGCGAGTGGCCATGAGGGTAAAGTCGTGCCGCCGGCATCGCAACGGTGCGTGGTATCCCCGCTGGTACAGCATTGAGCTGGACACAACATCAAGGACGGCCCCCAATGACTCTGCACTCCTCCCCCTCATTCGCCGCTGCGAAGAAGAATCGCGTTCCACTGGCGCAGATCGACGTGCGCGGTGACGACGCCGCACGCAAGCTCGCCCGCGTGCTGCCCGCCTCCGAAGAGCGCATCGTGCGCGCGACCACGTTCAACTCGGCGCTCTGACAGGGCTTCAGAGGCCGTATCCACGGGCCTAGACTGGTGGAATGACAGGGCCCCGACTGGTCCCCTTCCAGCAGATCGTTGTGAAGGTCCACAGCAGGTGCGATCTCGCCTGCGATCACTGCTACATCTACGAACACGCTGATCAGAGCTGGCGAACCCGCCCGAAGGCAATCTCTGACGAAGCGATTTCCTGGACAGCTCTGCGACTGGCCGAGCATGCCAAGAGCCATGCCCTGCCCTCCGTGTCAGTGATCCTGCACGGAGGGGAGCCTCTGCTGGCGGGCCCCGCCCGTCTGCGCCGCGTCTGCGAGGAGCTCACCGCGGCCCTCGACAATGTCGCCGCGCTGGACCTGAGGATCCATACCAACGGAATTCAGCTGAGCCGCCGCTATCTCGACCTGTTCGACGAATTCAACGTCCGGGTCGGCATCTCCCTCGACGGAGACCGCAGCGCCAACGACCGCCACCGCCGCTACGCGGACGGCCGCACCAGCCATCCGCTCGTCCTGCGGGCCGTCGACCTGCTGCGCCAGGAGCGCTACCGCCACCTCTATCTGGGCCTGCTGTGCACCATCGACGTGGCCAACGACCCGGTCGCCGTGTACGACGCCCTCGCCGAGCTCGAACCGCCGCGGATCGACTTCCTGCTGCCGCACGCCACCTGGGACGACCCGCCGGCCCGGCCGGACGGATCACCCACCGCCTACGCCGACTGGATCCTCGCCGTCTTCGACCGCTGGGACGCCCGCGGCAGGCCCGTGCCGGTACGGCTCTTCGACTCCGTGTTCTCCACCCTGGCCGGCGGCCCCAGCCTCACCGAGTCCCTCGGGCTCGCCCCCTCCGACCTCGTCGTCGTCGAGACCGACGGCACCCTGGAGCAGGTCGACTCGCTGAAGAGCGCCTACGAGGGCGCGGCCGCCACCGGCTTCGACGTCTTACGCCACTCCTTCGACGAGGTGGCCCGCCACCCCGGCGTCACGGCCCGGCAACTCGGCCTTGAGGGCGTGAGCGCGACATGCCGTCAGTGCCCGGTCGTCCGGTCCTGCGGCGGCGGGCTCTACACCCACCGGTACGCGAGCGGCTCAGGCTTCGACAATACCTCGGTGTACTGCGACGACCTCAAGGCGCTGATCCTCGGCATCGAACGGCGCACGGCGCACACCGCCGCCTCCCCGGCCGTGACCGACCCGGAGGCGCTGCTCATCCTCCAGCAGGACCTCACCCGCTACGCCCTCGCCGGCCTCAACGAGGAGCTCGACGGCCGCGGGGGCGAACGGTGGTCCGCCGCCTGGGAGCTGGCGTCCACGATCGACGAGACCTCGCTCGGCCTGGACGAGATCTACGCGCACCCGTACACCCGCACCTGGCTCCACGCCTGCCTGGAAGCCCTGCGGGCACGGCGCCCCGACGCCGTCGGACTCGCCCTGCGCCTGGAGTCCTATGTGGCCGCCGCGGCCGTACGGAGCGGGCTCGGCGTCCCCGTACGGGTCGGCTGCCCCACCGGCACGCTCTTCCTGCCCACCCTGGGCGAGCTGCGGCTGTCCGCCGACGGCGGGCCGTGCGAGGCGGAGGTCGGCGGCACGCCGGACGAACTGCTCGTCCGTGTCCCGGGGCGCGGGACGTCACGCGTGCGCCCGGACAGGCCCGAGGACGGCTGGCGGCCCCTGCACCGGCCCGGACTCGACGGCTGGCCGCAGCTCGTGCTCGACGACCTCGACCCGTACCGGGACTGCTTCGGCGAGCCGGTGCGGCCCGTTGGGGACACCGGGGCACTCGCGGCCGCCTGGGACCTGCTGCGCGACACCGCGCCGGGGCGGGCCGCCGAACTGGCGGGTTCCCTCACCACCCTGACGCCGCTGGAAGGCGCCGGGCCCGTTGTCGGGCGGCACGCGTACGGCGCGCTCGGCCTCGGACTGCACGGCCCGCCCGCCGGACTGGCGGCCGCCCTGATGCGGGGCTTCGCCCGGGCCGAGCTCCGCGCCGTCGGTGAAGTCACGGACCTGCTGGCGGAGGACGGCGCCTGGCTGCACCCCGCCCCGTGGCAGGACGAGCCGCTGCCCGCCTCCCGGCTGCTGGCCGGGGCGTACGAACGCGTCGCGCTCGCCCCCCTCGATCCGGCCGCCGCGGCCCACGCCCTCCTCGCCCTCAAGACGTTGCGCGACGCACCCGAGCCGACCGTCAGCGGCAAGCGTCTGATCGCCGCCCTGCACGCGGAGGCGGCCGGTGGCTGACCGGCCGGCCGGCCGGGAAGCGGCCTTGGCGCTGCGGGCCCTGGGGGTGCGCAGCGGCATGACCCTGCTCGTCCACGCGTCGCTGCACGCCACCGGCCTCGGCGCGCGGACGGTGCGCGACGCGCTGCTGGAGGTCCTCGGCCCCGAGGGCACGCTGGTGGTGCCGGCCTTCACCGAGGAGAACTCCGACACCTCCCACGCGTACCGGGCCCGGGTGCGCGGCATGACACCCGAGCAGACGGCCGCCTTCCGCGCGGACTTGCCGGCCTTCGACCCGGCCACCACACCCAGTCAGGGGATGGGCCGGCTGGCCGAGTCCGTACGGACCGCGGCGGGGGCCCGGCGCAGCGCGCACCCGCAGACGTCGTTCGCGGCGCTCGGTCGGCGGGCGGCCGAACTGCTCGCCGACCACCCGCTGGACTGCCATCTCGGCGAACGCTCACCGCTCGGTGCGCTCTACCGGGCCGGCGCCCAGGTGCTGATGATCAATGTGGGATTCGCCAAATGCACCGCCTTTCATCTTGCCGAATACCGCGTCACGACGGCGCTGCGGACCTACCGTTGTGTGGTGAAGGGGCCGGACGGCGGATCCGAATGGGTCGAGTACACCGACGTGGTGCTGGACGACAGTGATTTCGAGGCGGTCGGGGCCGCCTTTTCCTGGGGGGTGGAACGAAGCGGACAACTCGGTGGAAGAACCGCAAGACTGTTTTCGATCAGGAAAGCGGTCGACCACGCGAAGGGTTGGATGACCGAAAAGCGGTGATGATTGACCGAACGGCGGGGGGATGGAGCGTGACCCGCTCCGGAATGATTGCTTCGCTCGCGTCTTTCACTGATGCCGGGTGTCGGGCCGGGCGTTCACGCAGGACGGGGGTCGTGTGTCGGATTCAGCGCAGCGGGCGGCGGACCATCGGCCGTACTTCTTCTTGAGCTACGCGCACACACCGCGGTACGGGGCGGGAGGCCCGGACCCGGACATGTGGGTCGAGCGGCTGTTCCGCGACCTGGTCGGCCATGTGATGGCCATGACCGATCTCCCGGCCGGCGCTCCGGCCGGCTTCATGGACCGGGAGATACGCTCGGGGGAGGGCTGGTCGGAACGGCTGGGTGAAGTGCTCGCCAGCTGCCGGGTGTTCGTCCCGCTCTTCTCCCCCCGCTACTTCGCCAGCGAGATGTGCGGCAAGGAGTGGTACGCCTTCGCCCAGCGGGCCATCTACCACCACGCGAAGAGCAACCGCCCCGCGGAGGCGATCGTCCCGGCGTTATGGGTGCCCATGCCGCCCGAGCAGTTACCGGGCCCCGCGGAGCGGCTGCAGTTCAACCACCGCGCCTTCGGTGACCGCTATGTGACCGACGGCCTCTACGGACTGATCAAACTCCGGATATTCGCCGAGGAGTACGAGGCCGCCGTCTACGAGCTCGCGAAACGGATCGTGAGCGTCGCCGACACCACCCGGCTCGCGCCCGGCAGTCCCGTCGAATTCCGCCAGGCGCCCAGCGCCTTCGGCCGGCCCAGCGTCGGCCCGCGGCCCATGCACATCACCGTCGCCGCGCCCACCAGCCACGACCTGCCGCCCGGCCGGTCGGCCGACTTCTACGGCAAGCAGTCGCAGGACTGGAACCCGTACCACCCGGACTCCGCACGGCCGTTGGCATCCATCGCCCAGGACCTGGTGCGCTCCCTCAACTACCAGCCGACCGTCTCCTCCTTCGACCACGAACCCCTGACGGCCCCCGGCCGGCCGCCGACCCGCCCCGAGATCCTGCTCGTCGACCGCTGGGCCCTGGAGAACGAGGAACGGCGGCGCAAGCTCGCCGCCTTCGACGCACAGCCGCGCCCCTGGGTGAGCGTCGTCGTCCCCTGGAACCGCGACGATCCCGACAGCAGCCGGGCGGCGGAGGCCGCGCTGATCGAGAAACTGGAACACACCATGCCGCACCACATGGGCCACGGCCGTACGGCCTGCCAGGCGGCCGCCAGGGGCGTCTACACCATGGAGGCCTTCGGGCAGCTGCTGCCCCAGGTGGCGGAGGCCGCCGCCCAGGAGTACCTGCGCCACGCGGAGGTCTTCCCGCCCGCCCCGCCCGGCGGCGGCAGCCACAGCGAACGGCCCCGGCTGCGCGGCCCGATGGCCGAGTACGGCACCACCCAGTACGTCCCGAACGCGCGTGACATCGCCCCTGATGCGGAGGACACGGATGACAGCCAGTCGTGACGGGCGCATCGTCACCTTCTACTCGTACAAGGGAGGCACCGGGCGCACCATGGCCATGGCCAATGTGGCCTGGATACTCGCCGCGAACGGCAAGCGGGTCCTGGCGGTCGACTGGGACCTGGAAGCGCCCGGACTGCACCGCTTCTTCCACCCCTTTCTCGACCCCTCCACCCTCGGCGCGACCACCGGCGTCATCGACCTGATCACCGAGTTCGCCTGGGCCGCGACCAACCCCGAGCCGCGCCGCCCCGACTGGCACCGGGACTACGCCCGCATCCAGCCGCACGCCGTCTCCCTCACCCCGGAGAGCCTCGGCTGGGAGTTCCCCCAGCGCGGCACGCTCGACTTCGTCTCCGCGGGCCGGCAGAACCGCGAATACTCGGCCACCGTCTCCACCTTCGACTGGGACAACTTCTACGACCGCCTCGGCGGCGGGCACTTCTTCGACGCGCTGCGCGACGACATGAAGGCCAACTACGACTACGTCCTCATCGACAGCCGCACCGGACTCAGCGACATCGCCGACATCTGCACCGTCCATCTGCCCGACGTCCTCGTCGACTGCTTCACGCTCAGCGACCAGTCCATCGACGGCGCCGCCTCGGTCGCCCGGCAGATCGACGAACGGTACGGCGGGAGGGGCATCAAGATCCTCCCCGTACCGATGCGCATCGACGAGGGCGAGAAGGAGAAGGCCGACGCCGGACGGGCCCTCGCACGCCTCAAGTTCGACCGGTTCCCCAGCGGCCTTACCGCGGAGGAGGCCACCGCCTACTGGGGCGCGGTGGAGATCCCGTACCGGCCGTACTACGCCTACGAGGAGACGCTCGCGACCTTCGGCGACGAGGCCGGGCTCACCAGCTCGCTGCTCTCCGCCTTCGAACGGCTCGCCGCCGTCGTCACCGACGGGCAGATCACCTCGATGCCGCAGGTCAACGAGGACGTCCGGCTGCGCATCAGGGACGCCTTCACCCGCCGCCGCCCCGCCCTGCCCGCCGACCTCTTCCTCAGCTACGTCGCCGAGAACCGGATGTGGGCCGACTGGGTCGAGTACGTGCTCAGCCGGGCCGGCTTCCGGGTCGTGCCGCGCGACGTGTCCGCAGAGCACGACCCCCTCGAGTTCGACACGGCCGCCGCTACGAGCGCCGCCCGCACCGTGGTGCTGCTGTCCAGCGCGTACCTCAAGTCCCCGCGGGCCGTCGAGGTCTTCCAGCGCGCCGCCGCCGAGGACCCGAGCGGCGGCCGGCGGCATCTGCTGCCGATCCGGGTCGGCGACGTCCGGCTGACCACCCCGTACATCGACCGCAACCCCGTCGACCTGTTCCGGCTCGACGAGATGCACGCCACCGGATCGCTGCTGCGCGCCCTCGACCGCCCGGTGCAGCTCCCGGAGCCGTCCTCGCCCGGCCCGCGGTTCCCCGGCACGGTGCCGAAGATCTGGAACGCGCCGCCCCGCAACCCCGGCTTCACCGGCCGCTCCGTCGTACTGGAGCGGATGCGGGACCAACTCGGCGGCGGCATGTCCGTGGCCGCGGTGCTGCCGCAGCCGCAGACCCTCTACGGCCTCGGCGGCGTCGGCAAGACCCAGGTCGCCCTCGAATACGTCCACCGCTTCATGGCCGACTACGACCTGGTCTGGTGGATCTCGGCCGAACAGCCCGACGACGTCGTCGCCGGACTCGCCGAACTCGCCGTCCGGCTCGGCGCACAGGGCGGCGAGGACATGGCCGCCGCCTCCCAGGAGGCCATGGACCTGCTGCGGCGCGGCGTGCCGTCCAAACGCTGGCTGCTGGTCTTCGACAACGCGGACGACCCCGAGCAGCTCAAGCGGTTCTTCCCCGCCGGCGGACCCGGGCACGTGCTGGTCACCTCCCGGAACCAGACCTGGTCGCAGTACGGCGACGCGCTGCCCGTCGACGTCTTCCTGCGCGCGGAGTCCATCGAGCACATCCAGCGGCGCGCCCGCGGCCTGAGCGCGGAGGACGCCGACCAGGTCGCCACCGCCGTGGGAGACCTGCCGCTGGCCGTCGAACAGGCCGCGGCCTGGATCGCGGAGACCGCCACACCGGTCGGCGCGTATCTGGAACAGCTGCGCGAACAGGCCGCGAGCGTCCTCGCGCTCAACCAGCCCGTCGGCTACCCGGAGCCGGTCGCCGCGACCTGGAACGTGTCCATCCAGCGGCTCAAGGAGCGCTCGCCCGCGGCCGTACGGCTGCTCCAGCTCTGCGCCTTCTTCGCCCCCGAGCCGATCTCGGCGAACCTCCTCTACAGCAAGGAGATGATCGACGCCCTCAAGCCGTACGACGCCTCACTGGAGGAGAAGCTGGTCCTCGGCCGGGTCATCCGGGAGATCGGCAGGTTCGCCCTCGCCAAGGTCGACCAGGTCTCCAACTCCATCCAGGTGCACCGGCTGGTCCAGGCCGTCATCCGGGCGCAGCTCAGCGAGGAGGAGCAGATGGACGCGCGGCACGCCGTCCACCGCATCCTCGCCGGCGCCAGGCCCGACGACGACGAACCGATCGACAACCCGGAGACCTGGCCGCGCTTCAACACCATCTGGCCGCACCTCGGGCCCTCCGAGGCCCGCTACTGCAAGGAGCCGGAGACCCGCAGACTGCTGATCGACCGGGTGCGCTACCTGTGGAAGCGCGGCGACTGGAACACCGCCTCCACCCTCGGCAACGACCTGCGCGAAGCATGGAAGGACATGCTCGGCAACGACGACCGGCAGTATCTGTACCTGCGCTTCCACCTCTCCAACATCCTGCGCTCCCAGGGCCGTTACGTGGAGGCCAAGGAACTCGACGAGGTGACCCTCGAGCGGCAGCGCGCGGTCCTCGGTCCCACCCATCCGCACACCTACATGACCACCAGCGGTCTCGCGATGGACCTCGGCACGCTCGGCGACTACGGCCAGGCGATGGAGCTGGCGACCGAGGCGCACGAGGGATTCAGCCAGATCTTCCACGAGTCCCACCCGCGTACGCTCGCCGCCGCCAACAACCTGGCGCTGAACCTGCGCATGGTCGGGCAGTACGCCCGGGCCCGCGAGATCGACCAGGAGGTCTTCGACCGGCGCACGGAGGTCCTCGGCCCGGAGCACCCGTACACCCTCTCCTCCGCGATGAACCTCGCCCGCGACCTCAGGGAGGTCGGACGGTACGAGGACTCCGTGGCCGTGCTCAGCCGCACCTACGACCTCTACAAGGAGCAGCTCGGCCGGACGTTCCCCGGCACCCTGGCCGCGGCCAAGAGCCTCGCGGTGTCGCTGCGCAGAGCCGGCCGGCTGGAGGACGCCCGGCGGCTGACGACCGCGACCCGCAACCGCTACCGCGCCAAGTACACCTCCGCCAACCCCGATTCACTGGCCTGCGACCTGAACCTGGCGGCCGACCTGTACGCCGCGGGGGAGCCGGTGGCCGCCCGAGACCTGGCCCAGGAGGTCGTCGACCAGTACCGGCAGGTGCCGGGCGAGCGGCACCCGTACTCGCTGGCCGCGATCAACAACCTCGGGATCTACGAGTGGGGCTGCGGGACGCCCGAGTCCGCGGAGCGGCTGCTGCGGGACGTCGTCGAGACGATGCGTGAGGTGCTGGGAGAGAACCACCCGCACGCCCTGTACGGCACGATAAACCTGGCCAACGCCCTCGCCGACCTGGGAATCTGCGACGAGGCGCTGGCGATCGAGCGGCGGACCGTGGCCCGGCTGCGCGACGCCCTGGGCGCGCACCACCCCGAGGTGCTCGCCATCGCCTCCAACATGTCCGTCACGCTCGGCCTGCTCGGGCGCAAGGACGAGGCGGCGCAGACCCGGGCGGAGGCGGTGGAGGAGCTGCAGCGGCTGCTGGGCGAGGAGCACGCGCTGACCCGGATCGCGAAGGACGAACGCCGGGTCTACCGCGACCTGGAGCCGCTGGCGGTGTGAGCCGCGGGGGGCCGTCCGGCGCGGCCGTTCAGGCGTCGTCGAGCAGCCAGGTGAGGATGCGGGGCAGCGCGTGGAAGGCGTCGAAGTGCGCGGCGGCCGGCTCCAGGACGGCCGTCGCGCCCGGGATGCGCTGGGCGAGCCAGCGGGAGTGGCCCACCGGGGAGAAGACGTCCTTCTCCCCGTGCCACAGCATCACCGGCCCTTGGATCTCCGCCGGGTCGAAGCCCCACGGGCTGCAGAACGCGAGCGCGTCGTCGATCCATCCGTACGCCGAAGTGCGCAGCGCCTCCTGGTAGTTGCGCAGCAGCATGGACCGCAGGCCGAGGTCGGAGACCACCATGCGGTCGGACTCGGTGAGCTCCCGGCGCAGATCGTTCAGCAGCCGCACCGGGTCCTGCCTGATCTCGGCGGAGCGCAGGGTGAACCGCTCCACGAGACCGGCCGGGTCGGCCGAGGCGCTGGTGTACTCGGTGACGTTCGACGCGGCCATGCCCTCGAACCAGTCGAGACCGTCCGCGTCCCTGGGCGCGAGCGTCACCAGCGCGGCCGCCCGGGTGACCCGCTCCGGCATCAGCGCCGCGCACGCCAGCGCGTGCGGAGCGCCGCCGGAACGGCCCACGACGGCGAAGCGCTCCAGCCCCAGCTCGTCGGCGATCGCCCGTACGTCCTGGGTGACATCGGCGACGCTGCGGCCCGCGAGCCGGTCGGAACCGCCGTACCCCGGCCGGTCGTAGGCGATCAGCTGGGTGCCGCGCTGGTACAGCACCATGCCGCGCGGCGCGGGGCCGAGTCTGCTGCCGGGTGTGCCGTGCAGCAGGAAGACCGGTTTGCCGCGTGGGTCGCCCAGTCGCTCCACCATCAGATGCCGCCCGTCCGAAACGCGCACCCGACGTCGCACCCGAACGCCCCCCTTCGCCGGACCCGCCCATGGGCGCCCGTCTACCCGCGTGGTGTTGCCTGACGTACTGCCTGAGACCGCTGACGTACCTGACGTAGTCGTGGCGTACCGCTTGGCGTACATGTCCCGTGCAGACATCAGGAGCTTCCCCGCCCCCCGGGTGATTACCCATCAGGAGACGGACCGGCTGCGTGATTGCCGCCCCGGTCCGCCCTGACGCTGTGAAGGGGCTGTGAACGCACCCGTGTTGTCGTGTGCCCGTCCCAGAGTCGACCTTGTGTGCGAGTGCGACGCCTCGGAATAGTGGGCGGTTCATCCTCCGCGCCGTGGACACCCCACTTGTCCGGGCGCGGCCCCCACAGGAGGTCGAAGTTGAAGCACCGACGCATACCCAAGAGGAAAGCGGCCGTGGCCGGCGGCGCCGTCGCCGCCGTCATCGCGGCGGGCCTCACGTTCCAGAGTGCGAACGCCAGTGACAACACGGCGCAGTTCGACGTGAAGGCCCTCACCGCCCCGGCGGCCGGCGACCTCGCCGTCACGCTCCGGGCGGACCTGGGCGCGGCGGAGGCCGGCGCCTACTACGACGCCAAGGCCAAGGCGCTGATCGTGAACGTCCTCAGCGAGGACGCCGCACAGACGGTGCGCGAGGCGGGCGGCAAGGCCAGAATCGTCGAGAACACCCTCGTCGAGCTCAAGAGCGCCCGCCAGACCCTCACCGACCGGGCGACCATCCCGGGCACCGCCTGGGCGACCGACCCGGTCACCAACAAGGTGGTCGTCACCGCCGACCGCACGGTCCAGGGCGCCGAGCTGGCCACGCTGCGGGAGGTCGTCAAGAGCCTCGGCGCCAAGGCGGAGCTCAAGAAGACCGCGGGCGAGTTCAAGCCCTTCGCCGCCGGCGGCGACGCCATCCACTCCGGCGGCGGGCGCTGCTCGCTCGGCTTCAACGTGGTCAAGGACGGCGAGCCGCACTTCATCACCGCCGGGCACTGCGGTCAGTCCGGCAGCGAGTGGTCCGACTCGGCGGGCGGCGCGGCGATCGGCACGATGGTCGACTCGCAGTTCCCGGGCAACGACTTCGCGCTGGTGAAGTACGACGGCGCCGCGGAGCACCCGAGCGAGGTCAACCTCTACGACGGCAGCACGCAGGCGATCACCCAGGCGGGCGACGCGACCGTCGGCATGCAGGTGACGCGCAGCGGCTCCACCACCCAGGTCCACGACGGTGAGGTGACCGGACTCGACGCGACGGTCAACTACGGCAACGGCGACATCGTCGAGGGCCTCATCCAGACCAACGTCTGCGCCGAGCCGGGCGACAGCGGCGGCTCCCTCTTCTCCGGCGACACGGCGATCGGCCTGACGTCGGGCGGCAGCGGGGACTGCTCGTCGGGCGGCGAGACGTTCTTCCAGCCGGTGACGGAGGCGCTGTCGGTCCTGGGCGCGGACATCGGCTGACCGTGGCTGGGGGTGGGGGGGGGGGGGGGCCCGGGCCCCCCCCCCCCCCCCCCCCCACCCACCCCCCCCCCCCCCCCAACAACACAGGACAACCCACCAACACAAGAAAGAACACGAG
>NZ_JBSFUW010000038.1:0-69146 GCF_053591995.1 Streptomyces sp. NPDC002835 | reverse complement strand
CGACCTCGTAGCCCCGGGTGATCTCGTCGTCGGAGAGCTGCTTCCCGTCGATCTCGCAGACCTTGCGGTAGCGCACCCGGCCCATGTCCTCCAGGTGGACCTGCCGGAAGGAGATGTTGTGGTTCTCCGTGGCGGGCACGACCTTGACCGGGATCGTGACCAGGCCGAAGGAGATGGCGCCGGACCAGATGGGACGGGGCATGCGGAACCTCCGTGACAGCCGGCCCCGAGCATGGTCAGCCTACGACGCGACGGAGCGGGGTGCCTCGGGGGCGGGGACCCTCCGAGCGGCAGCCCGGACAGGGCGCGGCTTGCGTGTCCTTCATCCCGGGAGGCCGACGAGGGCCTCGGCCTGTCCGGGGGCGAAGGGGGCGGGGCCGTGCCATTCGAGGAGCAGCACGGTGGCGTCGTGGCGCAGGGTGCCGTGGTGGTGGTCGAGGATGCTGCTGACCAGGCGTCGGAGGGTTTCCGGGACGGGCAGGTCTTCGGCGTGGTGACGCAGGAGGAAGTCGAGGAACGCGTCGAGCCCGGATTCCCCGCCGACGGCGTCGCCGGCCTCGCGGACGCCGTCGGTGTAGAGGACGACGCGGTCGCCGGGGCGCAGTTGTTCGCGGTACAGGGTGGCGGGCAGACCGAGGTCGGTGCCCAGGGGGTGTGCCGGAGCACAGTCCAGCCGCGTGCAGTGGCCTTCGCGGATCACGACCGGCGGGTGGTGGCCGTGGCTGGTCCAGGTCAGCATCCCGGTGCGGGTGTCGAGGGTGGCGAGGACGGCCGTGACGTACGAGCGGTCGTACTGCTCCAGCAGCGTGCGCTCGATGCCCTCCCCGGTCTCGATCAGGCCGGCGCCGCGCCGGCGCTGGTTGCGGCAGGCGGCCACCGCCAGGTTGGCGGTCAGTCCGGCGGTGGTGTCGTGGCCCGTCGCGTCGAAGATCGCCAGGTGTACGAGTCCGTCGGTGGTGGCGTAGTCGTAGGCGTCGCCGGCGACCTCGTAGGCCGGTTCCATGGCCGCGCCGATCACCACGTGGTCGTCGGCGTACGCGCGCGGCGGCATCAGCGGCCACCGCGCCTCCCCCGCCACGTTCATCGAACGCGTTCGCACCAGGCGGGCGTGCGAGTCGCTGTGCGGGGACTTCGTGGCGATGATCAGCGCGATCAGGGAGGCGAGGCACTCGATGTCCCGCCGGGTGTGGGCGTCGTCGGACGCGCTGGTGAGGCGCATCATCCCCAGGCGCTCTGTGCCGTCCAGGAGCGGCACCCACCACTGGTGCCGGTCGGGTCCCTCGCGCCCGGGCCGGGGGACGAGGAGGATCTCGCCGTGCTGGAATCCGCGCCCGGCCAGGGTGGAGTCCACGCGCAGCTCGGGCTCCCCGACGTCGGCGCGTCCCGTGGCGCCGGGCCCGACGCCGGTGAGCGGCCGGAGTACGCCCTGCCGTACGTCGCAGAGGTAGATCAGGATGTCGTGCAGGCCGGCCGCCCCCGCGTACGTCGACACGCGGGTGGGCAGCTGTTCCAGCGTCGTCAGGTGGCTGTCGTTCAGCAGGCCCGTGATCATCCGGTAGGTCGCCTGGTGCCTCTGTGCCATCACAAGCCCTCCTGCATCACAGGATCCGCCTCGCCGGCCGTCGGTGCATTCGGCGGGGTCGGTCCCGCGTCAGACGTCCGGCTGACGCGGCTCGGGGCGGCCCCGGCCCTTCCCTGTGTCGTGGCGTCTCTCCAGGGAGAGGCGCAGGTCGAGCATGTCGAGGAGGAGCGCCAGATCGGCGTCGCCGTTGGCGTGTCTCTCCACGGTCTCCCGGGCGGCGCGGCGCTCCGTCCCCGGTGCGGGCCTTTCGTCCATGTCGGCGATCCGATCACGCCCCGGTCGCGTATGCATCCGGTCGTCCGCCCCACCTCGATCCAGCCGCCGTCACGCTACGGAGTCCCGCCCAGGCCCTCGCCGTGGAGGACGACCCGTGCCTGTTCCGCATGGCCGCCCCGCGCGACGAGGTCGTAGCGTGCCGCGGCCAGCGCGCGGGTGGAGGAGAAGTCCCTGCGTCCGCCGGTGGCCGCGTGTCCGGCCCAGCCCAGGACGGCGCCCCAGAGGGCTCCGAAGAGCACGCCTCCGAGGATCAGGCCCAGCCAGACCGGTCCCTGTGCGAAGAGCCCCACCAGCAGGCCGATCAGCAGCCCGAACCAGGCTCCGCCGGCCGCGCCCGCCGCGGCCGCACGGCCGCTGGTCAGCCGCCCCGTCACATGCTCGACCAGTCGCAGGTCCGAGCCGATGATGTCGAGGTGCTCCACCGGGAACCGCTCGTCGGAGAGCCGGTCCACGGCGGCCTGGGCCTCCTCGTAAGAGGCGTAACTCGCCACCTTGTTCCAGGCGATGGTGGCCTCGTCGGGCGCTTCCGGCTCGATTTCGGACATGCGACGCTCCTTCGGAGGGGAAGACGCCACGGGTAACCGGCCGCGGGAGCGCTAAACGAGCCGCCGGTCGCCTCCCCGCCCCGGCGGGGCGATGGTCATCGGCGGGGCGGACGCGTCGGCTCCGGGAGCTCCAGCCGTTTGAGCAGCGGGGATGTGTCCAGCAGGACGATGCCGCAGACCAGGGCGGCCACGCCGAGCGCCGACAGCGAGGTGGGCAGCCAGCCGGTGCGCAGCGTCTCGCCGAAGACGGCGACGCCGACGGTGACCGCGACGAGGGGTTCGGTGGCGTCGATGACCGGCATGCTCGCGGCCAGCGGGCCGGCCTGGAACGCGCTCTGGATCAGGAGCAGCCCGGCGATGCTGGCGCCGACGAGCAGGTACGTCTGCCAGGCGGCGAAGAGGGCGACGACGTCGTGCGCCACGGTGTCGACGGTCGCGGCGAGCAGCATGGACTGGATGCCCATGACGAGTCCGCCCGCGAGGCCGAGCAGCGAGGCCCTGGCCGGTCCGGTGACGCGTGTGCAGAGGGCCAGCGTCAGGGCCACGAGGGCGCCGACCGATGCCAGCGTGATCAGCCAGGAGCCGAGGGGGACCGCCGGGTCGCCACCGTGCGGGCGGGCGGCGGCGAGGGCGGTCGCCAGGCCGGCGGTCACCGCCAGCGTGCCGGTCCATTCCCGCGCGCCGAGCGGTCTGCGGCGCAGCCGCGCGGAGAGGGGGATGGCGAACAGGAGCTCGCTGATGATCAGTGGCTGGACGAGGCTGAGCGGGCCGAAGGCGAGGGCGAGGGCCTGAAAGCCGTAGGCGGCGAAGGCCAGGGCGATCCCCGCCCGCCACATGGGCCGGCGCACCAGCGTGCGCAGGAGCCGGAAGGACAGGGCGTCGTGGTCGGGCAGGCGTACGGCGGCACGTTGCTGGAGGACTCCGGCGACGGCGAAGCAGGCGCCGGCGGCGAGTGCGGCGAGGACGGCGACGAGCACGGATCACCCGCCCGAGCCGGCTGCGCCGGACGCTCCGGACGCTCCGGACGCGACGCCGCGCCACACCGGGAGGAGGTCCTCCATGAGCACCTGTTCCCAGCTGCGGTGCCGGGTCAGCACGGTGGCCGACGCGTTCCGGCCGATCGCGGCGCGCGCGGCCGGGTCGTCGGTCAGGGTCTTCAGGGCCGTGGCCCATGCCGCGGGCGTGTCGTCGTCCACGAGGACGCCGTCCTGCGGCGGCCGGGCGAGCCAGTGGTCGGTGCGGGCGCCGCGCGGCAGGACGACCGGTGTCCCGCAGGCCATGGCTTCGCCGACGACGTTGCCGATCGTCTCCGACCGGGACGGGAAGGCGAAGATGTCGCACCCGGCGAACAGCCGCGCCAGCTCCGGCTGGGGCAGGAGGCCCACGAGCGTCACGTCCGGGCCCAGGAGCCGGGAGACGCGCCCAGCCTCCGGTCCCGTGCCGGCGACGGCGAGGTGTACGGGGCTCCCCTCCGCGCGGAGCCGCCGCAGCGCCTCGGCGAGGAGCAGTACGCGCTTGGAGGCGTCGACCCGGCCGGCGAAGAGCACGAGCGTGCGGTCCGCTGGAACGCCGTACGAGGCCAACGCCGCCCGGGCCGTCGGGTCCGGACGGAACCGGTCCAGGTCCACTCCCCTGCCCAGCCCGCTGACGCGGCCGGCTCCGACGAGTGCGGCCATCTCCGAGCCCTGCGAGGGTGTGGCGACCATGATCCGGTCGCAGGCGGTCAGCACGCGGTCGCGGCGGCGGCGCACGAGGCCCGCGCTCAGCGCCGCCGGGTCGACGGAGCGCAGTGCGGGAACGCTGCGGAGGCGCCGGTTCACCGATTCGTGGACGAGGGCGTGGGCCAGTGCCGGTACGTCGGTGTGGACGGAGGCGACGAGTCCGGGGGTGGGCGCTCCTCCGGCGTGTCGCCGCGCACGGCGACCGAGGCGGGCGGCGGTGGCGCCGAAGGCCAGCACATGGGTCAGGTGCCACACGTCGTGGCGGGGCAGCAGCCGGGCCAGCCGGGGGTGGTGGGGCGCGAGGTCGGACACGTCGACGCCGCCCTTCCGGCTCACCAGGGCCGTACTGGCCACGGGAGGCAGCGAAACGAAACGCACCCGGGGGGACAGTGCTTCGACGCGGTGCCGGCGGCCGAGGACGTACACCGTCAGGTCGATGCCCAGCTCGGCGGGATCAGCGGCGGCCGCGGCCTCGGCGAAACGCTCCCAGCACTTGACCTGCCCTCCGGCGTCGGGGGTCCGGAGCAGTTCCATGAGCACCGCCACGGACAGTGGACCTCCGGGTCGGCTCGCCTGCGGTGACACAGCTGCCTCCTCCCTGTCCGGACTCGCGTCGTCCGGTATCGGCCGGATGTTCGTGCGGTTCGAGACGGCGCCGCGGCGTACGGGTCCGGACGGTGACGGTCGTCGGGCGCGGCCCCTTGCTGAGGGCGTGTCCGGTCGCAGCCGCTCGTCAGGAGATCGTCACGGCATCCGTGGCCCTGACGGCGCAGACTCGCCGACGCCCCGTGCCGTCACCGCCACGTGCGGACGGCCGGGCCGGCTCTCCGGCGGCTCGCAGCTCCGCGGAGACTCAGTACGCGCTGCGGGGAACGACGGCGACCGGGCAGGCGGCCGTGTGGAGGACTTCGGCGCTGACAGAGCCGAGGATCAGACGGCGCAGACCCGTCCGGCCGTGGGAGCCCGTCACCAGCAGGGCCGCGCGGTGCGACGCGTCCACCAGCAGCGAGGCCGGGCGCGCCCGTTCCGCCTGCACGTCGATGTCCAGCCGGGGACAGCGGTCGCGCAGGCGCGACGCCTCTTCCTCCATGGCCGCGCGCGCGGCGTCGTCCAGGCCCTCGAACTGTGCCGCCATCGCCGCCGGGCCGCCCGCGGCCTCGCTGACGTGGAACGAGCCGTGGACCATGTGCAGCCGGGCGCCGCGCACCTCCGCCTCGGCGGCGGCGAGATCCAGCACCTCCGACGGCATGTCCCCCACGTCCACCGCCACCACCACACGGTTCTCCGACGCGACGGCCGTCTCCCCCGGGCGCACCACGACGACCGGGCACCGGGCGTGCGTGGCGACCTGCCAGCTCACCGAACCGAGCGGCAGCCGGGGGAAGCCGCCGCTGCCCCGATGGCCGACCACCAGCCACCCGGCCTCCGCCGAGCGTTCCAGCAGCACGGCGCTGGCGTGGCCCTCCACGGCTTCCGAGGTGACCCGTAGATCGGGGAACTCCGACCGCACCAACGCCGCCAGCGACTCCATCGCCGCCGTCTGCCGCTCGAGCGAGGCGCGCTGTGCCGCCTGGATCTCCAGCGGCCCGACCGGCGCCGGGCCGTGCAGGACGTGCAGCAGATGCAGTGGGGCGCCGCGGAGCGTGGCGTGCTGGGCCGCGAAGCGCACGACATCGTCCTGGCCGGCGCCTTCGTCGACTCCGGCCAGGACGAGCCGGGAACCGGATTCTGTGGCATCCACCGTGTACCGCTCCCAGTTCTGGACGGTCAACACCCTCCATCCAGCGTCGCACTCGTGGGCCGCCGCCGCACAGCCCCCCGTACGGCCCGGCGGCGTCGGGCCCGTCCGCCGGGACCGGCGGGCCCGGAGGCATAGCGCGCGGGCCGGGGGCTACCCGCACTGCGGAGGACAGCGGGAGAAGACGGACGGCGGTTCCCGTGCCCAACGCCTCTCAGGAGGCCGCCGTGGGGCGCGCCCGTGGTCCGGTCGTCGCGGACACGAGGAGGCGCGGCCATGGAGTTCCCAGCCACCGACGGCCGGCCGGCGCGGAACGACAAGGGAGAGGGGACGGTCGGCGAGATACGGGCCGACGCCCTCGCGCTGACCGGCCCGGAGTCACTGGATCCGCTGCTGGCTCGGATCGGTGACGCCCGGTACGTGCTGCTCGGCGAGGCGTCGCACGGCACCGCGGAGTACTACCGGTGGCGTGACCTGCTCACACGTCGGCTGATCGAGGAGAAGGGCTTCTCGTTCGTGGCCGTGGAGGGCGACTGGCCCGACTGCCATGCCCTGCACTGCTCCGTGACGGCGGCTCCCGGCGCTGCCGGGGATCCGGTCGAGGTGCTGGAGGACTTCGACCGCTGGCCCACCTGGATGTGGGCCAACACGGACGTCGCCCGGTTCAGCCACTGGCTGCGCCGGCACAACACCCGCCTGCCGGCCGAAGAGCGCGTCGGATTCTTCGGTCTGGACGTGTACAGCCTGTGGGAATCGCTGCAGGCGGTCAACGACTACCTGGGCGAACACGACCCCGACGCGGTGGAGCACGCCGTGGGGGCGTTCCGCTGCTTCGAGCCGTACGCGCAGGACCCGCAGTCCTACGCCATGGCGACCCAGCTCGTGCCGTCCGGCTGCGAACCCGAGGTCCTCGCCCTGCTCGTACAGCTGCGGCGCAGGGCGGAACAGGCGTCCCGGGCCGACGGCAGCCTCGCCGAGTTCGCCGCACGGCAGAACGCCGAGGTGCTGGTCGGCGCCGAGCGGTACTACCGGGCGATGCTGCACGGAGGGCCGGAGTCGTGGAACATCAGGGACCATCACATGGCCGACACCCTCCAGCGGCTCATGGAGTACTACGGGCCGCGGGCCAGAGCGGTGGTCTGGGAGCACAACACCCATGTCGGGGACGCCAGGGCCACGGACATGGCGGCGGCCGGCCTCGTCAACGTCGGTCAGCTGGTACGGGAGAGGCACGCGGACGACGGCGTCGTGCTGGTCGGGTTCGGCTCCTACGAGGGCTCCGTCGTCGCCTCCGACCGGTGGGGCGGGCGCGCCCGCGCCATCCAGGTCCCGCCCGCCCGCCCGGGGAGCCCGGAGGAGCTGACGCATCAGGCGCTGCCGGGCGGGGCGGGGCTGTTCGTGTTCCCGAAGCGGGGGCGGGGCGGCTGGCTCCGGGAGGAGCGCGACCACCGCGCGATCGGCGTCGTCTACCGGCCCGAGCGTGAGAAGTGGGGCAACTACGTGTCCACGGTCCTCGGCGAACGCTACGACGCCTTCTGCTTCCTCGACCGCACCACCGCCCTCACCCCGCTCCACACCGCCCCGGCCGACACGCGGGAGGAGGAGACCTGGCCGACCGGTGTGTGAGCACCGGCCGCGACGCAGCAGCACCAGCCCGGAGGAATGCCATGTACTTCCACGACCACCGTCACGCCGGCCAGGAACTCGCCGTGAGACTGCTCGAATGGGCGGCCTCCGGGGACCTCACGAACGCGCTCGTCCTGGCCCTGCCGCGGGGCGGCGTGCCCGTCGCCGCGGAGGTCGCCGACGCCCTCAAGGTGCCGTTGGACGTGCTGGTGGCCCGTAAGATCGGCGTCCCCGGCCGTCCGGAGACCGGTATCGGGGCGATCGCCGGCGACGACCCGCCGGTCTACGACCCGCGGTCCCTCAGGATGCTCGGCCTGACCGAGTCGGACCTCACGGGCGACGTGACCCGCGAGCGGGCGGAGTTGCACCGCCGTGAGGAGCTGTACCGGGGCGGACGTCCGGCGCCCGAGTACGAGGGCAGGACCGTCATCGTCGTCGACGACGGGCTCGCCACCGGCGTCACCGCCCGTGCCGCCCTGCGGAATCTGCGGTCCAAGAACCCGGGCCGGCTGATCCTCGCGGTGCCGGTCGGCTCCCCGCAGGCCGTCGAAGCGCTGCGGCAGGACACCGACGACATCGTGTGCCTGCATCAGCCGAGCGCCTTCCGGGCCGTCGGCGAGTGGTACGAGGACTTCGCCCAGGTCTCCGACGACGAGGTGATCGCCACGCTGGCCCGCTTCGGCAGCTCGTCGGCTCAGGGCCCCGGCCGGGAGCCCGCGCCCTGAGCGCCCACCCGCCGTGCGCTGTGTCACCGGGGGAACGACGGGTACCGGTACGGGGCCTGCCGCACTCCGCGAGGGAGGCCGTGTGTGACCCACCTGCCGTACAGCTCTCGGCGGCCGTCCGGCCGTGCCGACAGCGAAGGAGCACACCATGGTGCGCAAGAAGATGGAAGGCGACGAGGACCAGCGCCGTGCGGCGGCCCACGAGGCCGAACGGGCCGGGCAGTCACCGAGCGCCGAGGGAACGACGACCGGGGCGTCCAAGCAGAGCACGCACATGCCGCACAGTGCCACCCTCACGCACGAGGAGAAGACCGCCCCGATCCACCGCGGCAAGCAGGGCTCCCGCACCGGCGGTTCGGCGAGCCGTGCCGCCCCCGCCGAGAAGACGGAACCGGCGTTCCCGGGCCGGGGCCGCGACTACACCGAGGACCATGAGCAGGTCTTCCGCTGCCTCGTCCGCGTCCAGCAGGAGCACGGCGGCGAAGGCGCCCACCTGGACGAGATCGCCCGTGCCGCCGGACGCACTACGGACGAGACGCGGCCGCTGCTGCACGACCTCGTCGTCACCCACCGTCTCGTCACCGAACTGGGCGGATCCGACACTCCTGACCTCGGCCCCCGCTACGAGGCGAAGCCACGGCACTGAGCGGACCGGACCGGGCCCAGCGGCACGCGCTGCGGCCGTCCGGATGCCGGAAGAGAGGAAGGGAACAACACCATGACGTCTCCCCGTCGCCGCCGCCCGGACCCGGTTCCCCGCTCGCGTTCGGGGATGATCGGGCGGCGGTACGAAAGGACCGGGACCGAACCTGTCACGGCTCGTAGCGCGCTTGGGCTGCGTCTGGTGCTGTCCTGCGCCGGAGTGGTGTTGTTCGCCGCGCTCACGGCGCTGTTCGTGGTGTGGACGGCGGCGGCCGGTCCGGGCGACTCCCCGAGCCGCTGGGAACTGGGCCTGCTCGCCGGTGGCTGCGGTCTCCTGACGATCGTCGCGGCCGTCGACCTCGTCGTCATTCTCCGCAGACGCGCCCGGGAGCGCCCCCGCGGGTGAACTCCCGGCAGGCGCACAGGAGCCAGGCCGACCGGGCCCGGCCGGCGGTCCAACCACCTTGTCCGATCGCCCACTTGGGCTGTCGCGGGGGCTATACCTGTGCCGCTGTACCCAAGGGCAGGGTCTCCTCGAGGATCCCCGGCGCCTGGCGTCGTGATCGCTGCTGGTCGGTCTGCCGGTGCCGGGAGAGGCCGCCCGCCGGTGGGCGGGCGGCCTGCCGCACCTTCAGAAGCGCCGCCGGCGGTCAGCAGCCTCCCTGGGCCGTCCTGTTCAGCGCGCATCGGCCGCTTCGGAGAGCACCGGAGGCTCGTCGCGGCCGGCCGGTGAAGCTTTCCGCACGCCGGGCTCGACGTTGCCATCCAGCGTGGGCAGCGGGTTGTAGATGAGCGCGAGGTGCAGCCCGTAGACCCAGTGCCAGACGAACACGGTGAGGATGTACGTGCCGCCGAGGTCGAGGCTGAGGAAACCGGGGTCGGCGCCCCGTGCGGGGCCGTAGACCTGGGGGGTCATGAAGGCGACGCTGATGACGGAGAGCACGGTGCCGAAGACGAGTCCCTTGGCCATGTTGCCCATCGGCGTGTTCCGCCAGGGCAGCGCGGGGTGCAGGGCGCAGGCGAAGACCACGGCGAACACGATGCCGTCGAGGTAGTGGAACACGCCTCCCGTGACGAACTTGGCGAGGGGCGAGCCGAAGGGCGCGTAGACCCAGCCGTTCGCGGTGTTCCAGTCCAGCCTGGTCAGCCCGATGCCGGGGAACCAGTAGCCGAATATGGTCGCCACGTGGGTCGCGACGACGCCGGCGACCACCGCGGCGAGGACGCGGTGATTGGTGGCCCAGATGCGCCACCACTGGATGCTTTCGTTGGGAGTGCCTGCTGTGCGGCTCTGCAGCATTGGAGTGCCGATCCGTGAGGTCTGAACGCCCTGTCGCTTCACGGGTGGTGCAGGGTGAAGGGAGAAGGGGCAGGTGAAGGAGGAGCTGCCGCGGCGAGGGTCGGGTCACCTGTGCCGGCGGTGCGCGGGGGCTGAAGGCCTGGTCAACGGATGGAGAGAAGCCCCACCAGCCCCCTGTTCCGATTACCGGTGTTACGATCTCGTTTATCGGTAGTGACAGTGTGCAGTGGAGGGTCGACCCCGTCAACAGGCGAGCGACATCTCTCGTTGACGGCGCCGTCTCTCGTCAACACGGCCGCGAGAAGGTCACTATCGTGGCCCTCACCGGCCGACAACGTGTCGCGGCACGGCGAACAAGGGGTTTCAATGCCGGAGATTTCCAAGACCGCCGACCAGGCGCTCCTGCTGCTGCTGAGCATCAGCGAGGGGGGCCGGGGCACCGCCGCGGCACTCGCGGACCGACTGGGTATGCACCGCACCGTCGCCCACCGGCTCCTGGCGACGCTGGAGCAGCGCGGCTTCGTACGGCGGCAGCCCGGCGGATACGAGTTGGGGATGGTTCTGCGGCAGCTCGCGGCGAGCGTCGAACCCGAACTGCTGCACATCTCGCGGCCGATCATGGAGAAGCTGACGGCGGCCACCGGGGAGGCGACGGTCCTCAGCATGCGCGAGGGCAACGACCTCGTCACGGCCGACATCGTGCCCGGCGCCCGCCATCTGGTGCGCGTCGCACTGGATCCCGGCTTCCGACACCCCCTCCACGTGGGCGCGGCTGGTCGCGCGATCCTCGCCTTCCTGCCCGACCGGATCCGGCGGCCGCTCATCGAGAACAGCCCCGCGCCGGACGCGCTGGTCGCGCAGCTGGAGGAGATCCGTAAGGCGGGATACGCGTACTCCCGCGACGAGTTGCAGGAGGGTGTCAGCGGCGTCGCCGTTCCGGTCTTCTCCGCGGGCTTCGTCACCGCGAGCCTGAGCATGGTGGTTCCCATCAACCGGGACGCCGAGCTGCAGAACTGGATCACCGACATGTCCGTGGCGGCGGAACAGATGAGCCACGAGTTGGACGCCGCGCGCCGGCAGCCCACCGAGTAGTCCCAGGAACACCGCCCATCGCATCAGGAGTCGTCAATGGCCGTTCGCCGTGTCGTGCCCGTCTTCCGGTCGGACGCGAAGGAGGAGAACCGGGAGTTCTACGGTCTGCTGGGTTTCGAGGAGGTCATGAACCTCGGCTGGATCTCGACAGTCGCCTCACCGTCCGCTCCGGCTGCACAGGTGAGCTTCATGGCCGCCGACAAGACCGCGCCGGTCACGCCCGACATGAGTGTCGAGGTGGACGACGTCGACGCGGCGTACACGGCGGTACGGGACAGCGGCGCGGAAATCGTGCACCCCTTGCAGGACGAGGAGTGGGGCGTCCGCCGGTTCTTCGTCCGCGACCCCGACGGCCGGGTGATCAATGTGCTGGGCCACCGCTGACATCGCGGCCGCGGCGTCACCTGCCTCAGTGCGGGGCTCGTAACCTTGCGGCCATGGCCGACGTATACGAGTTCCAGCTCACCCTCGACCTCCCGGACTCGCTTCCCGCGTAGGAACTCGCGCTGCTCCGCTGGCACTTGGGAGACGAGGGCGGCGACTGCCAGGGAGTGTACGCGTACCCGCTGTGGGACGCCCGGGGGCCGGCGCGGCGCATCGGGGGCGCCCTCGTTGGTGAGTTGCGGTCCGACGGCCGGGGATGGACACTGACCGTCCGTCAGGAATCCCATCCCGACGAGTTCGAGGACCTGCGCACGATCGTGCTGTGGCTCGGCGCCCGTACGACGAGCACGGGCGCCGTCGGGTACGTCCGCTTCTACGAGGACCATGTGCCCGATGTCCTGATCGCCGCGGCCGGATCCGTGCGCCGTATGACGCTGCGGGTGGATCGCGTCTCCGAGCCCAACGCCGGTGTGCTGCCCGACGCGTAGTCCGGTGACAGGCAGGACTCGGCCGCCAGGGCCTGTCCGGCGGATCACGCCGGACAGGCCCGTGGCCCCGTGGAGGCTCAGCGCTTGAGCATGAAGGTGAAGTCGCCGGAGACCCTGCCGCTCAGCCGGACCGCCGAAACGAGCTTCCCCTCACTGATCAGCCTTTCGGCCTCGGCCCGCGAAAGACCGCAGCCCTCAGAGATCAGTCGCACCGGCCGGACAGGTATCCGTGCCGCGAAGCGGACCGAGACGTCGATCACCTCGCGTTCGAGGTGATCCGGTCCGCCGGTGTCGAGGCGCCAGCCGTTGCCCCAGTCAAGGGCGATGCGATTACGGCGCCGCACGACCGGATCCTGGAGTAGTTCAGCCGTCAGGCCGAGGTCGTTGCCATGCAGCCGGTCCAGCAGCTCAGGTCGTACGGAGCGCACGTTCGTCCGCTCCAGGACCGTGAGCTTCGCTGCTTCCCCGCAAGCGGTACAGAGCGCGAGGAGCCAGGCGTCGATGAGCTTGTGGTGTGCGTTGACGCGGAATTTACCGCTTGCCCGGAAACGCTCGGACGCGCATGTGTGGCAACGACGGCGAACGAGCGGCAGGCAGGTGGGCACGACCACCCAGTTTTCGAGCACAGAAGTACACCGGTTTCAGTGAGAAGTCCGCAGCAAAAAGGAGCGCGGCGCAGATGCGCGACGCGCGACAGATCAGCGCTCGGGAGGTCTCACACGGTGTACAACGGCACGTCCTTGCGTGGGCGACATGGCTCGGCAGCACGGTAATGGCGCAACGCGGCGCTGCTCCACCGATTTCCGAGCGCCTCAACGCCAGGGCGTGGGGCCCCACTTGTCGTACCTCATGGCCACGGGCAGACGAGTCCACCGGCCCGCTCCCGTCGACAGCTCTGGCCCTCCACAAAACCGTTCGCCTGGTCCGAACCAAGGGCGACAGCGTCCGCGATGTGACGGTTGAAGATCCGAAGGACCTGGTCCGGCGCGGATATGACGCGCTCTCGGTGCGTTATGGCGAGGCCTACGACTCAGACTCGAAGTACCGTTCCTGGACCGAGAGTCTGAATGCCCGGCTGTCGGACGGCTGCGAGGTGTTGGACCTCGGCTGCGGCAGTAAAGTACCGGTCGTGCGTGATCTCGTGGCGGCAGGACACCATGTCACCGGCGTCGACATCAGCGACCTGCAGGTCCGCCGGGCGCGGGAGCTCGTACCTCGGGCCGAGTTCATCAGGGCCGACGCCACCTCGGTGGACTTCCCCGCCGAGTCCTTCGACGCCGTGGTGTTCCTCTACGCCCTGATCCACATCCCACTGGAGGAACAGCGCCCACTGCTGGAGAACATCGCTTCATGGCTCCGCCCCGGCGGATTGCTCCTGTGCAGCACCGGCCGGCACGAGTGGAC
Organism: Streptomyces sp. NPDC002835; assembly: GCF_053591995.1. NCBI lineage: Bacteria > Bacillati > Actinomycetota > Actinomycetes > Kitasatosporales > Streptomycetaceae > Streptomyces > Streptomyces sp. NPDC002835. The sequence continues at coordinate 55,623 of NZ_JBSFUW010000038.1, read as the reverse complement.
CGGTGTGGACGAGGACTGGCTGGGAAGCGGCGTGGCCATGTGGTGGAGTCATGCGGACGCCGGCACCAACCGCGCCTGGATCGCCGCCGCCGGACTGACGGTCGAGCAGGAAGAGTTCGTCCCGGAAGGGGACGGCGGGCATGTGCTGTTCTGGGCGCGACGTCCCGACTGACCGGACCGCAAGGCCGCTTCTGACGGCTACGCGACGAGCAGCAGCACGCTGATCACTAGCATCACCGCGGCGGTGGACCCGTGGACGCCGTAAACGGCCGCCCTGGGCCCGTTGTTGCGCAGCACGATCAGGGCGTCGCCGACGGGGATGCCGGTGGCGGCCAGCATGAACCAGCCCAGCAGCTGGGGTGTCGCGCCAATCAGCAGGATGAAGATGAAGAGCCCCGAGGCTATGTCTCGCACGGCCTTGACGGTCAACCAGGCCTGGAAGTTACGGTCCCCGGTCGGCGTGTCGGGGATGCCGAAGCCGGCCGCGGCCTGCGGTGCCCAGAAGGCGCGTGCGCCGATGAAGATGATGCCTGCGCCGATCACTCCGGCCAGCGCGGCGGCGACGTTGGTGAGCATGGGTTGCTTCCCCTCTCGGTGGCAGCGCCCGCAGCAGTTCCTAGCGGCGCTAGTAGTGGTAGCGACGATAGCTCTAGCCTCGACAGGTTGTCTAGCGTTGCTAGGATGTCGTCATGTCCGCCATCAACGAGCGCCGTGAACGTGAACGCGCCCACCGTCATCAGCTGATCGTCACAGCCGCGCGCGAGCTCGCGGAGGCCGAGGGGTGGGAGGCGGTGACGACACGACGGCTGGCTGAGCGCGTCGAGTACAGCCAGCCGGTGCTGTACAGCCACTTCAACGGCAAGGACGCCATCGTGAGCGCCGTCGCCGTCGACGGCTTCGGTGAACTCGCCGCCCACCTGCGCCGCGCGCGGCAGGCCGCCCCGGAGCCGGATGGTGCCCTGCATGCCGTCTGCCGCGCCTATCTGGAGTTCGCGACCGAGCGGCCGGCCCTGTACCAGGCCATGTTCGTCCTGCCGACGGACCTGAAGTTCGCGAGCGCCGAGACACTGCCCCCGCTACGGGCCGGCTTTGACGAGTTCGTCAGCTGCTTCCGCCCGGCCAACGAGCGGCGCGAACTGTTCGCCGAGGTCGTCTGGAGCGCGCTGCACGGCATGGCCGTCCTGTCGGACAGCGGCCGCATCCCCCCGGAGGGCCAGGAGGAGCGGCTCGACTTCCTCGTCACCCAGGTCGCCGGCACGCCGGCGGGCCGACCGGGCGACGCAACGGGCGACTAGCCTCGCGCCGGCTCGTTGTCGCCGTACGCGTCGTGCCAGTTCCACCACTGGTAGGGCGGGGTCTGCGGGTAGCCCTCCGGCGAGTCCTCCCACTCCTCCTGCCGCCCGATGGCGGTCATGTCGAGGTAGCTCCAGGTGGTCCCCAGCGCCTCGTCGCCGCGGTTGTTGATGAAGTACGTGCGGAACACGCTGTCGCCGTCGCGGATGAACGCGTTCGTGCCGTGCCATTCGTCCACGCCGAAGTCGGCGTCGAAGTCGTCGAGCATCGTGTACCAGGGCATCGTCCAGCCCATCCGCGCCTTCACGCGCTCGATGTCCGGCTGCGGCGCGCGGGAGGCGAAGGCGAGGGTGGTGTCGCGGGCGTTCAGATGCGCGAGGTGGGCGACGTGGTCGGCCACCATGGAGCAGCCGACGCACGCGTGGTCCGGCCAGCCGGACACGCCGGGCTCGAGGAAGGCGCGGTAGACGATCAGCTGACGACGGCCCTCGAACAGGTCGAGCAGGCTCGCCCGGCCGCCTGGTCCCTCGAACGCGTACTCCTTGTCGACGGCCGTCCACGGCATCCGCCGGCGCATCGCGGCCAGCGCGTCCCGGGCGCGGGTCAGCTCCTTCTCCTTCACGAGCAGCTGCTCGCGCGCCGCCTCCCACTTCTGCGGCGTGACGATCTGAGGCGTCTTCATGGTGAGGTCACCTTCCAGTCGGAGTCCATATTGGCCATGGAGGGACGGTCTGCTGTGCACCGACACCGCAACGGGCACGGATGCCGCCGTCACGACGGCCGGAGGACGAACGTGCCCGCCGGATGGGAGTCGGCGCTCGCGCGGAAGCCGTGACCGATCCGGTCGAGGAGTGCGCGCAGCCACCGGGCATCCTCGTACGAGGCGTGCCGCAGCCGCATCTTCCGGGCCTGCAAGGGGGTGACGCGCACGTCGGCGAGGCGGCCGGTGTCCGGCTCGACCGAGACGAGATACAGCGGCCGGAGGTCGTCCCGGTACTCCTCGTAGCCGGTGATGCCCTCGTAGTCGTCGATGAAGTCGCCGCACCCGTAGAGGACGAGCTTCCCCCGGTACGTCTCCAGGGGCCGGGCGTGGTGCGAGGAGTGACCGTGCACGACGTCCACGCCGCCGTCGATCAGCGCGTGCGCGAAGGCGGTCTGGTCCCGGTGGACGGTGTATCCCCAGTTGGAGCCCCAGTGGATGGACGCCACCACGATGTCGCCGGGCCGCTTCGTCTGCCGTACCAGACCGAGCATTTCGTACGCGGCGGCCTGCGATGCTCCGGCCACGAACCGCACCCCGCCGCGGTCTTCCGTCGCCGCCCAGTGCGCGGGGATGCCGCTGGAGGGCATCCCGAGGGAGAGGACCAGGACCCGGTGGTCGCCGTCCACGGGGACGATCGCCGGACGCTTCGCCGCGTCGGCGTTCGGCCCGGCGCCCGCCGTCCGCAGACCCGCGGCCGCCAGGACGTCGAGGGTCTCTGCCAGTCCGGGGCGGCCGAAGTCGAGGACATGGTTGTTGGCCAGTGAGCAGACGTCGGGGCGGGCGGCGGCCAGGCAGGGGAGGTTGTCGGGGTTCATCCGGTAGTGGACGTACCGGCCGGGTGCGAACGTGTCGTGCCGGGTGACGCCGGTCTCGAGGTTGAGGATGCGGGCGGCGGGCGCGGCGTCGTCCAGGACCTGGAGCGCGTCGCCCCAGGGCCATGCGGGGTCGACGGGGCGGGGAATGGGGCCGTTGGCGGCCTCCGCGAGCTCGACGTAGGCGCGGGCGTCGCGTACATACTCCTCGCACAGTGCCGGGTCGCCGGGATACGGCAGGATCTGGTCGACACCGCGGCCGAGCATGACATCGCCGCAGAGGAACAGAGTGACCAGGCCACTGCCCATTTCCCCAGGTTAGAACCATGCGGCGGAGGTTTCACGGCGTGCGCCCGCGCGCGACGGGCGGTACGGGGCGGGGTCGCCGGTCGTCTCTTACCCTGCCACGGCGGCGCCCCTACTGGTCGTCGTCACCGCCGATGCCGATCAGCGCGAGGGTGATGTTGTCGGGGCCGCCCGCCTCGATGGCGGACTTCCACATCTCGTAGGCCGCCCTGCCGCCGTCGTGGGCCCGCAGCAGCTCGCGGAGCACGTCCTCGGGCACGGGGTCCGTCAGTCCGTCCGTGCACACCAGGATGCGATCGGCCGCGGAGAGCGGCGACTTCGTGATGTGAGGGGTGACGGCGCTGAACCGGTGGCCGCCGCCGAGCGCCTGGGTGACCAGTGAGGTGGTGCGCCGCCCCGGCGGCAGCGGCGGGCTGTCGTCCACACTCAGCCGGCGGAGATCGCCCCCGGACGTGTCGAGCACTCTGCTGTCGCCCACGTTGAACACCAGCAGCGACTCCTCCAGGACGACGGCGCCCGCGACCGTGGTGCCCATGGTGAGCAGCTCGGGATCGCGTTCGGCCGCCGCGTACACCGCGTGATTGCACTCGTTCAACGCGTCACGGACCGCTTCCTCGCTGTCCAGGGAGGGGCCGTACGACGCCAGGTGCCGGACGACCAGTGCGCTGGCCACCTCGCCGCCCGGCTGTCCGCCGATGCCGTCGGCGACCGCGACGACGAGCGGAGTACCCAGGGGGAAGATGAGGGTCTGCGGATTCTCGGTCACGGTGCCGCACAGCGTCCACGGGCCGACCACGACGCTGTCCTCGTTGTGATCGCGGACCAGCCCCGGGTGGCTCAGGGCCGTCACCGTCACGTACCGCATCACCGTGCCGCCTCTCTGAAACGACCGACGCGTCCCGTACTCACCATCGTCGCGCGGTGGGCGTCGTGGGGCGCGTTCGGCCGGGATACGGCTACGGATGCCGGGGCCCGGGATGCCAGGCGGTGCGGCGGTGGACGCGGGCCTCCCAGGGCCGGAGGGTGTGCGTGGCCGTGAGCGGGGTGGTGGCGGGGACGTTGGCGATCAGGGTGCCGAACAACGGGTCGATGTCCCGGTAGTCGCTGATGTCGTAGCCGTTGTCGTCGTGCGGGGACGGGTAGACGGGCGAGAGCCACAGCACGTCGACGCCGAGCCGGGCGGTGTAGTCGAGGCGCTCGGTGATGCCTTGCAGGTCGCCGATTCCGTCCGCGTTGGAGTCGGCGAAGCTGCGCGGATAGATCTGGTAGACCACCGACTCGCTCCACCAGGAGTCGGCGGGACCGGCGTGGTTCACGGGCACGTCAGACCTCCTCGAACGGGTCCCCTTGCGTGGCACGGCCCGCGGCCGGGGCCGTCAGCGCAGGAGGGGGCCGAGGGTGAGCGGGATCGCCGCCCCGCCCGCGATGCCGAGGGCGAGGGACGCGCCGCCGGCGGTGTAGGCGGCGGTCGCGGACCAGCGGCCGAGGACGAGGTGCGTACGGGCGGGCAGATCGTCGGGGACGGGGCGGAAGAGCGGGCCGAGCCAGCGCAGATAGTAGAAGAGGGAGGCGACGGTGTTGGCGACGGCGAGGGCGGCGAGCCAGGTGTAGCCGCCGTCGACGGTGGCGCTGAACACTTCGAGTTTACCGAGGAAGACGCCGGTGGGCGGCGTTCCGACGAAGCCGAGCAGGCAGACGACGAGTACGGCGGCGAGGGCGGGCCGGCGCCGGGCGAGGCCGCGGTAGTCGTCCAGGGTCCGGGCGTTGGGGAGTTCGGTGACCACGGAGAAGACGGCGATGTTGGTCAGGGCGTAGGCGGCCAGGTAGAACAGCAGCGCCTGTTGGGCGAGGCCGCTGCGGGTGGCGACGGCGACGGCCATGAGCAGATAGCCGACCTGGCTGATCGTGGAGTACGCCAGGAGCCGTTTGACGGAGGTCTGGAAGAAGGCGGCGAGGTTGCCCAGTGTCATGCAGGCGGCGGCGAGCACGGCCACCAGCAGGGGCCAGTCGACGGTCTGCGCGGGCAGCGCCTGGTGGACGAGCCGGAACGCGGCGACGAGCCCGCCGATCTTGGGGAGCGTGGTGACGTAGGCGGCGACCGGGGCGCTGGTCCCCTCGGTGACGTCGGGCACCCAGAAGTGCGCCGGCACCGCGCCGATCTTGAACAGCAGGCCGCTGAGGACGGCGACGAGGCCGAGGGCCACCACCGCGTGCGGCGCCGTGGGCAGGTTCTCGTGCAGCTGCCCGTAGACGGTCGCGCGGCCGGCGCCGTACAGCAGTGTGACGCCGGCGAGCATGGTGGTGCCGAGGACGGCGCCCATCAGGTAGTACTTCATCGCCGCTTCGGTGGCGGACGCGTCCTTGGCGAAGCCCGCGAGCGCGTACGCGGGGACGCTGGCGAGCAGGTAGCCGGCGAAGAGGGTCAGCAGGTCACTGGCGCCGATCATGGCGAGGGTGCCCGCGGCGGAGAGCAGGAGCAGCACGTAGTACTCGCTCTCCCTCTTGTGGCCGCGCACCGTCTCCACCGAGGTGGCCAGGATCAGCAGCAGGGCGCCGAGCACGATCAGGCGCCCTGCGTTGGTGGCCGCGTCGACGGCGAAGGAGGCCGAGAAGACGGTCTGTTCGCGGCCGGTGGCCATCGTGACGGCGGTGGCGGCGAGACCGGCCAGGCAGGCCGCGGCGGCCAGCGCCGCGACGGCCCACTGGTGGCGGCGGGGCAGCCAGGACCCGGCCAGGAGGCCGACGACGGCCGCGCCGAGCAGGGCGGTCTCGGGCAGCAGGGCGGCGAGGTTGTCGTTCATCGGGCGACCAGTTCGGCCAGGGTGCGGCCGGCGGGCTCGATCACGTCCAGCAGCAGCCGCGGCAGGACGCCGATGACCAGGGCGATGCCCAGCAGCGGCACGATGGAGACGGCCTCGGTGGGGGCCAGGTCCCGGAAGCCGCCGGTGCGGACGGAGCCGGGCAGCCGTGTCGGGCCCAGGAGCATACGGCGCAGGGCGCGCAGGAACAGGGCCGCGGTCAGCAGGATGCCGGTGACGGCGACGGCGGTGGCGGTGGCCTGGGAGGCGAGGCTGCCGGTGAAGATCTGGAACTCGGCGATGAAACCGGAGAAGCCGGGGATGCCCAGGCTGGCGAACGCGGCGACAGCCGTGACGCCGGCGAACCGCGGGATCGGCCCGGCGAGCCCGGAGTAGGCGTCGATGGCGTACGTCCCGCCGCGGTCGTGGAGCACGCCGCACAGCAGGAACAGCGCCCCGGTGAGCAGTCCGTGGCTGACCATCTGGACGACGGCGCCGGTGACGGCCAGGGCGCGGGCCTGGGTGTCGGTGTCGGCGAGCACGCCGGCGGCGCCGACCGCGAGGATGACGTATCCCATGTGGTTGACGGACGTGTAGGCGATCATCCGTTTGAAGTCGGTCTGCCCGAGGGCGACGAGGGCCCCGTACACGGCGGAGACCGCGCCGACGACGATGAACACCAGCGCATGGTCGCGCCAGCTGCCGGGCAGGATGGGCATCGCGATACGGACGAAGCCGTACGTCCCCATCTTCAGCAGCACGCCCGCCAGGATCGCCGACCCGGCGGCGGGGGCGTCGGTGTGCGCGGGCGGCAGCCAGGTGTGGAAGGGCACGGTGGGTGTCTTCACGGCCAGTCCGACGCCGATCGCGAGCAGCACCAGCCCGGCGTAGGTTCCCCGGCCGGCCAGCGGGTCGGCCGCGGCCAGTTCCACCATGTCGAACGTGTGGGGGTCGGCGGCCAGGAAGAGGCCGATGAAGCCGAGCAGCAGCGCGAGGGACCCGATGAAGGTGTAGAGGAAGAACTTGAGCGCCGCCGCGCGCCCCTGCTCGCCGTGGCCCCATCCGGCGATGACGAAGAACATGCCGACGATGGACAGGTCGAAGAAGACGAAGAACAGAATCAGGTCGAGGGCGACGAACAGTCCCAGGGACACCGACTGCAGGAACAGGAAGAGGCACGCGTAGTTGCGGACCCGGCGGGTCTCGCGCAGCGAGTACACGGCGACGGCCAGGAACAGCAGGCAGGTCAGCGCCACCAGGGGGAGCGACAGGCCGTCCACGCCGACGTGGTAGCTCACCCCTGCACCGGGGATCCACGAGATCCGCTGCTCGTACTGGAGGCCGCCGCCGGTGTCGAAGCCGGCCCACAGGGCGACGACCAGGGCCAGGTCGGCCGCGGCGGTCGCGGTCCATACCGTCGTGCACGCCCGGTCGGGCAGGGCTCGCGGCCAGAGCCACAGCACGACGCAGACCAGCAGCGGCAGGAAGACGACGAGGGTCAGCATGGGTTACCTCACCAACAGCAGGATCAGGACCAGCACGGCGAAGCCCACCGCGGCCTGGGCGTAGTACTGGTGCAGGAGCCCGGTCTGGGGGCGGCGTGCCAGGCCGCCGAGCCGGCGCGCGCCGGCGGCGACTGCGCTCACCAGCGCGTCGATGCCGCTGTCGTCCGCACGGCGCGCCAGCCGGGCACTCGCGAGGCCGCCGCGCGCCGCCTGCCGCACCGCCCCGTCGACGACCCGGTCGTCGAACACGGCCAGCCTCCGGGCCAGCGCCATCACCGGGCGGGCGACGAGGAGGTGCGCGGCCCGCTCCAGCCCCAGCCACCCGGCCGCCCACCGTCGTACGGCGCCCGGTACCGGGGCCGGGCGTGGGCCGCGCCACCAGACGAGCGCCGCGGCGGCGAGGGCGACGGCCGCGGAGAGGGTGAGCTCCCAGAGGTGCGGGGCGGGTTCGCCGGGGGTGCCCACCGCCGACCGCAGCGCGCGGGCGACGCCGGGCAGCGCCAGGACGCCGAGCGTGGCGGCGGCGAGGGCGAGCACCACCAGGGGCGCGCTCGTCGCCCAGCCGGTCCTGCGGGGGCGTTCGGGGTCGCGGGGCGCGGCGTCCACCGGCAGCGGACGCAGTACGTACCAGAGGGCCTTGACGCTGTAGAGGGCCGAGACGGCGGCGGCCGTCAGGCCGACCGCGTACAGGGCGGTGCCGCGTTCGTACGCCGCGGCCAGCACCTCGTCCTTGGTGGCCCACAGCGACAGCGGCGGTAGTCCGGCCAGTGTCAGGGCGCCGACGGCGAAGCAGGCGCCGACGAGCGGGTACGCGCGGGCGGCGCCGCGCAGTGCGGGCAGGTGCTTGGTGCCGAGGGCGGTGAGCCAGGCGCCGGCGGCGAGGAACAGCCCGGCCTTGACCGCGGCGTGCGCCACCAGGTGTGCGGTGCCGCCCGCCACACCGGCGGCGCCGGCGGCCAGCACCATGAACCCGACCTGCGCGCAGGTCGAGGCCGCGAGCAACTGCTTGAGATCCGTCTGCGCGAGCGCCACGAGGCCCAGCAGCACGGCGGTGGCGGCTCCCGTCCAGGCGACGAGCGGTCCGGCCCAGGCGGTGGCGGTCAGCAGCGGGTGCAGCCGCAGCAGCAGATAGGCGCCCGCCGCCACCATGGCCGCCGAGTGCAGCAGCGCCGAGACCGGGCTGGGGCCCTCCATGGCCCGGGACAGCCAGAAGGAGAACGGCAGTTGGGCCGACTTGCCCAGCGCCGCCAGGACCACGCCGGCGGTCACCATCTGGAGCCACGGCGAGTCGGCGGTGCGCAGGGCGTCCAGCTCCAGTGAGCCGACGCCGCCCGCGACGGCCGCGCCGGCGGCCAGGTACAGGCCCAGGTCGGCGGCGCGGGTGGTGAGGAAGGCGGTGTCCGCCGCGTGGACGCGGTGCGGCTCGTGCCACCGGAAGCCGATGAGCGCCCAGCTGGCGGCGCCCATGATCTCCCAGGCCATGAGCAGCAGGGGCAGCGTGGTCGCGGTGACGGTGACCAGCATGGCCCCGGCGAACAGCAGTATCAGCCCGAAGAACCGGGCGCGGCCCGCGGTGTGGTCCGGCGGCCCGGCGGCGGGGTCCGGCGGCCCGGTGGAGCGGTCCGGCGGCCCCGCCGATCGCTCCAACTGTCCGGCAGAGCGGTCCGGCGGCCCGGCCGGTCGGTCCAACTGCCCGGCGGCGAAGACGAGTACGGCGGTGGTGACCGCGGCCACGGTGATCACCATCACCGCGGACAGGCCGTCGACCCGCAGCCCGGCCTCCATGCCCGCGAACAGCGGCGCCCGGACGGCGGGCCTGCCGACTCCCGTCGCGACCGCCAGGCCGAGCGCCGCCAGCGCGACGGCCACGCCGAAGGCGGGGGCGAACCGGTCGGCCGCCCGCCCGGCCACGGCCAGCGCGCCGCCGGTGAGCAGCGGGAGGGCCACCAGCAGCCACAGCAGCGCGGTCATCCCTTGAGGTCCTCTGCCATGTCGGCCATGTCGACCTGGCGGGACCGGAAGATGGCCGTGGTGACCGCGAAGCCCATGGCCATCTCGACGGCCATCGCGACCACCGCGGCCACGACGATCACCTGCCCGCTCGCCGCGGCGGGGGCCAGGAAGTGCCAGAACGCGGCGGCGGCCACGATGACGGCGCCGATCATCAGCTCGATACCCATCATGATCATGACGATGGACTGCTGGGACAGCGCGCCGTACAGGCCGATCGAGAACAGCCCGGCGGCCAGGAGCAGGAAGAGTTCGAGGATCACCGGCCCACTCCTCCGCCCGCCGGGTCGTTGGCCGGGCGTCGGTCGAGGTCGTCGCCGAAGCGGTCGTAGCGGCCCCGGTCCGTCGCCAGGACGGTCGCCGCCACGATGGTGGCGAGCAGGGCGAAACCGAGCGTGATCATCGTCAGCATGTGGGAGCCCATCAGCGACTCCCCCACCTGGAAGGTGGTGTCCGCCGGTGCCGTGCCCCGCCGGCGCGGCCACGGTACGAGGAGGATGCCGGCGGCCAGGCCCAGGAAGGTCACGATGCTGATGGCGAGCGAGCCGCGCTTGTTGTGCACCATCGACATGGGCATCAGCCCCGCCGGGTTCATCATGTACGCGATCATGAACACGGCCATGATGACCATCTCCATGACCATCATCAGAACGACGACCACGCCGAGATACGGCAGCCCGAGCAGGACCACCTCGCCCCCGGCGAAGCACAGGGAGGCCAGCAGCGCGAAGGTCACCCGGGCCATGGAACCGAGGCGGAACACCAGAACAGCACTGACCAGGGCGAGCACGGCCAGTACCGCGAACAGGACGGCGGACACCGTCACCTCCTATCGGCCCAGCACGACGAGCGCCGGGACCAGCGCCTGCAGGATGGTCAGCGGGACGAGGACGACCCAGGCGAACTCCACGTACCGGTCGGCCCGCACGGTCGGGACCCGCCGCCGCGCCCACACCAGCAGCCCGAGCACGGCGAGGGTCTTCACCAGAGACCAGGCCCAGGCGGGCAGCAGCGGCCCGGCGCCGCCGCCCAGGAACAGCGGCACCGCCATGGCGGACCCCGCGGCCAGCAGCAGCCACCGGCCCGCCCGCAGCAGCAGCCGGTCGACTCCGGAGGTCTCGCCGAGGACACCGCCCGCGATGTCCCGGCCGGCCGGGTGGTCGAACGGCCCCAGGAAGCTGAACGCCAGCACGCTCGCCAGGTAGACGACGAACGCGACCGGCATCCACACCGCGAACCACAGGCCCTGCTGCGCGGCGACGATGTCCCCCAGGCGCAGCGACTCGGCTCCGGTGGCGGCCGAGATGAGCGCGAACATCAGCGGCAGTTCGTAGGCCAGGCCCTGGGCGACGAAGCGGTAGCCGCCGACCAGGGCGAAGGCGGAGTTCGGGCCCCAGCCCGCCAGCCAGAGGCCGCCCCAGGTCAGCACCTCCATGGCGTTGAACCAGACGACGCCAACCTCCAGGTCGACGATGACACGGTGACCGAACGGCACGACGAGGACGGACAGTACGGCCGCCGCCGGGACGACGAGTACGCCCAGCCGCCACAGCAGGACGTCGGCGGCCGGCGTCCGGCGGGGCTGGGCGACCAGCAGCCGGGGCACGTCGAGCAGCGGGCGCAGGGCCGCGGACGCCGTGGCCGGACGTCCGGCCTCGCCTGCGGCCAGCAGGGCGTCGCCGGCGACCGCGCACAGGGCCAGGATCAGCAGCAGCGCGGGGGCGACGAGCAGGGACCACCACGGCGCGACCTCAACCACGGGTCACCTCCGCCGGACGGCCGGTCAGTTCCTCCGGGTCGGGGTCGAGGCTCGCCACGATCAGCCGGGCCGCCGCCAGTTCCGCGCCCTCCAGCAGTCGTGGCAGCACCTCCGTCAGCGCGGCCGACGGGTTGCGTCGCCCGTCCAGGGGGCCGCGCGGGCCCTCGTCGCGGCCGGGGTCGAGCGCAGAGGTGTCCGCCAGCCGGTCCAGGTCGTCGAGTACGGCGGCGAGCCACAGCCGGTAGCGGGCGGGCACGTCCCCGTCCGCCCGCGCGGCGGGCCCGCCCACTCCGGCGGCCGCCGCCTCACCGGCCGTCAGCGGGCCGATGCCCCGGGTCAGCCAGTACAGCGTGCGCGACCGGCCGACCCGCGCGGCCAGCCGCCGCGCCCTCGGCCGTACGGCGTCCGCCGCCGCACCGGTGAGGAGGTCGTCCCGCAGCCGCCGGGCGGCCGTGGCCGCCGCGGGCCATCCGGCGGCGGCGAGGAGGCGGGCGAGGCTGTCCAGGTGGGAGGCGGCCCGGCGCCGGGCCGCCTCCCCCGCCTCGACCCGTTCGCCGGCGATCGCACGGGCCCACGGCTCGGACCAGAACGACGGGGCGGCTGCCGTGGGGAACGGCGTCGTCGGCTCGATGCCCGCCTCCTGTACGACGTCTCCCTGCAGGGTCAGACGGAGCGCCAGACCGGACGGCCAGTCGGCGAGGAGCGGCCCGAGCGGGACATGCAGCCGGTCGAGGGCCAGGCCGTCACGGTCCGGCCCCTGCTCGGCCATCGGCAGCCCGGCCGGCATCTCGTGCTCGTCGCCGCCGTCCGCCGCGCCGTGGGAGTGGGCCCCGCCGTCATGGCCGCCGGCAGCGGCACGCTGACCGGCGGCGTCGGCGAGCCGCGCGCAGCCGGCCACGAGCGCCCCCGCCACTTCTCCTGCCCGCTCGGCACGCACCCGGGCCCGTGGAGCGGGCATGTCCTGCCACAGCCGGTCGACGGCCTCGTCCAGGGCCGGGCAGCGGGGCCCCGCGACGAGCAGCAGGTCGGCGTCGGCAGGGGTGAGCGCGACGGGAAAGTCCCGTACGGCGAACTCCCGCTCGGCGGCCAGCCGTACCCGCGTACCGGCCACGGGCATCGTCGCGAGCAGCACGCGTGGGCGTGCGGCCGCCGCACGCAACAGCACGGCCGTCAGGTCCATCGCAGCGCGCCCTCCCGCCAGGCGTAGAGGACCCCGGCGACGAGCACCCCGAGGAAGACGAACATCTCGATCACGGCGCTCGGTCCCATGGCGGAGACGACCCGGGTCCACGGATACATGAAGACCATCTCCATGTCGAAGGCCAGGAAGAGCATCGTCACCGGATACCAGCGCACATGGAACCGGCTCACCGCGTGCTCGGCCGGCTCGAGCCCGGAGCCGAACGGCTGGGCGTTCAAGGGGTCGGACGTCACTCGTACGAGCCGTGCCGCGCCATGGACGGCGCCCAGGGCGAGCAGCACGAACGCGAGCAGGGCGAGCGCGGCGGTGAACCCGTCCATGTCACGGCCCGGTCGGGTGGGGCGGCTTTCGGGAGAAACCCCGCAGGCAGCACCCGGTTCGCGGCCATGTCCCGGCGTCCCGCTCCCCGGGGCCGGCCGCATCGCCGTGCCGCTCAGCCATCGCTGCTCCTTTCCGGTCCGCGCAGTGAGGCAGGGCCGACCGGTACCCCGCCTGACGGGCAGTCAATCCCGCACTGACCCAGATGCCTGCGCGCCGTATTGAGCCGTGTTGACCAGCGGGCACCCCGTTGAACGTGGCGAGTCTTGCCTTCCGGCTCGCCCGGTCAGCCGGGTAGGACGCCTTCGCCATGGGATGGCGAACGGTCACCGAGAGACGGAGAGGGTCATGCCAGGCACCCGCCGATCCCGCACACGTCCTGCCCGGACGGGCTCCACGCCGACCGGCCGAGCGGCCTGCGACCGACGGCTGCCGGGAACAGATCGCACCGGCTTCAGTGCCTGACTGCCGTGGGCGTCGGCCGCGGAGAGTCCGATGCGGAGGACCAGTCCGTCGGCCTCCGGCGGGACACGCGTCTCGGAACCCGGCATACCCCGGTCCACGGGTCTCGTACCTCTGAGTGCGGCCTTGCCAGCCGTCACGTGGCCAGGGTCCAGGACCTCGGGAGTCACGTCGGTCAGGCCGGCGTCCGGTGACCTTCGTGACCTCGACACCGCTCGTGAGTCGTGATCAACGCGGCGGCCCAGGTCCGGACCCGCCGGCAGCAGGGGAGTCGCCGCTGTTCGGAACGCGGCCGTCGAGCAGAGCGTCCAGCCCCGCGGCGAGTCCCTCCGGTCCCTCCCGCTCGGCGAGGTCGGCGGTGGCCGCGCGGAGCCGGGGAAGTTCCTGCGCCGGCATCCGGTGGAGGCCGAGTCTGAACGCAGGATCGGACTCGTCGGGAGCGTCCACCATGGAGCGGAGCTCGACGAAGACATAGCCGAGGAGCCATGCGGTGTACGCCCGGTGGGTTCGTGCCGTGGCGGCGTCATCCAGGCCGGCCTGTTGCAGCAGCGTCAGGACCCGCTCGTGGTCCCGGAGTACGGCCGGGGGACGGCGTGCGAGGGGGACGGCCAGCATCCGGGTCGCCAACAGGGGCACTGCGTGAGGATGACGCAGGGCGACCAAGTAGGTCTCCCGTGCAATGCGGTGGAGTTCCGCGCGCCACGCGGGAGACCCTCGCGAGGCGTTCGCGGTCGGCGCTTCCGCATCTCGGGGCTCCGTGGCCAGCATGTCCTCCAACTCGAGATACAGAGCCTCGACCAGGCCGTCCAGCAGGGCTTCCTTGCCATCCGCGTACCGGTAAAGAGCCATGGCCTCGACGCCCAGCTCGGCGCCGAGTCGCCGCATGCTCAGCGCCCCGAGCCCTTCACGATCGACCACTTCCAAAGCGGTGGCAAGGACCCGCTCCCGGTTAAGCCGACCGTAGCGGCCTCGGTCACCGGCACGCCGGCCGGCGCCCTGCCCGGTCTCCCTGGCCATGCATTGCCTCCCGTGGCGGGGATGAACCTCTCGGCCTGACCCCCTTGACCATATGTCGCCGTCGGTAGAAAGTGTACGTATACGTCGTAAATATACGAAGTACGGATACTGGTACAAATTCGGATATCTACGCGATCGCTGCAGCAGAAGCTGCGGCCGTAGGCCGGCGCACCCCCCAAGCCGACCCGCTCAGTACGCGACCGATCACGGAGCGTTCTCATGGCCCCCAGGCGCCTCGCAGTCCCCAGCGGCACCAGTGACGGCCGCGCCCTGTCCGATGCGGTTGCGGAGGCGGGGGCGCCGCTGGAGACCCAGATCCGGAAACTGTCCGGCGGACGTGTCGCACGGATCACGGCGGAAGGCCCCGTCTTCAGGTGGCATCCGCCCGCCCGGTCCGTACGCCCCAACACCTTCGTACGTGTGCTGTCCGGCGGGGACCAGGCCGTCGTCATCGGTCTGGCCGTCAGCTGGACGCTGGCCTTCGTCTGGTTCTGGATGTGGTGGCTGAGGCCGGAGCACCGGGTCGGATGGGCCGGGCTGATCGTCAACAGCATCCTGCTGCTGTACCTGACGGCACTCCCCTTCTACTTCCTGTTCACCGTCAGCAGGCTGAAGCGGGTGAACCCCTCGCTGGAGGTCCCCTCACTGCCGGTCGCCTTCGCGGTGACCCGGGCGCCCTCGGAGCAGTGGTGCACGGTCCGCAGGACGCTCGAAGCCATGACGGTTCAGGCCTTCCCTCACCCGTACGACGTCTGGCTGTGCGACGAGGATCCGACCGAGGAGATCCTCCTGTGGTGCCGTCACCACGGCGTCCATGTGTCGTGCCGCCGGGGCGTCTCGGCGTACCACCGGACCACCTGGCCCCGGCGTACCCGCTGCAAGGAAGGCAACCTCGCCTACT
The DNA here is from genome assembly GCF_053591995.1 of Streptomyces sp. NPDC002835. Classification (NCBI taxonomy): domain Bacteria; kingdom Bacillati; phylum Actinomycetota; class Actinomycetes; order Kitasatosporales; family Streptomycetaceae; genus Streptomyces; species Streptomyces sp. NPDC002835. The sequence continues at coordinate 40,478 of NZ_JBSFUW010000038.1, read as the reverse complement.
TCTACGACCGCAGGGGCTATCACGACTACGCCGTCGTCTCCCAGCTCGACTGCGACCATATTCCGACCCCTACCTACCTGGCCGAAATGGTGCGGCCGTTCGCCGACCCGGCCATCGGGTATGTGGCCGCGCCGAGCGTCTGCGACGTCAACGCCGCCCAGTCGTGGTCCGCGCGGGGCCGGCTGTACCGGGAGGCCGTCTGGCACGGGGCCGTACAGCTGGGCCACAGCAACGGACTCGCACCGATGTGCATCGGCTCGCACTACGCCGTCAGAACCGCCGCGCTGCGCGACATCGGGGGGCTCGGGCCGGAGCTCGCGGAGGACTTCTCCACGACGATGCTTCTCAACTCGGCCGGCTGGCACGGGGCGTTCGCGATCGACGCAGAGGCACACGGTGACGGGCCGCTCACCTTCGCCGACATGGTCACCCAGGAATACCAGTGGTCACGCAGCCTCACCACGATGCTGTTCAGCCTCATCTGGCATCACATAGGCCGTATGCCCTTCCTGTGCCGTCTGCGCTTCGCCTACGCGCTGGGCTACTACCCGCTGCTCGCACTGACCGTTCTGGCCGGAATGTCGCTGCCGCCGATAGCGGTGCTCACCGGGTTGCCCTGGATGAACGTCAACTACTTCGACTTCCTGCTCCACTTCTTCTTCATGCCCCTCTGGGTCCTCCTGACGCTGTTCCTCATGCGGCGGTGCGGACTGCTGCGTCCGCCCTCCGCCCCGGTCATCAGCTGGGAGATCTGGCTGTTCGCCCTCGCCCGCTGGCCCTACATCGTGTGGGGTGTCCTGGGGGCGGCGCGCCAGCGGATGCGCCCTCGGCCGGTGGTCTTCAAGGTCACTCCCAAGCAACGCAGCGGCCTGGAACCCCTGCTGACCCGCCTGGTGCTGCCGTTCGCCGTCCTGGCGGTGTCCCTGGCCGGTGTCAGCCTGTTCGGAGAGCTGACGCGTCCCGCGGTGGGCTACGTCTTCCTGTCCCTGCTCGGCGGCGTGACCTACGGGGTGGTCGCCCTGGCCGTTCCCTTGCTGCACGTACGGGAGACGTCCCGTGCGGCGGGCACGAGCTTCCGTACCGCCCTCGCCACAGCGAGAACATCGCTGCTCGTCGGTGTCGCCGCCGCCGTCCCCGCCGTCCTGGCCCTCACGTTCTTCCCCGCCTACGCGGCCACCGTTCTCGGCTGGTGAGCCCCCGGTGTCCGCGGTCAACCATCCCCACGAGCTTGCGAAGGAGAAGCCCGTGCCAGCACCGTCAACCATCCTGATCACCGGTGGAGCGGGCTTCATCGGCAGCCACACCTGTGTCGAACTGCTCGACCACGGCTACGCGCTGGTGGTCGTCGACAACTACTCCAACAGCTCGCCCCGGGTCTTCTCCCGCGTGCAGAGGGTCGCCGACCGCTATCTGAGCGCCGTCTACCGGCTGGATCTGCGCAACAGGCGCGCCCTCTCGGACGTGTTGGACCACCATTCCGTGGACGCGGTGGTGCACTTCGCCGGGAAGAAGGCCGTCGGTGAGTCGATGCGGAAGCCGATCGAGTACTACGACACCAATGTCGGCGGTACGACCGCCCTGCTGCGAGCGATGGACGAACACGGCATCCACCAGCTGGTGTTCTCCTCGTCCTGCTCCGTCTACGGCGAGAGTGACAAGGTGCCGCTGAGCGAGCACGATCCGGCCCGGCCCACGAACCCCTATGCCGCGTCGAAGTGGGCATGTGAGCAGATACTCGCCGACGTGTGCCGGCTCCGCCCGGAGTTCAGCGTGCTGTCCCTGCGCTATTTCAACCCCGTGGGCGCACATCCCAGCGGCCTGCTCGGCGAGTCCCCCCGTGGCGGCGACGTCAACCTGATGCCTCGCCTGGCCCAGGTCGCCGACGGCGAGCGCGGGAGCGTCACGGTGTACGGCGGCGACTACGCCACCCGGGACGGCACCGGGGTCCGTGACTACATCCATGTCATGGATGTCGCCGAGGCCCACCGGATGGCGCTGGAGCATCTCGACGACGCACCCGGAATGCGGGTGTTCAACCTCGGCGTCGGATCGGGCACTTCGGTCCTGGAGCTGCTGGCCGCCTTCGGCGAGGCCAGCGGCAAGGAGATGCCGTACACCGTCGAGGACCGCCGCCCGGGCGACGTGAGCGAACTCGTCGCCGATCCCCGCGTGATCGCACACGAATGGGGCTGGCGCCCGACCCGCGATCTCGCCGCGATGTGCCGGGACGCGTGGCGTTTCCGGCAACTCAACCCTCTCGGATACGCGGACTGACCCTCCGCGCCCGCTCAACCAAGGAGAACGAAAATGCGGATGACAGTCATCGGCACCGGATACGTCGGGGTGGTCCATGCCGCGTGCATGGCGGACATCGGCCACGAGGTCCTCGGTGTGGACATCGACGAAGAGCGGATCGCGGCCCTGCGCGAGGGGAAGGCCCCGATCTACGAGACCGGCCTGAACGGACTCCTCGCCCGTACCGTCAAGTCGGGACGGCTGCGCTTCTCCACCTCCACAACCGAGGCCGCCCGGTTCGCGCGCCTGCACTTCGTGTGCGTGGGAACCCCGCAGGTGCCCGGCGGTGCAGCGGCCGACGTCAGCCATGTCGACGCCGTCGTCGACAGCATGGCACCGCATCTGCGGCCCGGCAGCCTGATCGTCGGCAAGTCCACGGTGCCTGTCGGCACGACGGCCCGCCTGGGCGCACGCCTGCGGGCCGTCGCACCGCACAGTGAGATCGCCTGGAACCCCGAGTTCCTGCGCGAGGGTTTCGCCGTGGCCGACACCAGGCGTCCGGAACGGATCGTCGTGGGCGTCGAGTCCCGGCACGCCGAGGCGGTCCTGCGGGAGATCTACGAGCCCATGCTGATCAGCGGCGTCCCCTTCTTCAGCACCGACCCCGCCACTGCCGAACTCGTCAAGGTGGCGTCGAACGCCTTCCTCGCCACCAAGATCTCGTTCATCAACGCCATGGCGGAGGTGTGCGACGCCGCAGGCGCCGACGTGGTGACGCTGGCGGATGCCGTCGGCGAGGACTCGCGCATCGGCCACCGGTTCCTGCAGCCCGGCCTGGGCTTCGGCGGCAGTTGCTTCCCCAAGGACATCCGTGCCTTCGCAGCGCGCGCCGAAGAACTGGGAGCCGGCGAGGCGATCGCCTTCCTCCACCAGGTCGACGAGATCAACACCCGGCAGCGGCGCCGCACGGTCGACCTGGCACGGCACCTGGTGGGCGGCTCCTTCGCCGGCCGGCGCATCGCGGGCCTCGGAGCGGCCTTCAAACCCGAAAGCGACGACGTGCGGGACTCGCCCGCCCTGGACGTCGCTGCGGCGATCCAACGCGAGGGCGCCGAGGTCCGGGTGCACGACCCGGAAGCCGTCGACAACGCCCGGCACAGGTTCCCCGGACTGCAGTACACCCTCGAAGTGTCCAAGGCGTGCGAAGACGCGGATCTCGTCCTGCATCTGACGGCCTGGCCCGAGTACCGGGAGATCTCCCCCGCCGAGCTCGGCCCCCTGGTGCGCAGCCGGCAGATCCTCGACGCGCGGGACACCCTGGACGCGGCCTCCTGGCAGTCGGCGGGCTGGACGCTGAGCGCACTCGGCCGTCCCCGGATCAACGGCGCGTACGCCGCCTGAACGCACGAACTGTGGAGGAATCATGCATGTACTGGTCACTGGCGGGGGCGGCTTTCTAGGGTCGCACCTGTGCGACGCCCTGCTGTGCAGAGGAGACCGCGTCCTGTGCGTGGACGACTTCTCGACAGGCGAACCGGAGAACACGGCGCATCTGGCCGAACACCCCGCGTTCACGTTCGTCCGCGCCGATGTCTCCGCCCCATTCGACGTTCCGGGGCCGGTGGACGCCGTGGCACACCTCGCCAGCCCCGCCTCGCCCCCCGACTACCACCGCCGCCCCCTGGAGACACTGGCCGTGGGCAGCAGGGGAACGGAGAACGCTCTACGGCTGGCAGCCAGCCACCGGGCACGTTTCGTCCTCGCCTCGACCAGTGAGGTGTACGGCGACCCGGTGGTCCACCCCCAGCAGGAGGACTATTGGGGGAACGTCAATCCTGTGGGACCGCGCAGTGTGTACGACGAGGCCAAGCGGTTCGCCGAAGCACTGTCCATGGCGTACCGGCGCAGCCTGGCCGCGAATGTCGGCATAGTACGGATCTTCAATACGTACGGACCGAGAATGCGCCCCCACGACGGCCGGGTGGTGTCCACCTTCATCCGGCAGGCGCTGGACGGGGAACTGCTCACCATTTACGGGGACGGACGTCAGACACGGAGTTTCTGCTACGTGGACGACCTGGTACGGGGCATCATCGCCATGATCGACTCGGATCTCGCCGGGCCCTTCAACCTGGGCAATCCCAGCGAGCGAACGGTGCGGGAACTCGCGGAACTGGTGCGGGAGACGACCGGGTCGTCGTCGGGACTGGAGTTCCGTCCACTGCCCGTGGACGACCCTGCCCGGCGACGTCCCGTGATCACGCGGGCGCAGCACGAACTCGGCTGGTTCCCTCAGGTGACGATCGAGGACGGCCTGCGGCACACCGTGGACTGGTTCATGTCCAGGCGCATCCCCTCCCCGGCGGTTCGAACGGCTTAGGAGTCCGTGACATGCTGATCGGGATGCCGGACCACTCCGCACGCCGCCTGCGGCGCTGCCGCTGGTGCGTCCTCGCCGCCGTGCCGGCGGCGCTCACGGGCGTTCTCGTCGCGGGCTGCGCCGCAACTCCGCATTACACACCCGCCCGTACCTACTACGTGAGTCCGGAAGGCGACGACCACAACGACGGCCGCTCCCCGGACCAGGCGTGGCGGTCGCTCGAGCGCGCCGACGTCAGAGCCTTCGAGCCCGGCGACCGGCTGCTGCTTCGGGGGGGTGGCCGTTTCCAGGGCTCGCTCAAACTGGGTGAGGGCGAGGCGGGCCGGGCGGACGAGCCCGTGGTCGTGGGCAGTTACGGCGGCGGGAGGGCCACGATCGTCGCGGACAACGCCCCGGGCATCAGCGTCCACAACACCGCGGGTGTGGAAATCCGGGGGTTGGCGATCGTCGGTGGGCACGGCGCCTATGCCGGTCAGGGCGGCATTCATGTCTACAGCGACAGGTCCGACGGCAAGGAGTTGAGGCGCATATCGGTTGCCGACGTGAATGTCTCCGGATTCAGCAACGGAATTCAGATCGGCAGTGCGAGTTTGTCGACCGGTTTCCGTGAGGTGCGGATCAAAGACTCCGTCATGCGGAACAACAAGGATATCGGGCTCCTGACATACGGCCCGGCGACCCGTGAAGAAGCCCCCGTCGGATATGCCCACGAGGATGTGGTGGTTTCGGGAGTCCAGGCGCACCACAACGCGGGTGACCCCGACGCCGATGATCGGCACACCGGGAACGGCATCGTCCTCGGCAGCGTCCGGGGCGGTCGGATACAGAACTCCAGTGCTCACGACAACGGGACCCGCGCCTCGACCGAAGCCGGGGAGGGACCGATCGGCATCTGGAGCTACGACTCCACCGGCCTTCTCATGGAACACAACCGCAGTTACCGCAATCACACCGGGTCGCGGGTCGACGGAGCGGGCTTCGGGCTCGACTCGAACGTTTCACATTCGACCGTTCAGTACAACCTGGCGTTCGGTAACGACGGTCCGGGATTCCATGCGTACACCAGTAAGAAGAACGACGCCCACAACGGCAATGTGTTCCGTTTCAATATCAGCAGCAATGACGGACGCAAATGGCCGGAGAGAGGCGGAATCCATGTGCACGGAACCGTGATGCACAGGCTTCAGGTGTACAACAACACCGTGGTGATGACGGACACGGTGCGGCCCGGCCCCGCGGTACGACTGACCGTCGTCGAGGGCCGGAACATGACTTTCCGTAACAACATCCTGGTCACGGACGGTCCACCGCTCGTTGTGGCGGGCAAGGCGTTTCCGACCGGGCATGCCGTGTGGCAGGGGAACGACTACTACAGCACCGTCGGCCGTGGCAGCGTGCAATGGGGAGGCAAGACCTACTCCGGTCTCGAGGAGTGGCGGTCCGCCACCGGTCAGGAGATGACGGACGGCCGGAAGACCGGCTTCGAGGCCGACCCGTGCTTCAAAGGAGGGAAGGCGCCGGTCGTCAAGAAGGCGAGCGACGCCGCACTGCTGGTCCCCGTGTGCAACGCCTTGGCGGACAAGGGCCTCGACCTGAGCTCGCTGTTCGGGACCGATGCGGGCAAGCAGGACTACTTCGGCAAGGCGCTGGGGCGGACCTTGCCGGTCGGAGCCGCTCTGATGGAGAGGGACGGGCCGAGCCGAGCCGACGGGCGGGCCCCGTGACCACCCTGCCGGGCGGTGCGGTGCCCGGCAAGGACGACTCCCGAGGAGGTGTCCTCCCCGAAATGCACCGTGGACCATCCGCGCCTACTCTCGAAACGGAGACCAACCTGCAACTGCCAGGTCGCCACGGGTAGTTCTGGTCCAAGGTCGAGCCGTCGTCGTCCGCCTTCGGTGGTCGCGCGGCCCGTACCAGGGCGGACAACCCCGCCTGCCGGTTCCCTCCCGCGTGAGGAGGCGGTTTGCTTGACGCGGATCCACCGGTTGATGGCTTGCTACCTCGCCTTCGTGGTCCCCTGCACAGTCTTGTATCTGGCCTATCCGGAGCGACGTACGACCATGTGGGCCGCCATCGGGCTCGCGGGTGTCGCCGCCATCCTGGTGGGAATCCGCATCAACCGGCCGACCCATCGCTGGCCCTGGCTGGCGCTCGCCGCCGCGAACCTCGCCTTCACCGCCGGCGACACCGCGTACAACATTCTCAACAGCTTCTTCGATCAGAGCAACCCGTTCCCCTCGGTGGCGGACGGCTTCTATCTGTCCACCTATCCGCTGTTCGCCGCGGGGCTCATCGGTTTCATCCACTACCGCTGGCCGGGACGTGATTTGCCGAGCCTGCTCGACGCACTGATCCTCACTGCCGGTCTGGCCGTTCTCCTCTGGGTCTACCTGATCGGTCCACTGAGCCACGCGGCGGGAATGACCTGGATACAGCGGGCGATCTCCATTGCCTATCCGCTCGGCGACGTGCTGATGCTGACGATGCTCACCCGCCTGCTCGCCTCGGGTGTCGCCATCACGCGCAGCATGCAGCTGCTCACCCTCGGCACCCTGGGCATCCTCGCGTCGGACCTGCTGTACGGGCTGCTGCAGTTGAAGGGCACCTGGCAGGTCGGCACCCCCATGGACCTGGGCTGGGTGGTGTTCTTCACCGCATGGGGTCTCGCCGCGCTCCATCCGACCATGCGGCACTTGACCGAGCAGGTGCCCCAGCGCAGTCCGCCCGCCTTCCCGCCCGGACACAGGCTCGCACTGCTCGCGGCTGCCTCGCTCGTCGCGCCCGGCATTCTGCTCTACCAGGCCGAGCGCGGCAAGGTCAGTGACGCGGGCGTCATCGCCGTGTTCTCCGCAGCGCTGTTCCTCCTCGTCATTCTGCGGCTCGCGGGCGTGGTGAGAGTCCACCGGCAGGCCGTGGCCAGGGAACGCGGCCTGCGCGTGGCCGCCGCCTCACTTCTGACAGCGGTCAGACCGCGCGAGGTCGCCAACTCCGTGGAGAGGGCGGTGAGCGCGCTGTTCGGGCCCGGCGCACCCCACAGGACCGTCCTGCTGGCCGCAGAGGGGGACACGGGCCTGTACGCCGTGCACACCGAGTCGCACGCGTGGAGCTGGAGAATCAGCAGGGCTGACGACACCGAGCCGAATGTGGTCTCCGCGCTCAGCAGCCACGAGGCCCGACTGGTCCCGCTCGGGGAGCTCGACCGACGTGTGGTCGACGGTCTGGACGAAGCACAACGCGCGCTGCTGTGTCCCCTGGCACTGCCGGACCGCCCGACCGGCGAACCTCTCGTCGGCGCCCTGTTCGTGGCAGGCCCCGAGCACAAACTGATGGAGCTGTGGAGTTCGCTCGAGATCCTGGCCTCCCAGGCAGCGATGGCGATGGAGAGGGTCGGACTCAGCCAGGAGGTCAACCGCCGCAACAGCGAGGCGTACTTCCGTACGCTGGTGCACAACGCCTCGGATGTCATCCTCATCCTGGACGACGACAACACCGTCCGGTATGCGAGCCCGTCGGCCAACGGCATGTTCGGCAACGACAGCGTACTCGGCATGATGTTCACCGCGCTGGTCGATCCGCAGGACCGGGATCGGGCGTGCCGGGCGCTGGAGGGAATGCGGGTCACGGGTGACCACGACATGCATGAGGACTGGCGGATGCTGAGTCCCGACGGACGGCGCACCGACGTCGAGGCCCGCTGCAGCAATCTTCGCGACGACCAGACGGTCCACGGACTCGTCCTCACCCTGCGCGACGTGACCGAGCAGCGTCAACTGGAGCATGAGCTCACGCGCCATGCCTTCCACGACTCACTGACCGGCCTGCCCAATCGCATGCTTCTCCTGGAGCGCATCGAGCGGGCACTGGCGCGTGATCGCCGGGAGTCGACCATCGCCTGCGTGCTCTTCATCGACCTGGACGACTTCAAGGTCGTCAACGACACGATGGGCCACACGGTGGGGGACGAGCTCCTGGCCACGGTAGGAGCGCGGCTCTCGTCGACGCTGCGGCGCAGCGACACCGCGGCCCGACTGGGCGGCGACGAGTTCGCGGTGCTGATGGAGGGGGCGAAGGTACCGCTCGACGCGGAGGTACTGGCCAGCCAGGTCATACAGAGTCTCAACCAGTCGTTCCGGCTGTCAGAGGGCATCGTCAGCGTGTCGGCCAGCGTGGGCATAGCCACTGCACTCGACAGCGCGGACGCCGAGGAACTGCTCGGTCACGCCGACCTTGCCCTCTACGCGGCCAAGGCTGCGGGGAAGCGGCAGTGGCGCAGATACCAGCCCGCCCTCCACGCCGACATGCTGGAACGCCACGAACTCCAGGCCGGCCTGGACACCGCGGTCTCGCAGGAGGGTTTCACCCTCCGCTACCAGCCCATCGTCGAACTCGGCAACGGCCAGGTCGTCGGCTTCGAGGCGCTGGTCCGTTGGCCGCATCCGCGGCGGGGCCTGGTGCCACCGGACGAGTTCATCACCCTCGCCGAGGAGACCGGGCACATCATGCCGCTCGGCGCCTGGGTACTGGAACGAGCCACGGCCGACATCACGCGCTGGCAGCAGATGGTCCCACGGCCGGTCCCGCTCCGCGTCAACGTCAATGTCTCGGCACGTCAGTTCCGGGCCCCTGGGTTCCTGGACCAGGTGCGTCGCACACTGGGGACGGCCGGACTGGCGCCGGGTTCGCTGGTGCTGGAGCTGACCGAGAGCGTCCTGATGCGCCGAGACGAGCAGATCCAGGGTGTCATGAGGATTTTGAAAGACCTCGGCGTAAGTATTGCGATCGACGACTTCGGCACGGGATTCTCGTCATTGAGCTATCTCAGGGAATTCCCGATCGATGTACTCAAGGTCGACAAGTCCTTCATCGACGACATATGCGTAGACACCCAGCAGGTGGCACTCGTCGATGGGATCGTCCGCATCGCGGACACGCTCGGCCTCCAGGTCATCGCCGAAGGCATCGAGGATCTGAAGCAGCGTGAGTTGCTGACCGCTCTGGGCTGCCGTTTCGGGCAGGGCTATCTGTTCGCCCGTCCGATGACGACGGACCAGGCGGAGACGCTGGTGCGCGGCGCGCAGCAGAACCGGACCGTCGGCCTCATCGACACGACGGGCAAAACGTCGCTGCAGCGGCCGGGCAACCCGCTGCCCGAATCTCGGGCCGTCCGCCAGGATTCTCCGCAGACCGTCACCACCGGTACCGGAAATGAGGACACAATGCGCAAAACCCTCCCGGAAGCACGAGGTATTCGGCACGACCCGAGATGGGGGGACCTTGAACGCCTCCGCCAGACCAGTCCCATGAGCGACGCGGTCCTGGACGAGGTCGACGGACGACGCATCCGCTGCGGTGACCACTGGCTGACCGACTTCGCGTCATGCAACTATCTCGGCTTCGATTTCGACCCGGAGATCATGGCATCGATCGAGCCGCTGGTGAGGAAGTGGGGCACTCATCCCAGCTGGTCACGGATGATCGGCAACCCGCAGCTCTACCCGCAGATAGAAGAGAAGCTCACCGAACTCCTCGGCGCACCGGACACCTTGCTCCTCCCCACGATCACCCTGATCCACGCTTCGGTGATCCCGGCCCTGGCCGGGGAGGGCGGACATGTCTTCGTCGAGGCGGAGGCACACCGGACGGTGTACGACGGCTGCCTGGTGGCCCGTGGACAGGGCGCGACCGTGCAGCGGTTCCACGCCGACCGCCCCGAGCAACTCAGGGATCTGCTGCGGGCCGTTCCGGCGGGGGCCGCCCGGGTCGTGTGCCTGGACGGCGTCAACAGCATGACGGGAAACATGCCCGACCTGGGCGAGCTCGCGGGGCTGTGCCGGGACTCGGGCGCCACACTGTACGTCGATGACGCGCACGGCTTCGGCGTCATCGGTGAACGCGGCCCGGGCGAGACATCCCCTTACGGATCCCGCGGCAACGGCATCGTGCGCCATCTCGGCGAGACCTACGACGGCGTCATTCTCGTCGGCGGCTTCTCCAAGGCCTACTCCTCGCTCCTCGCGTTCATCGCCCTCCCCACGTGGCTCAAGGAGCATCTCAAGGTCGCCGCGGCGCCCTACCTCTACTCCGGGCCGTCACCGACCGCCTCGCTCGCCACGGCGCTTGCCGGTCTCGACGTCAACGAGCGGCGCGGGGACGCCATTCGCGCCGACCTCCAGCGCAAGACAGCCAATGTCCTGACCCATGTGCAGCTGCTCGGGATCGGTACCCCCAACGTCCACGGCCTGCCCATCATCGAGCTCCCGCTCGCCGACGCCTCCGACATCGACTCGGCCGCACGGTTCCTCTGGGACAGGGGCATCTACGCCACTCTGGCGGCCTACCCCCTCGTTCCCCGTGACCGCGTCGGATTCCGTATCCAGGTCACGGCCCTGAACACCGACGAGGACATCGACCGGCTCAATGACACGCTGACCGCCCTGACCGAGCAGTTCGAGTTCCAGCCCAGGCTGAGGCCCGTATGAGCGGCCCTTCCACCGAGCATCGGAAACCGACCCGTAACCAGGACGTGGACTGGGACGAATGGCCGGTCCAGGACTATCTGGCCGAGAACTACCGCGTGATCCATCCCTGTGACGCCGCAGTGATCAGGCACCACTCGGGCTTCTACCGGCAGTTCGCGCCCGGGTCCGTCGAACGCTCCCTCGAATTCGGTGCCGGGCCGAACCTGTACCCCCTGATGCTGGCCGCCGCCGCCAGCCGCCGTATCGAAGCCGTCGAGCTCGGTGCCGGCAACGTCGCCTATCTGACCCGTCAGCTCCGCGAGGGACCCGACGAGAGCTGGCAGGCGTTCTACGCGCTGTGCCGTCGACTGGACCCTGCGCTGCCCCCCGCCTTGACCGACGCGCTGTCCCGCGTGCACCTTGTGCACAGCGATGCACGATCGGTCCCACGCGGCACCTACAGCCTTGCTTCCATGAACTTCGTGGCCGAGAGCGTCACCGAGGACCTGGACGAGTTCACCGAGTTCTGCCACTCCTTCGCCGCGTCCGTGCGCCCGGGCGGCCACCTCGTCGCCTCCTTCATGGAGAACATGCCGAGTTATCGGATAGGCAGCGCATCGCACTGGCCGGGTTGCCCGGTGGACCGGGCTGCCGTACACAGGGCCTTCGCTCCCTGCACCGAGCGGCTCACGGTCACTCGCATCGACGCGGACACCACCCTGCCCGACTACGGGGACACCGGCATGGTGCTGATGAGAGGCGTCAGAACTCGCCGGTCATCTCCTGCGGGTCCCGGTACCGTGCGCTCACCGACGCGCCACTCGGAGAGTCCAACGCCTTCCTCAGGGTGAATGCCGTGTCGACCAGGGCGATATGACTGAATGCCTGAGGAGTGTTCCCGAGCTGCCGGCGCCGCTCCGGATCCCACTGTTCGGACAGCAGGCCCACATCGTTGCGGATGTCCAGGACCCGCTCGAAGGTCTCGCATGCCTCGTCCGGACGACCGGTCGAGGCGAGCGCGTCGGCGAACCACAGCGAACACGCGACGAATGCCCCTTCGGGCCCGTGCAAGCCGTCCACGCCGTGCACGCCGTGCCGGATGTGCGCATAACGGCGGAGGAATCCGTGATCGTCCAGCGACCTGATCGCCTCGACGGTGCTCAGCACCCGCTCGTCATGAGCGGGAAGAAACCCGAGCTTCGGGATCAGCAAGCCCGAGGCGTCCAGCGCCTGGGAGCCGTAGGACTGGACGAACGAGTTCTGCCGGTCGTCCCAGCCCTCCCGGCACACCTCTTGGTGCACCTCACGGCGCATCTCCCGCCAGCGCCCCACCGAGCCGTTCACTCCCAGCATGTGCGCCATGCGCAGCGCGCGGTCGGCGGCGACCCAGGTCATCACCTTGGAATGGACGAAATGGCGCCTGGGCCCACGCACCTCCCACAGCCCCTCGTCGGGCTCACGCCAGTGCTCACCGAGGTAGCTCATCAGCGAGTTCACCAGGCTCCACATGTGGTGCTGGATCGGGATGCCCGCGCGCAGCGCGAGACAGAGCGTGTCCAGCACTTCGCCGTAGACGTCCAACTGGAGCTGGCTCACTGCCGCGTTGCCGAAGCGCACGGGCTGGGAGCCCTGGTATCCGGGCAGCCAAAGGGCCAGTGACTCCTTGACCCGACGCTGTCCTGACAGGCCGTAGAGCGCCTGCAGATCCGCAGGATCGCCCGCGATGGCCCGCAGCAGCCACTCCAGCCATGCCTCCGCTTCGTCACGGAACCCGCTGCGCAGCAGACAGGACAAGGTGAGGGTGGAGTCGCGGAGCCAGCAGAACCGGTAGTCCCAGTTGCGTTCCCCTCCGATGCATTCCGGCAGGGATGTCGTCGCCGCCGCGACGATGCCGCCCGTGGGCGCGTAGGTGAGTGCTTTGAGCGTGATCAGCGAGCGCACCACCGCCTCGCGCCAGGGCCCCCGGTACCGGCACTTGGCCGCCCAGTCCTCCCAGAAGTCCACGGTGCTGCGAAGTGCGGCATGAGGGTCGCCGCAGCCAGGGAGGGACAGATGGGAAGGCGACCAGATGAGCATCAGGGCGAGATGTTCGCCCGCCGAGACCCGGAAGTCGAAGAACGTGCGGTCGTCGGCCGTGTGGACGTGCACCTGCTGATCGGCGCCCAGCCACACGGAGTCCGGGCCCGCCACCGCGATGGTGTACGTCTCAGTGGAACGCATCCACGGGACCACGCGCCCGTGGTGGAAGCGCAGTCTCAGCTCTCCTCGCATGTCGACCGTTCCCGCGAGGCCTTCGATCCGGCGCACCAGGCACGGCGGACCGGCGCGCGGCGGCATGAAGTCCGTGACCTTCACGGCACCTGAGACGGTTTCCCAGAAGGTGTCCAGCACCAGGGTCTCCCCCCGGTACGCCCTGCGGTTGCAGCTTTCCGCACCTGCGGGTGAGACCCGCCAGTACCCGTTGTCCTGCGTACCGAGCAGTGCCGCGAAGCAGGCGGGAGAGTCGAAACGGGGCAGGCACAACCAGTCCACCGACCCGTCCCGGCCCACGAGGGCAGCGGTCTCCAGGTCGCTGATGATGGCGTAGTCCTCGATCAGCCTGACCATGAGGGGACATCGCCGTATCCTCTTGACGTCACGGTGACAATTGTAGGATCGGCGCTGGTAGGGCGCACCCCGACGCCTGCCGCCGCAGTCCGGAACATCGTGCGCGTCGTCGGAGCGCTCAGCAGCGGCTGGGGACCGGAGCCACCGAACGGGAAACAGCTCCCCACCTCATGAGGTGGCCTTCTCCCGGCCGCTGCTCCGATCCCGCTCCACGGCACGCAGGCCGGGCAGATAGAGGAAGGCCAGGGTGACCACTGCGCCGATGACGCCGGCGCCGATGAATGTCCTGCGCACTCCCACCGCTGCGGCGACCGGAGCCGCGAGGGCGTATGAGAGGGGCAGGAGCGCGAGTGAGACGAACCAGTCGACGCTGGAGACCCGGCCCAGCAACTCGGCGGGTACCAGCCGCTGCTTCGCCGTCGACCATGCGATGATCCCGGCCGTCTCCAGTCCGTTGACCACGGCACAGGTGACGGCGAGTTGCCAGCTGCTGTTGGCGAGTCCGTATCCGGCGACCCCCAGCGTGGCGAAGGTCCAGGTCCAGTACATGAAGGTGATGAACCGGCCGGGCAGCCCGGCCTGCCCGACGATCACCGCCGCAAGGATGGCACTCACACCGCCGCTCGCAAGCACCAGTCCCAGCTCCGTCGCCGACCCCTGCAGCACGTGTTTGACCATGTACGGCAGCAGAACCTCGGTCGGGCCGAGGAAGAGCAGGTACGCGAAGGTGGCCGACACGAAGGTGCCCCAGAGCCAGGTGTTGGCCCGGACATAGCTGAGGCCTGTGCGCAGGTCCTTCCACAGCGACTCCCGCTCCTGGGCCTCGTCAGGCGGCAAGGGCCGAAGACGGGCCAGGCACACGGCGGAGAAGGCGAAGGTGAGAGCGTCGAACGCGAAGGCCCAGCCGGGGCCCACTCCCGCGACGAGCCCGCCGCCGAGGGCGGTTCCACCGATCTGTACGGCTGTCGGACGGACGAACTGATCAAGTGCGTTGGCCCCCACCAGCTCCGACCTGGGGACGAGAGTCGGCACGGTGGCGTCGAAAGCCGGCGGGAAGAACCCGGATGCAGCGCCGTACACCGCGACCACGCAGATCACGTGCCACAGCCGCAGCGTGCCGGTCAGCGCGAGTATCGCCAGCGTCGCCAGGCAGACACAGCGGGCCAGGTCACTGGAGAGCATCACCTTGCGACGGTCGAAGCGGTCACTGACGACACCGCCGACCAGCACCAGCGTAATCTGCGGGACGGCCATGGCCACACCGACGACGGACATCGCGCTGGGACTGCCGGACAGCGTGTAGACCTGCCATGCGAGCGTGACGAGCAGCACTCCGTCGCCCAGCAGTGAGACACTCATCCCGATCCAGAGGAGCCGGAAGTCGCGGTGGGCCAGCGGCGTCAGCAGACGCACTCGGCGGGCGCCTCCCGCAGCGTGGAGAAGCCTCATTCAGGTCCCTCGGCCCGGAGGAACATCACGACTGTTTCCGGGGGCCCCGCCATTGGCCAGGAGGACTTCGACGATGAAGGGGCCGCCGCTGCGGATGTGTCTGCCACGGACCTTGTCGAGAACCGCTTCGCGGACAGGGCAGGCCCCCCGCGGACGTTTGAGAACACCCCACCGGGGGACTTGTGCCGCACACCGTCGCCGACCCGCGATCCGGCCACAGGTTCCTCCTTCCTCGCGCCGACCTCACGTGTTCTCAAAGGGCTGCGACGAAGGGGCGCCCCCTGACGGACACGGGCCGGTTGGTGTGCACGGTGCTGTGTGATGAGGCGTGGCACGTCCCTGCTCACCCCAGTGCGGGGAAGTTGTTCCCCGTGGCCCACCGTCATCGGGCGGGCGAACTGACAACGCTGGTCACCTGCCGCTTGCCGGACCTATTGCCCGTAGATGTCATCCGGTACTGGCTGTTCCACCTCTTCGATGCATTCGGCTGTCACACGTAGGCCGAGTGCGTCGGCGTAGGCACAATATCCGCAGGAACGCGATTTGTTGCTCACCAACACGGAGGCCGGTCGCACGGCCGCCGATGCGCTTCTGCTCGCCCTCACGACGCTCGATGAGACCGGTGCCGTCGAGCACTCCCACCGGCTGAACCTTCCGCGACCGCACCATGAGGTACGCCAGACGGTGCTGATTGAACGACACCACCGCCCCTTCATGTGCGGCACAGGGAAAGAACCGGCCCGGGTGCCTGCCCGGGTGCGGGCGGTACGGCCCTGTGTGAGGCTGTCGGCGGAATCGTGTCCTCAGTGGCGAGGGAGTGGGTCGTGAACCAGCTCGGAGACAAGCCGGAAGAGGTCCGCAAGCGCCTCGAGGAAGAGAGAAACGAGAAGGAGCAGAAGGGGCCCGGCGACGAGAAGGCCGGGGACACGGCGGAACGGACCGACGAGTCGGGCGAGCCGCGCGTCGCCGAGGAGAAGCCACAGGGGGGCGAGGATCAGAGCCCCTTGTGACGTCGTAGCCGCTGGGGCCGGTCATGCGGCGCCGCGCGTGAACCGACGTGCCCGTCGGCGTCGAGGGCCCAGGCACAGGTCTGCAGGTCCTGGTCCATGGCCTGACACGCCGCGATCCCGCTTCGGCCCCGCACCGGACACAGGTGCGGGGCCGGAGCGTTGTGCGCTCCCGTCCGGCAGGGGCCCCTACGGTGCCGCTGCGCGCCGCGGAGGCCGGCCAGCGGGCCGCGGGGCCGCGCCGGCTACGGAGTCGCCACCATCGAGTGGTTGGACGTGAGGGCGTCGAGCTGTGCGTTCGTGGCGCTGTACAGCACCTTGGTGGCCGTGGTGCTGGCGTCGAGGACGACCTTGGCGGGCACGTTGCTGGTGATGTGGTTGGCCGCCAGGTAGTTGTTGTCCCCGCTCTTGACCAGCACGATCGTCGGGTCGGCGCCTGCCGGGGTGATGCTCCCGGCCGGCACGGAGAACGAGAACTGGTTGGAGGTCACCGTGTTCTGGTTGCCCGCGATGTGCACCAGGCCGAACTTGTCGTCGTAGCGGTTGCTCGTGCCGTCTCCGTGGACCCGCCGGAAGTGGTTGCTCGCGATCAGGTTCTCGGAGCTCCCGTTCAGCAGCGCGATCATGCTCGGGAAGTTGCTGAGCAGCTTGTTGCCGGTGATGGAGGCCCGGTTCACGTTGTGCAGCGTGATGTTGCAGGCCCACAGAACGGTGTTGCCGGATATGTGCGGCCCCTCCGCGTTCTCGGCGAAGATCGAGTAGCCGCCCCACGAGCTGATGAGGAAGTTGTTGGTGATCTTGGCGACCTGTGAAGCGCCGGTCAGCTCGATGCACGAGCCGCACTCCGCGATGAAGTTGTTGGTGATGCTGGGAGCGTCTGCGCCCTTCACGATGATCGCGTGCTCCAGGTACACGAACCCCATGCCCTCGATCCGGACGGCGTCGTTGTCCGACTGGAACGAGATCCCGGTCTTGGAATTGCCCGGCGTGTAGGGCTTCGTGGAGGACACGCCGTCGAGGCAGAAGTCCTGGAAGACGATGCTGTTCAGCCGGCCGACCGTGGCGGGCGCGCCGGCACGGCTGACGAGGAACGCCTCGCGGTGGCCGTCGGTGTTCTTGACCTGGATGTGGCTGGCGCCCGGGAGCGTCTCGACCCAGGAGCCCGTCGGTGACTCGTCACGGATCGCTTCCGACAGGAATCCGTGACCGGCTCCCTTGATCTGCAGGAAGCCGACGTCGACGACGACGCGGGTCAGCAGGTCGTAGTGGCCGGGCGGGATGTAGATGACCGCGCCGGGTCTCGTGGTCTGCGTCGTCTGCTTCGACTTGATGTCGGCGATGATCTGATTGATCACGGCTCCGATGTCCACGTAGGGGGAGACCGTCGCTCCGGTCCATGTCGTGACGTCGTACACGGTGTCTGCCATGTCGGCCCTTCCTCGGTCGGTCGGTGGGAGTCTTGACGGCGTCGGTCAGAGAAGGCCGACGATCGAGTGGTACGGCGGGTGGGCGGGCGGCGGGGCCGCGGCTTGTGCCGTCGCGGCCTGCGCCGTGTTCTGCCGGGCGGGGTTCACGAACGCCGCCGAGGCCAGAGCGGCGGTGAGGCCTGTCAGCACACCGCGACGGGAGATCTGCGGTTTCCTCGGGGTCATGTCGGCTCCTGGGACGAAGGATCTGGATGTGTTCGCCGAACGCACACGAATGTGAGCGGCCTGGCGGATCAGCGGATTGCGCCTGCGGTCATGCCGGAGATGACCTGCCGCTGGAAGACGGCGTAGATGACCAGCTGAGGGACGAGCACGAGGATGGCGGAGGCCATCATGGCCCCGTAGTTGACGCTGTAGACGCCCTGGAACTGGGAGATCCCCAGCGAGATCGTCGTCATTTCCGGATCGTTGATCAACGTCACGGCGAAGGGGAACTCGTTCCAGACGTAGATCACGTTGAGGATGGCGAGGGTGGCCACGACCGGACGCATGAGGGGGAACACGACGCGCCAGGCCATCGACCAGAGACCCACCCCGTCGATGACGGCCGCCTGTTCGATCTCCTCCGGGAACTCGCGGAGGAACCCCGTCAGGAGAAGGATGTTGAAGGGGATCGAGACGGCGATGTAGGGGAGGATCAGAGCCGCGTGCGTACCGAACAGGCCCAGCGCGATGTCCAGCCGGTAGACCGGGAAGAGCAGGATGTAGACGGGTATCGCGAGGCCGGCGAGGAAGTAGTACTTCATCGTGTTCTGCACGCCGCGTCCGCCGCCGCGGAAGACCATCCGGGTCAGCGCGAAGGCGGCCATGTAGGACACGGCCAGGCCGATGGTCACGGAGAAGACCGCCAGGATCAGCGTGTTCTTGTACATGAGCATCAGGTCGAGGGTTTCCAGGGCCTGCCGGTAGTTGGCCAGGCCGAGGTCCGACAGCGAGAACGGGTCCGCCAGGATGTTCTCGTTCGTCTGGAACGACAGCAGCGTGATCCACAGGAGCGGCAGCAGGATCACGAAGGTGATGAGGTAGGCGACGGCCGAGGCGATGAGACGGCCGCGGCGCGGCGGCCGGGCCGGGCGGATCCCGGCGTGCGACGCCGCGTATCGGGTGCTGGTCGTCTTCATGCCGCGACCCTCCTCTTGACGCCGAACAGGGTGGCGACCGTGGCGAGGACGCCGATCACGAAGACCACGACCGCCAGCGCCATGCCGTAGCTGTACTGCAGGGTGGTGAAGGTGACGTAGTACATGTAACTGACCATCACTTCGGACAGATGCACCGGACCGCCGCCGGTCAGCGCGTAGACCAGCTCGAAGATCTTGAACACACCCGTCACCACCAGGGCTGTGCAGATCCCGAACGACTGACGCAGCATCGGTACGGTGATGTACCGGAGCTGCTGGAAGCGGGAGGCGCCGTCGAGGGTGCTGGCCTCCATCACGTCACGCGGCAGCATGCGGATCGCGGCGTAGAGGATGGTGACGATGAACCCGATCTGCTGCCAGATGTAGACGAACGCGATCGAGTACGGGCTGAGCGTGCTGCCCCCGATCCACTGCGGCTGGACGGCGATCCCGACGGCCTGCAGCAGCGCGTTGAGCAGGCCTATCTCCGGGTCGAGTATGAAGATCCAGATCAGTCCGACGAGAATCGGTGCGACGATCGCCGGCGCGAAGACGAGCGGCCTGAGGACCGCGCTTCCCCTGACGTCGCCGCTGAGCAGGACCGCCATGAGGAAGGCCAGCGGTACCAGCAGGGTCACCGCGACGCCGAGGATGATGCCGGTGTTCTGGACCGAGGTCGTGAACACGGTGTCGTTCGCCATCTCGCGGTAGTTGTCGAGGCCGGTGAACGTCGCCGGTGAGACTCCGTCGTAGCTGGTGAAGCTGTAGTAGACGGAGTACAGGATCGGATAGACCATGTACCCCGTGTAGAGCAGCAGCGCCGGTGCGATCATGAGCGTGAAGCTCCGGCGGGTGGTGAGCCAATTCATGCTGTCCTTGCCATTCGGCCGGCGGCCGGCCCTGGTCGTGCCGGACGGCTTCCGCCGCCGGCTGCGTCGTACCGTCGGCTACTTGAGGGTCCGCTGGACCAGTTGGACGGCTTCCTCGGGCTTCATCGCGCCCGACATGACCCCGTAGAAGCTGTCGTACATCGCGTTGGCGGTATCCGCCGGGACGACCAGGTCGGGCTGTGCCGCGGGGCTCGAGAGCTCGGGGCGGGCCGCTTCCTCCAGGACGGCCCAGAAGACCGGGGACTCGCTCCTGTCCACGGCCGGCACGTACGTGGTGACGGGCGGCTGTGCGTTGTCGACCAGGATCTGCTGGCCCTCGTCGCTGTAGTAGAACTGGAGGAACTTCTTGACGGCCTCGTACTTCTTGGGGTCCTTCTTCACCCCGGCGGCGGCGACGAGTGGTGCGGACGGGGCGTTCATCACCAGGTTCTGGTTGCCGACGCCGTCGGAGAAGGTGGGGCCGGCCCAGAAGCCGACGTCCTTGCCGACAGGACTCTCCTGGATCTTCGCGGCGTCCCAGACTCCGGAGTCGAGGAAGGCCGCCTGCCCGGCGGTGAACGAGGCGACTGCCTGCGTGTAGGTCTGCGTCGACATGTTGGGCGGGAAGGCCCCGGCCTCGGCCAGTTCCTCGACGTGCCGGTAGAGGCGGAGGAAGTCGGCGTTGTCGTAGCTCTGCTTCTTGTCCAGGATCGCCTGGTACTTCTCCTCGTAGCCGAAGCGGTCCAGCATCGTGAGGAAGGCCCACACGCTGAACGAGGAGTTGTTCGCGCCCTGCGCCATGGGTACGACTCCCGCGGCCTTCAGCTTCTTCACGGCGGCGAGCAGGTCGTCGAAGGTCCTGGGGACCGGTATGCCGTGCTCGTCGAGGATGGCCTTGTTGTAGTAGAACCCCGTGATCAGCGCCTGGTAGGGGAGTCCGTACTGGACGCCGTCCTGCTTGAAGGCCGTGAGCATGTTGGGCGCGAACTTGGTGTCCAGGTCCTTCTCGGCCAGGACCGGCCGCAGGTCGAGCAGGTCGCCGTTCTTCACCATGGTCTTCGCCAGCGCGTCGTAGACCCAGAACACTTCGGGGAGCGTGTCACTCTGCGCGGCAATGGTCATCTGCTGCTGGTGCTGTTCCATCGGCCGCCCGACGAGCTCGACCTTCATCGCCGGGTTCTTCGCGTTGAACGCCTGGACGAGCTCGTACGTCGCGGGGTCCTGCTCCTGGATGTTGGGGTTGTGCATCGCGAGGGTGATCAGCCCGTCGCCGGACGCTCCCCCGGTGCCGGTGCCACAGGCCGTCACCGTGGCGGCCGCCATGACCGTCGCTGTGACACCGCTTGCGAGGCGGCGGATCCGCGTTGAACCCGACCCGCCGGCCGCTTGTGTCATCGTTGACATAGGTGCACCTTTCGCTGGCATCGTTCGATGCGCATCTGCTGACTCGGCCCACGACGGGCGCCCGTCCGGTTTGCCGGACATGGCCGCTCCACGGGGCAGGGGAGGATTCACGCCGCGAGCCGGATCACTTCGGGGGCAAACGTTTCGATGAAAGATACTCAGGCCGTTTCCCGTGTCAAGGTTGTATGCCGACCGAATCCCCCAGTGCTGACGCATGCCGCTCCGCCTGCCGCCGCCCGCCGTCACGGCGCCCGAGCCCGCACATGTGCCGTGCGGCCGATGCGAGGGCCGTTGACTGGGCCACCCACCCGTGCCATCGTTTCGTAAACGTTTCGATGAGATAAGGCGGAGATCAGGCAGTGGCAACGATCGTCGACGTCGCACAACTGGCGGGAGTTTCCACCTCCACCGTCTCCCACGTCCTCAACGGCACGCGTCCGGTCCGCGACGACACCCGCACACGGGTCGAGGAGGCGATCCTTGCGACGGGGTACCGGCGGGACAGCGTCGCCCGTGCGATGCGCCGGTCACGCACCGACTCGATCGGTCTCGTCGTGTCGGACGTGACCCAGCCCGCGTTCGCCGAAATGGTCCGGGGCGTCGAGCACGAGGCCGCCGCCGCCGGGCACACGCTGCTGCTCGCCAACTCCGGGGAGGACCCGGCCCGGGAGCTGCGGGCGCTGCACGCCCTGACCGAGCGCAGGGTGGACGGACTGATCATCGCCCCGGTGGGCCGGTCCCACCGCAAGGAGATGGCGGACATCCAGCAGCGTGGAACCCCGCTCGTCCTGATGGACCGTCTCGGCGGTGTCCGGGCGGACCAGGTGGGCGTGGAGAACGCGGCTCCCATGCGCGACGTGGTACTGCACCTGATCGAGCACGGCCACCGGCGCATCGCACTGGCAGGCGGCGACGCCGCGGTGTCGACCGTCGCCGAGCGCCGGCAGGGCTATCTCGACGCGCTCGCCGAGGCGGGCATCGAGGCCGACGACGCGCTCGTGTCGATGGGCAGCGGCCTCGCGGCCGCCGTGCGCGAGCAGGCCACCGCACTGCTGACGAGGAGCGACCGGCCCACGGCCGTGGTCGCCGTCAGCACGGAGGCCGCCGTCGGAGTGCTCGAGGCGGCACGCGATCTGGGCCTCGGGACGCCGCACGACTTCGCGTTCGCCACCTTCGACGGATTCCCGAACGCCGACCTCTTCCGGCCCCGGATCACCACCGTCACACAGCCCGCGTACGAGATCGGCAGCACCGCCATGCAGATCCTGCTGAGCCGCCTCGAGGACGACACGACGACGAGTTACCGCTCCGTCCGGCTCGTACCCGAGATCACGTACCGCGAGTCGTGCGGCTGCCCCGACTGACCGGGCACGCCGCGCCCGCTGCCGTGGCCCGGACGGGCGGAAAGCCGGCACCGGGTCACCCCTGAGCATCCGTGCGGCGGCGCGGCGCCGTCGGCCCCGTGCGGCCGGGTGCGGGCGGCGGCAAGCGGCGCCGTGTCCATTTGCCGGTCGCCGCCCGCCGCGATCCGCCAGTCAACGCTCCCCGTCGCCGCCGCTCGGGCTCCCCCTTGCTGCCGGTCGGCGCTCCCACCGGTCCCGCCGCAGCTCAGGGCACGCTTCGCCCCTCCTCCCGCAGGGCCAAGTGTCGAGATCCACCGGCAGGTCGGGGCCCGGACCTTCTTGACACCCACGAGATCCCGTGACAACAATCGGCGCAAACGTTTCGCGCAAACGTTTCGATACGGAGGAATGTGCGTGACAACCATCGTCGACGTGGCGCAGCTCGCCGGGGTGTCCACCTCGACCGTCTCGCACGTCGTGAACGGGACCCGGCCGGTCGCGGGCTCGACCCGCGAGCGGGTCCTGAAGGCCATCGAGGAGACCGGTTACCGTCAGGACACGCTCGCCCGCGCGCTGCGCCGCTCGCGCACGGACTCCGTCGGGCTGGTCGTCTCCGACGCCGGGCAGCCCACGTTCGCCGACATGGTCCGGGGCGTGGAGCACGCGGCGGCACGGGCCGGATACACCCTGCTGCTCGCCCATTCGGGAGAGGACCCCGCCCACGAGGCGCGATCGGTACAGGCGCTCTCGGCTCGCCGGGTGGACGGACTCATCGTGGCTCCGGCCGCGCGATCGACGGGCGCGGAGGCAGAAGCCGTCCGGCGCAGCGGTACGCCCGTGGTGATCCTCGACCGGCTCGGCGCCCCGGGGGCGGCCGACCAGGTCGGGGTGGACAACACCACTCCGATGCGCGAGCTCGTGGAGCACCTGTTCGGCCACGGCTACCGCACCGTCGCCCTGGCGGCCGGGGACCTCGCGGTCCCCACCATGGCCGAGCGCCACCGCGGCTATGTGCAGGCGGTCGCGTCGGCGCACGGCGAGGACGATCCGGAACTGGTCATCACCGGTTCGGGGCTGGCCGCGGAGACCCGCGCCCTCGCCGTGCGGCTGCTCGGAGGTGCGCGGCGGCCCGAAGCGGTCGCCTGCGCCAGCACG
This sequence comes from Streptomyces sp. NPDC002835, assembly GCF_053591995.1. Taxonomy (NCBI): domain Bacteria; kingdom Bacillati; phylum Actinomycetota; class Actinomycetes; order Kitasatosporales; family Streptomycetaceae; genus Streptomyces; species Streptomyces sp. NPDC002835. The sequence continues at coordinate 16,963 of NZ_JBSFUW010000038.1, read as the reverse complement.
GAGACAGCCGTGGGCGTCATGGAGGCCGCCGCGGAACTCGGCCTGAGGATCCCGCAGGATCTCAAGCTCGCGGCCTTCGACGGCTTCCCGCAGGCGGACCTCTTCGAGCCCCGTGTCACCGCCGTCGTCCAGCCGGCCTTCGACGTCGGCACCACCGCCATGGCTCTGCTGCTGCGGCGAGTGAACGGCGACACCCGCGGGGAGGGCGAGGTCGTCCGCCTCCAACCACGCGTCGTCTACCGCACCTCGTGCGGCTGCGGCCCGCAGTAGCACACTCGCCGGCCGTGGAACAGCCCGGCCTCCCGTCGACCGGGCGGTGGAGGAACCCGTCGTGTCCTCCACGGCCCGGCTTCAGCGACCGGCCTCCAACGACCGGCACCGACCACCGACCACCGACATCAGCGTCCGACTTCACGAAAGGTACCGCCACATGCTTTCCCCACTCGCCGATCTGACCCGCCGGAAGGCGGCGCGCAGCGCCCGCACCTCGAGCTGGGACCAGCGCGGCCGCAATCAGGACTACTGGACCACCCCGGCCCACTCCAGCCGGGTCCTCGCCGATCTCGAGGGTCCGGGCCAGATCACCCACATCTGGATGACGCAGTTCTGCCGCAGGACGCTCGGCCCCGGCCTGATCGACCCGCTGGAGGCGGAGACCGTCGCCCCGGTCATGGAGATCCACAACGCCCTCGGCGTCAACTGGGAGGAGCCCGACCCGGACTACTACCGCAAGGTTCTGATCCGTATCACCTGGGACGACGAGGACGAGCCGGCGGTCCTGGTGCCGCTCGGGGACTTCTTCGGCGTGGGCCACTGCATGCCGAACAGCTACCAGTCCGCCCTCTTCACCGTCTCCGCCAAACCCGAGGAGTCCCTGCTGTTCGGCGGCAGCGCCGCACTGAACTGCTGGGCGCCGATGCCGTTCGGCAAGCGGGCCCGGATCGAGCTGGTGAACGAGAACGACCTGCCGATCCAGCAGTACTTCTACATCGACTACGAACTGTTTCCCGAGCCGCTGCCCGAGGACACCCTGTATTTCCACGCCCGGTGGAACCGCAGCAATCCGTGCAACGGCTGGGCCCCGGACATACAGACCAACAGCCCCGAGGTCAACATCGCCGATGTCACCGGCGAGGACAACTACGTCATCCTCGACACCGAGGGCACCGGGCACTACGTCGGCTGCAACCTCTCCGTCCACCACCGTCAGGGAAGCTGGTGGGGCGAGGGGAACGACATGATCTGGATCGACGACGACTTCCTCCCCGACGGGACCACCAGTTGGCCCCCCTCCCTGCACGGCACCGGCACCGAGGACTACTTCAACCACGCGTGGGGCATGCAGAAGAACGCCTACCTCTACCACGGCGCGATCCTCCACGAGGCCGACGTCCCCGGCTACTCGGTCAACTACCGCTTCCATGTGACCGACCCGGTCCGCTTCGAGGAGCGCATCAAGGTCTCCGTCGAGCACGGACACGGCAACCACCTCAGCGACGACTGGGCCTCGACCGCCTACTGGTACCAGGCACTCCCCTCGCCGAGGGCGAGCATCCTTCCGCTCGAGCAGCGCCTGCCCGTCCGCCCCGCGGGTGCGCCCATGCCTGCGCCGGCGGCCCGTGCCGGAGCGGTCGCCGAGGAGATCGCGCAGATGCGCGAGCGTTACCGGGCCCGCTTCGAGCAGCACATGGAGCACCTCGCCGAGCGCACCCGTCTGCGGGGCGAGCGCTCGCTGCGGGAGTCGGAGGCGAACACCGGGCAGGCCGCGAAGGTGCGACACCGTTACAACGAGCGCAGCCGTGGCTGACCCGGCGCAGACCGTGAAGACCGTGCAGCGGCACCGGACCGTCCCGGCCCGAGCGCGGGACCCGCACTTTCCCGCCGTCCATCTCCGCCCGCCCCGCCACTGGGTGAACGATCCCAACGGGTTGGTCTTCCACGACGGCCACTATCACGTCTTCTTCCAGTACAACCCGGGCAGCGCCCGCCATGCCGACATGCACTGGGGTCACTTCCGCAGCAGGGACCTGCTCGACTGGGAACTGCTGCCCATGGCCCTGTCCCCCACTCCCGAGGGCGACGACGCGGACGGCGTGTGGTCGGGCAACGCCGTGGAGGCAGGCGGCGAACTCGTCGCCTTCTACTCGGCCCTGCATGCCGGGCGCTGGTACCAGCCCATCGCCCGGGCAGCCTCCCGCGACGGCGGCCTGACCTTCACCAAGCAGGAGGGTCTCGCCGTCGCCGAACCACCCGCGGGCACGACGATGTTCCGCGATCCGTACGTATGGCGCGACGGTGAGCGGTGGCGCATGCTCGTCGGCGCGGCACTGGACGACGGTCGCGGGGCAGCGGTGCAGTACTCCTCCACCGATCTGACCGAGTGGACGTACCAGGGCGTCTTCCTCGCCCGTGCACCCGAGCCGCTGCCCGGCGGGGGCAATACGGAAGAAGGCTGGGAGTGCGCCCAGTACGCGCACTTCGGCGACGGCCGGGGCACGGTGCTCGTCAGCGCGTGGGACCCGCACGAAGGGGCCTTGTGCACGGCGGCATGGGCCGGACGCGAGAAGGACGGGACCTTCGTGGCCGGCGCACCTCAGCGTCTCGACCACGGACCCGACTTCTACGCGCCGGCGCTGCTGCACGCTCCCGACGGCCGATGGCTGCTGTGGGCGTGGCTCTGGGAGGCGCGGGACGAGGTGCGCGTCGGTGCTCCGAGCACGTGGACGGACGAGGTGGGCTGGGCCGGGATGCTGTCCCTGCCCCGCGAGGTGACCCCCGGCCGGGACGGAACGCTCCGGCAGCGGCCCGCCCGGGAGATCGATCAGTTGCGCCAGGGGCGCCGGGTCCGCTCCGCGGGGGAGGTCCGCGCCGGCCGGCCGGTCGAGCTGGGAGAGGTCGGACCGGCGTGCGACATCACGGCTCGCCTCGACGCTGCCGGTGGTCTGCGGCTGGTCACTGACGCGGCCGGCAGCGAGTACCTCGACATCGTCCGCGACCCGGCCACCGGAGACGTGGTCGTCGACCGGTCCCGTGCCTCACTGGATCCGCGGGCCAAGCGAGGCAGTTGGCGACTGCCCGCGCCGCCCGGGCGGGCGGACATCCGTGTCGTGCTCGACCATTCCGCCGCCGAGGTGTTCACGGCCGAGGGGCAGGTTCTCACGCTGCGTCTCTATCCGGTCGGTGGCGCACCGTGGCGCCTGCGGGCAACGACGTCCGGTGCCGCGCCGGTCCCCTACGAGGTCGAGGCATGGGACCTCCGGGGTCTCCACATCCACGACCGGCGGCCGGAGCCGGAGCGGACGTCATGACCGCCCTCGTACGCGGCGGGACGTGACCGCCCTCGTACACGCAACCGGGCGCTTCCCCCGGCGGCGCGCGGTCGCCGGGGCGCCAGGCCACGCAGGGGGCTCGCCGCCTGCGTGGCCGTACCGGGCGCTGCCCGTCCGCCGCGACGGTCTTGTTCAGCTGCCCGCTTCCGCCGACGCCCGGACACGCCGTGGCGGCCTGCTGGAGCCGCGGACGACCAGGCGCGTGGGGACGGTGACAGTACGGGCACGGGAACGGTCGCCGTCCAGGCGGGCGAGGGCGGTCCTGGCCGCGGCCTCGCCGATGGCTGCCGGGTCCTGCGCCACGGCGGTCAGAGCCGGTTCGAGCACGTCGGCGAGCGGAAGGTCGTCGAAGCTGACCAGTGCGACGTCCTTGCGCGCGGCGCGGGCCAGTTGGGCGACCACCCCCATGGCCACGATGTTGTTGCCCGCGAACAGGGCGGTGGGCGGGTCGGCGAGGCCCAGCAGTTCGGTGGTCGCGGCAGCGGCGGTCTCCTGGCTGTGGGCGCCGGTCACCAGGGTGCGGTCGTAGGGCAGCCCCACGTCCTCGAGCGCCGAGCGGTAGCCGGCGAGACGCTCGCGGCGGGTCCAGAGCTTCGCGGGGAGGTCACCGATGAAACCGATGCGCCGGTGGCCCTGCGCGATGAGATGCGAGACGCCCTCGTGGACGCCGGTCCGGTTGGAGCTGACGACGCAGTCGGCCGACAGTCCGACTCCGGGGCGGTCGAGGAACACCACCGGCAGCCCGGCCGCGCGCGACGCCTTGAGATAGCCGTGGTCGGCGCCGAACGCGGGGACCACCATCAGGACGCTGACCCGGCGGGCCAGAAAGGTCTGGGTCAACACCCGCTCCCGCTCGGGGTCTTCGGCGGAGGAGCCCATGAGCAGGGTCAGTCCGCGGCTGCGCATCGCGTCCTCCATACCTCCGGCGACCGTTCCGAAGAACGGGTTGCCCAGGTCGGGCACGACGAGCCCCACGGTGGTGTCGGGGCCTCCGACGCGGATGTTCCGGGCCATCAGGTTGGGCTGGAACCCGAGTTTCGCCACCGCGGCGAGGACGCGCTCCCGAGTCTGCGGGGAGCTCGGACCGTCCTCGTTGAGCACCCGGGAGACCGTCTTGGCGCTGACACCCACTTCTCGGGCGACATCGGCCAGAGTGGGGCGGCGGGTCGCGGCCATGTACCACCGTTCCTGTGCGTCCTCGGGGCCCGGCCCGTGTGGGCCGGGCCCGCTGTCTTCTCCGAGCCGGCTCGGTCGCGAGCCTGCTCAGTGGGCTGACACGCCTGCGGCCCTGGCGGCGTCGGCGTCCGTGACGACGGTACCTCCGTCGCTCTGGACCGTGAGCGCCCCGGTCATGATGGCGACCACCTCGGCCATGGAGTGGTCGGAGGGCCTGATCAGAGCCTCCCGCCGCCCGAGCCGGTGCACATGGATCCGGTCGGCGATCTCGAACACATGGGGCATGTTGTGACTGATCAGGACGACGGGCATGCCCCTGTCCCGAACCCGGCGGATGAGATCGAGCACCTGTCCCGACTCCCTCACGCCCAGCGCCGCGGTGGGCTCGTCCATCACCACGACACTCCTGGCCCACGCCACGGCGCGGGCGACGGCCACCGCCTGGCGCTGGCCGCCGGAGAGGGTCTCCACCGCCTGAGTGAGGGAGCGCAGCCCGATCTTCAGATCGGCCATGTGGGCGGCGGCTTCCTCCCGCATCCGCTTCTTGTCGAGCATGCGGAACGCGCTGCCGAGCAGGCCGGGGCGGCGCAGTTCGCGCCCGAGGAACATGTTGGAGGCGATGTCCATGGAGGCCGCGACGGCGAGGTCCTGGTAGACGGTCTCGATGCCGTGCTCGCGTGCGCTCTGCGGGCCGCTGAACCGGATGGGCTTCCCGCCCAGTCGGATCTCCCCCTCGTCGGGGACGATCGCGCCGGTCAGCGCCTTGATCAGGCTGGTCTTGCCGGCTCCGTTGTCGCCGATGACGGCGAGCACCTCGCCGGGCATGAGGTCGAAGTCGGCCCCGTCGATGGCGGTCACCTGGCCGTATTTCTTGACGAGACCGCGGGCCTGAAGGACGGGTGTGGTGGCAGTGTCGGTGCTCATCGCGTCTTCTTCCGTGAGATCTGGTCGACGGTCACGGCGAGGATCACCAGGATGCCGGTGATCAGCGTCTGGTAGATCGACGCGACGCCCATCAGCTGGAGCCCGTTGCGGAAGACGCCGACGATGAGTACGCCGATGAAGGTGCCTAGTACGGCGCCGCGGCCGCCGAAGAGGCTGGTCCCGCCGAGGACGACGGCGGTGATGCTGTCGAGGTTGTCGGTCTGTCCGGCCTGCGGATCGCCCACGCCGGTACGGGATATGAGCAGCAGCGCCGCGACGCCGTACACGAGCCCCGCGAGCGTGTAGATGCCGATGGTCAGCCGGGAGGTGCGGATGCCGTTCAGCCGCGCGCTTTCCGGGCTGTTGCCCAGCGCGTAGACGTGGCGGCCCCATGTGGTGCTGCTGAGCGCGTAGGCGAAGGCCAGGAACAGGGCGATGGTGACGAGGGAGCCGTAGGTGATGTCGGTCCGGCCCAGCGGGAAGGTCTCGCCGAGCGCGGTGAGCGGTGCGGGCAGATCGGTCACCGTCTGCTCGGCGGAGTAGATGTGCGTGAGCGCGAACGCCACGTTGAGCATGCCCAGCGTCACGATGAAGGGCGGCAGCGGGATCATCCGCACGAGCAGGCCGTTGAGAAGGCCGAAGCCGCCGCAGACCACGAGTCCGAGGGTGATCGCGGCGAGCGGGGGAAGCGTTCCCTGAGCTGCCGTCTTGGCGATGACGATGCTGCCGAACGCCATGACCGCGCCGCAGGAGAGGTCGATCCCGGCGGTCAGGATGATCAGCGTCTGGCCGATGGCGAGGGTGCCCACGACCATGACCTGCTGGACGATCAGGGAGAAGTTGCCGCCGGACAGGAACTGTTCGGTCGTCAGCGAGAAGAAGACGCAGGCGAGCAGGAGCGCGGCCAGTGGGCCCGCGGTGGGTGTGGCGATCAGCCGGCGGACCGCGGTCGGTCCTTTCAGCTGGGCGTAGGGCGTGGTCGTGGCAGTCATGGTGGTCCTTGGCCGGTGATGGATTGCGCAGGTGCGTGCCAGTGGCGGTACGGGACGTTCGTGCGGGAGGCGTACCGGAGGTCGTCGCCGGCGGCAGGTGTGCGCCGGACGTGCGGGGTGGCCGCCGGGGCCCCGAGGTCACGGCCGCGTCGGACCGTCCGGCCGCTCCGCGGCCGGACGGCGCCGGGGCTCAGCCCCAGCAGTTCTCCAGGCCGTACGCCGTGTCCTTGGCGTCGACCCCCGCCTGTGCCCGGTCGGTGATCAGCGTGACGCCGGTGTCGGTGTAGCCGGTGGCCTTCTTGCCGTTATCGGCGAAGTCCGCGACCGCCTTGACGCCCAGGGCCGCCATCTTGAGCGGGTACTGCTGCGAAGTGGCGGCGATCTTGCCGTCCTTGACGGCCTTCGTGCCGGTGCAGCCGCCGTCGACGGAGACGACGAGCACCTTCTTCTCCAGCCCCTTGGCCTTCAGCGCCGTGTAGGCGCCCAGCGCGGCCGGTTCGTTGATCGTGTAGACGACGTTGATGTCGGGGGCCTTCTGGAGGCAGTTCTCCATGGCCGTCTGTCCCTTGGCCTGGTCGCCGCCGGTGTCCTGGCTGCACACGATCGACGGGTCGCTCTCCGGGACACCGAAGCCCTTGAGGAAACCCTCGTGCCGCTGCATGCCCACGGCGACCCCGGGCGCCAGGTCGAGCGTCGCGATCTTCGCCTTCCTGCCGGCCATGGCGGCCTTGGCGTACGCGCCGATGAGTTCGCCCGCCTTGACGTTGTCGGTGGCGAAGAGGGCGTCGGTGGCATCCTGCGGCTCGGTCGGGCTGTCCAGGGCGATGACCATGACGCCCTTGGCGCGGGCCTTCTCGAGAGCGGGGACGATCGCCTTCGAGTCGTTGGGCGTGATGAGGATGCCCTTCACACCGGAGTTCACCATGTTCTCGATGGCGGTGACCTGGCCCGCGTTGTCCCCGTCGAACTTGCCGGCCGCGCTGACCAACTCGACACCGCTGTCCTTCGCGGCCTGCGCGGCGCCCTCCCTCATCTTCACGAAGAAGGGGTTGGTGTCCGTCTTGGTGATCAGGCCGACCTTCACCGACCCGTCGTCCGAGTCCTGTGCGCCGGAGCCGCAGGCCGTCAGTGCGAGCGTCGCGGCGGCGGTGCAGGCGGCCACTCTGACCAGGGTGGTAACGGCACGGTTGTTACGGGTCATGACTGACTCCTGCTGTTCTCGGGCGGAGCGGCCGCGTCCAAGGGCACTGCGGCGCGGGAAGGTTGTTGCCGGGCCGGTGTCATCGTTGACCTATGTCATCGTTGACACCGCTTGTGGAGGATGATGGACTCCGTCTCCCCGCAACGTCAATGCCTTGAGGCCGTCACAAATCCGCAACGCCGCGACAGCGGCCCCACTGCGGCGGCGCCGCCCCTCGGGCACCCCCTCCGCGGCGCGCCGCCCCCGCGCCGCCCTATCCGGAGAGAAGCAGCCATGCGCCTGCCTCAGGTCACCGTCCTCGGCGAATGCGTCGCCGACGCCTTCACCGTCCCCGCGCCCGAGTCCGTGTCCGCGCCCGACGAACTCGCCCTGCGGGTGCTGCCGGGCGGCGGCCCTGCGAACACGGCCGTGGCGCTCGCCCGGCTGGGCACGCCCGCCCGCCTGCTGGCCCGGCTGTCGGACGACGTGTTCGGGCGCCTCTTCCGTCGCCGCCTGGAGGCATCCGGCGTCGATCTCTCCCAGGCCGTACGCGCCGGGGAGCCGAGCACCCTGGCCGTCGCCGAGCTCGACACGGCCGGCCAGGCGGCGTACTCGTTCCACGCCCAGGGCACCGCCGACTGGCAGTGGACCGCGGACGAACTGTCCGCGACGGACCTCACGTCCACCGCCTGCCTGCACTCGGGCTCCCTGGCCCTCGTCCGCGAACCCGGCGGCCGGGTCGTGGAGGAGTTCCTCCTCCGCGCCTCGGCCACCGCCACGATCTGCCTCGACCCCAACGTCCGGCCACTGCTCGTGGCGCCCGAGATCTACCGCGAACGGCTGCCGCGCTGGTGCGCCATCGCCGACGTGCTGCGCCTGAGCGAGGACGACCTGGAGCTGCTGCTGCCCGGCTGCCCGATCGACCGGGCCTGCGACGTCTGGCACGCCGCAGGCGCCCGGCTCGTCGTCGTCACTCTCGGGGGGCGCGGCGCGACCGCCTCGCTGGACGGCGAGCGGGTCACGGTGCCGGCGCCGGCGACCGCCGTCGTGGACACCGTCGGGGCCGGTGACTCCTTCACGGCCGGGCTTCTCCACCACCTCGGAGCCCGGGGGCTGCTCGGTGGCCGGCTGACGGATCTGGGCATCGACGACGTCGCCGAGGCGTGCGTGTTCGCGGCCAGGGTCGCCGCGCTCACCTGCTCGGTCAGCGGGCCGAACCCGCCGTGGGAGCGCGAGTTGAGGCAGCCGGCGACGGCGGTCGGACCATAGGCCGTCATCGGTTCCCGTCCCGGCGGCTCTGCCGCAACCATTGACGGACCGGCCCGGGCGCGCTCATCATCACTGCCCAAGCGGTGTCATCGCTGACATATGTCATCGATGACACACTCGTTCCGGGCCGGCCCCCACCCGCCCGGCACTGCGATCCCCTCGGCGTCGTGCCACCGCAGCGGACGCGGACACGACGTCGCCGCCCACAGTGCAGGAGACACAATGAGCCCAGGCCCCGTGTACCGACGTGCCCGGCTGCGCCTCGTCGCCGCGGCAGCCGCGACGTGCGCGCTCGCCGTCACCGCCGCGGTCCCCCAGGCGGCGGCGACCGGCACACCGCCCCACACCGAGACCTACCGGCCCCAGTTCCACTTCTCCCCGGAGAAGAACTGGATGAACGACCCCAACGGGCTGGTGTACTTCAAGGGCGAGTACCACCTCTTCTACCAGTACAACCCCAGCGGCAACACCTGGGGAAACATGTCCTGGGGCCATGCGGTCAGCAAGGACCTGGTGCACTGGAAGGAGCTGCCGCTCGCCATCCCGCACGACGACGAGGAGATGGTCTTCTCCGGCAGCGCGGTCGTCGACCACGAGAACACCAGTGGCTTCGGGACGAAGGACGACCCCGCCATGGTGGCCGTCTACACCAGCGCGTACAAAAGGGACGGCAGGCAGGCCCAGTCGCTGGCGTACAGCACGGACCGCGGCCGTACCTGGACCAAGTACGAGGGCAACCCGGTCCTCGACATCGGCTCGAAGGAGTTCCGCGACCCGAAGGTGCAGTGGTACGCACCGACGAAGAGCTGGCTGATGACGGTGTCGCTGTCCACCGAGCACAAGGTCCGCTTCTACTCCTCGAAGGACCTCAAGAGCTGGACGCATCTGAGCGACTTCGGCCCGGCCGGCGCGGTCGGAGGCGTGTGGGAGTGCCCCGACCTCTTCCCGCTGCCCGTCGACGGGGACAGCGGACGCACCAAGTGGGTACTGGTCGTGAATCTCAATCCCGGCGGGATCGCCGGCGGTTCGGCCGCGCAGTACTTCGTCGGCGACTTCGACGGCACCCGCTTCACCCCCGACGACGACGGCTCGTACACGCCTCCGCCCGGGCTGGTCGTCCAGGACTTCGAGGCCGGCGACTACGGCACCTGGACGACGACGGGCACGGCCTTCGGCGCGGGACCGGTCCCCGCACCCGCACCCGGCACGTCGGGCACGAGCGGTGTCGAGGGCCGGGGATTCGTCGACAGCTTCCACGGCGACGACGCCGAGACCGGCACACTCACCTCGCCGCCCTTCACCGTGGACAGCGCCTATCTCAACTTCAAGGTGGCCGGCGGCCGTCACCCGCACGTCCCGGGCTCGGTCCTGGGTGACGCCCCGGCGCCGGAGGGCACGGTCCTCGCCGACTTCGAACATGACGGCTACGGATCCTGGACCGCCACCGGCACCGCCTTCGGCGACGGCCCCGCCGCGGGGACGCTTCCCGGCCAGCAGCAGGTGTCCGGGCACACCGGCGACCGGCTGGTGAACAGCTTCCTGGACGGCGACTCGACCACGGGCACCCTCACCTCGCCCGAGTTCACCGTCACGGCGAAGCACATCAACTTCCTCGTCGGCGGCGGCAGACACCCCTCCGGAGCCGAAGCTCCCACGGCCGTCCGCCTCGTCGTCGACGGCAGGATCGTACGCAGCGCCACCGGCGCCGACTCCGAGGCGCTCAACTGGGCCTCCTGGGACGTCGGTGACCTCGCCGGCCGCAAGGCGCACATCGAGGTCGTCGACGAGAACACCGGCGGCTGGGGTCACATCCTGCTGGACCAGGTGATGCTCTCCGACACCCCGGCCCGGCCCCGTTCGACCGAGACCGCCGTGAACCTCCTCATCGACGGCAAGGTCGTCCAGAGCGTGCCCGGCGCGGACAGCGGCAGCCTCGACTGGGCGTCGTTCGACCTCCGCGCCCACCGGGGCAAGCAGGCCGCCGTCCAGCTCGTCGACATGAACAAGGGCGGCTGGGGACACATCATGGCCGACCACTTCGTCGCCGCGGAGCAGCCCGCGACCTCCAGCGTCCAGCGGGCCCACTGGGTCGACCACGGCAAGGACTACTACGCGGCCGTCTCCTGGGAGGACGCTCCGGACGGCAAGCGCCGCATGATCGGCTGGATGAACAACTGGCAGTACGGCAACAGCATCCCCACCTCCCCCTGGCGCAGCGCGCAGAGCATCCCGCGGGAGATGGCGCTGCGCACCGTGGACGGCCGGATCCGCCTGACCCAGCGGCCGGTGGCCTCTGTGCAGTCGCTCCGCACCGGCCAGGCCGTCAGCGTCCGCGACACCACGGTCACGAACGGCACCACGCCCCTGGCCGGGGGGCGGGCCGACGGGAAGGCCCTCGACCTCCAGGCCACCTTCTCCCTCGGCGACGCCGAGCGGTTCGGGCTCAAGGTCCGCACCGGCGAGGGGCAGGAGACCGTCATCGGGTACGACGCGAAGACCCAGGAGCTGTACGTCGACCGCACGAAGTCGGGCGCGGTGGACTTCCACCATGACTTCCCCGGCGTCCAGCGGGCACCGCTGGCGGCCGAGGACGGCAAGGTCAGGATCCGGATACTGGTCGACTGGTCGTCGGTGGAAGTGTTCGGCGGCGACGGCCAGGCCGTGATCACGGACCAGATCTTCCCCGACCCGGACAGCGAGGGCATCCAGCTCTTCGCGGAAGACGGCTCCGTCGGCGTGGACCAGGTCAAGGTGTGGCAGCTGCGGTCCTACCGCGACTGACCGCCCACCGGTGACGCGGGCGGAGGCGCGCCCGTCCCGGCCGGTCGCAGTGGGCCCTGCGCCTGCAGGCGCGGGGCCCGTCGCCCGGAGCGGGTGCGTTGTCATCTTCGATGACCTGGAAAGTCCAGTGTCCGGGAATGACGTTGCGGCCCAAGGTCTCACGCTCCACACGATCTGCGTGCGTGTGATGCCCGGCCTGCCCCGTCCCCGGGCAGGAGTGTTCTAGGGTCGCTGTCATGCCGCAGACCACCCGCAGCACACGCCGCCGCCCCCACGTGGTGGCCCATGCGGCGGTCTCTCTGGACGGCGCCACCACTGGCTTCGAACCGGACGTGGGCCGGTTCTACGAGCTCGCCGCCACGTGGCAGGAGGACGTCACCCTGGCCGGGGCCGACACGATCCTCGCCCAGGAGCAGGCACTGACCACTGCTCCCCGGCCGGGTCCTGCCGTGGGCGGGCCGCTGCTCGCCGTCGTGGACGGCGGGGGGCGCGTGCGGCAGTGGGAGGCCCTGCGCGCGGTCGGGCACTGGTCGGACGTGATCGCCCTCTCCTCGCGGTCCACTCCCCCGCGGCCCGCCGACACGCCTGTACAGGAGCTCGTCACCGGCTCGGAGCGGGTCGATCTGGCTGCGGCGCTGGGCGAGCTCGGCCGGCGCGCCGGTGCCGGGGTCGTACGCGTCGACAGCGGCGGCTCCCTCACCGGCGCGCTGCTGGACGCAGGTCTCATCGACGAGGTGAGCCTGCTGCTCCATCCCTGCCTGGCCGGTTCGCAGGCGGAGCGGCGCTGGTACGGAGAATCGACGCGCCTCACCCACGCGCTGGAACTCGTCTCGAGCGACGCCCTCGGCGGCGGCCTCGTCTGGTTGCGCTACCGCCTGCGGCCCGTCACGCGGCCCCTCCGTTGATTGTGCGTGGGGCCCAACTCGCGCTGTGCGGCGCGGTACTGCTGCTCGACCGGCCCGGAAGGGCACATTGCAGGGGTTGTTCGGGCGCCGACCGGAATGGGACACACACGCGTGAGATTACTGCGAGCCGCCATGGTCTTCCTGATTGCCGCGGTGCCGGTGTCGACCGGTGTCGCTCCGCCGGCCGTGGCCGGGGAGCGGCCGCAGTCGCTGCCGTTCGTCACGGCGGGCGCGCGTCCCGGGCCCGACGCGCTGTACGCCCCCGCGCCGCCCGCTCCGCAGTTGGAGAACCGGGATCCGCGTTTCGACGCGGCGCCGCTGCTGGTGTCCGGCAACGAGGCGTACGTCGACGGCGAGTACCTCTACCAGGACTTCCTCCACGACGACTGCGGCTCCGACACGGACGGGGCGGGGCACGACTCGCGTGCGGAGTGTGCCGGCAACGCCGTCCAGCCGGACGACAGCGGGCGCTACGGCGGGAACGCGGCCGACCTGGTGGAGTTCCGGATCGCCGCCGACCGCACGAGGGTGACCTACCGCATCACGCTCAACACGCTGCTGGCGCGCGACTCCACCATCACCGCGATCGCGTTCGACACCGACGGCGACGAGGCGACGGGCGTGAGCACGCTGCCGCGTGATCCCGGGGCGCCGTTCCCCGGGACCGACGAGGTGATCACGATCTGGGGAACGGGGGCCGAGCATGTGTCGTTCGCCGGGGACGGGACGGCGCGGACCACACCGCTGCGGGTGCGTACGGATCTGCAGGCCAATCAGCTGACCGTCACGGTCCCTCGCAGCGTCAGCGACCCGCGCGGGGCATGGCGGGCCACGGTCGCGACGGGGCTGTACGACACCGCCACCGGCGGCTGGCTGCGACCGCGGAGCGCCGCGGACCGGGACAGCGCGGGTGGCGCCGGTCCTCTCGATCCGGACCCTTCGGGCATCTTCAACCTGGCGTTCCGGTTCGACGAGCCGGTGCTGAGGAAGAACGTGCCGCCGGACTCCGCCCAGTCCGCGGCGCTGGCCGACCACGCGCCGACACGCTTCGCCCACGCGATCGACTTCGACGCACTGCGGCACGGTGTGCGACGGTCCTCGGTGCCCGACCACGGCACGACGATGCGTATCTTCCCCAGCCGGCTCGCCCTGGGAGAGGGACGTGATCCCGAGGGCCGGTTCCCGCAGTACAAGGGCCAGTTGCAGCCCTACAGCCTCTATGTCCCGACGGCGTACGAACGCGGACGGCCGGCCGGTCTGACGCTGGCCCTGCACTCACTGGGGCAGCGGCAGTGGCAGTACAACGGGACGATCGGCGTCCAGCAGATCGGCGAGGCCCGCGACAACCTGGTCGCCACGCCGCTGGGACGCGGGCCGGACGGCTGGTACCAGAACGAGGCCGAGTACGACGTCTTCGAGATGTGGAACGACCTCGCCCGGCACTTCACCCTGGATCCCGGCCGGGTCGCGATCAGCGGCTACTCGATGGGCGGCTACGGCACGTACCGGCTCGGCATGCTGTATCCGGACCTGTTCGGGAAGGCGTTCTCCGTCGTCGCCCCGCCCGGCGAGGGGGTCTGGATCCCGCCCGCGCCGCCGACCGGCGGGATCGGGACGCTGACGAACCTGTGGCTGGAGAACGCCCGCAACGTGCCGTATCTCAACGTCGTCGCGGGCCAGGACGAGCTGGTGCCCCTGGCCGGGACGAGCGCGCAGAACCTGGGGGCGCCGGAGGCCGGGGTCCGCGGTCTCGACCAGCTCGGCTACCGCTTCCGCTACGTGGTCCACCAGCCGGCGACCCACTCCACGCTGGCCGCCCTGGGCTACGACATGCCGATGGCGACGGAGTTCCTCGGCGACGCCCGGGTCGACCGCGACCCGCACCATGTCTCGTTCGCCTACGTTCCGGCCAGTGACGACCGCCGTCTGGGGCTGGTCCACGACCACGCCTACTGGGTCTCGGGGACAACGGTCGCCGACCCGAGTGGGAGCGACACCGCACCGGCCAAGGGCGTCGTGGACGCCTTCAGCCACGGCTTCGGGCGGGGAGACGCGACCGGCACGCGTGGTTCCGACACGGGCACCCATCCGCTGCCCTACACCGAGGTCAACCGGAGCTGGGGCCCGTATCCGCGGATCGCCGTGGCCAACCGGCTCGATCTCCGGCTCACCAATGTCGCGCACGCCGACATCACCCTGACCCGTGCCCGTCTGGACCCGCGCAAGGTGCTCACCGTACGGGCCGAGGCCGACAGGGCCGGCGAGGTCCTGCTGGCGGGCCGCTTCCGTGCCGGTACGCGGGTGTTCCGTGACGGGAGGCCCGTCGACGTGCGGCCAGGGCCGCGCGGCGTGACGCTGCCGATCGCCGCGGGGACGCACACGTACACGCTCGTCCCGCCCGGACGGTAGGCCGCGGCTCGCGTCTCCGGTGGTCGCGGCTCGTTGTCCGTATCGCGCTGTGCGGCGTTGTCGGCCGGGGGGCGGCGCAGTAGCGTTCCGGCTGCCCCGGCCCTCGTGAGAAGGAGTCACCATGGCACGAGCCGTTCGCGTCCGGCGCCGCAGCCGCCTGGGGCTCGCCGTGCGGGTGTCCCTCGTCGCCGCGCTGTGCCTCGGCAGCGCGGCCGTGCCCGCCGCGGGGTCCCCGCGACCCGACGCAGGGGCGGATCGCACGGGGCCGCGCACACCGCTCCCGGAGGTCACCGGCCCCATCGCGCAGAGTGAGGAGTCGCACGCCTTCGGCGGTGCGGGCCACCAGCGGGTGCCCGAGGACCTGGACCGGGCGGGATACACCGAGGACGAGTACTTCGTCTCCGGTGAGGCCAACGTCTACGACTGGCCCGCACCCGGCCCGGCCGTGGTGCGCACGGCCGGCGTCCCGTACACCACGCGCATCCTGGTGCGGCAGCCGAAGAACCCGCGCCACTTCAGCGGCAACGTCGTGGTCGAGATGCTCAACCCCTCCAACTTCTTCGATCTCAACATCGGTTGGGGCGCGATGCGCCGCCGGATCACCGAGAACGGTGACGCCTGGGTCGGCATCACCGCCAAGCCCGTCTCCGTCGAGGCGCTCAAGAACTTCGACGCCGAGCGCTACGGCCCGCTGTCCATGGCCAACCCGCTGCCGCTCGACGATCCGCGCAACTGCACAGAGCCGCAGAGCCTGTTCCCCGCCGACAGCTCCCGCGCCACCGAGAACGGCCTGGTCTGGGACATCTACAGCCAGGTCGGTGCGCTGCTGCGCAGTGGCGCGCCGAGCAGCCCGGTCAGCGGGGTCGAGCGGCTCTACGGCTTCGGCTACTCCCAGACCGGCGGCTATCTGCAGACCTACGTCAACGCGATTCACCCGCTGGACGTCCGCGCCAACGGCCGCCCGCTCTACGACGGCTACCTCGTCGCGGTCTCCGGCGGGAGGTTCGTCGGGGCGATGCCGATCAACCAGTGCACCCCCGCTCCCCCGCAGGGCGACGAGCGCCAGCGGTTCCGCGACGTGGGCGTGCCCGTCATGCACGTCATGTCGCAGTCGGACTACCTGACCGGCATCGACGCCCGCCGCCCGGACAGCGACCGCCACGCCGACCGCTTCCGCTACTACGAGATGGCCGGAGCCGGGCACGCCACACCCGAGGAACTGCTGTACTCGGCACGGCCGGAGGACATCGAGCGCACGGGGCGCGCCGTGCCGCCGATGGAGTGCGACCAGGGACCGCGCAGCCGCTTGCCGAGCCACATCTTCTTCGACGCCATGCTCCGCAACCTCGACGCGTGGGTGCGCGACGGCGTCGCGCCGCCGCGCGCGGAGCCGATCGAGGTGGTGGACGGCCGGCCGGTGCCGGACGAGTTCGGCAATGTCCGGGGCGGTCTGCGCTCGCCCTATCTGGATGTCCCGACCAGCACCTGGAGCGGCACCTCCACCGGGGCGTCGTTCTGCCGCATCGCCGGCCACGAGGTGCCCTTCAGCCACAAGCGTCTGGCCGAGTTGTACCCGACTCACGGCGCATATGTCCGGGCTGTCGTCCGTTCCGTCCGCGAGCTGGTCGCGGCCCGGTTCCTCACACCGCAGGACGGGCGTGCCGTCGTCCGCGAGGCCGTCCGGGCCGACATTCCGTCAACTTGACCCGGCCCTGAAGGGCCGGGCTTGGAGGTAGCGCCCAACTGGCTGCTGGGTTGGCTCCTCCGTCCAGACACCCCTATGGGGTGGCAGAGACGCGTGACTCACGCCCCGCAGTCCACACCGTCTCGCCCTTGCGGCCGATGTTGTGGGACGCGTTGTCGTCCGCGTGCATGAGGGCCCCGCAGGACCGGCAGGCGAACGTCGCTTGTGACTGGCGGTTACGCCGGTCGATATGACCGCACTCGGAGCATTGCTGGCTGGTGTACGCCGGATCGACGTACACCAGCGGCACCCCA
>NZ_JBSFUW010000037.1:0-81600 GCF_053591995.1 Streptomyces sp. NPDC002835 | reverse complement strand
ACGCGGACTCCGGTGTCGATGACGTACGCGGTCACGCCCTCACCGGCACTGTCCGGGTAGGTGTACGCGCTGTCGCCCGCGGTGTCGGTCTGGTCAACCCGGTCGAGACCCCAGGACGGCGGGTCGGCCTGGGTGGCGTCGATGGTGAACTTCTTGTTCTGCACGACCTTGGCGACGGCCGGGTCGGCGGCGAGGCGCTTGGCCTCGGTCTCCGAAAGGCCGCCGGCGGAGAAGCCGTTGATGGCGGAGCTGTAGTTGCGCCGCAGCGTGCCGCCGTACTCCTTGGCCAGACCCTTCTTGTCGGCCTTCTCGTCCAGCATGACGATGTAGCTGCCGGCGACGGCGCCTTCGGCGTTCGCGCCGTAGATCTTGCCCTCGGCCGGAGCGGCCGCTCCGGCGAAGGACGTGTTGATCAGAGTGACGCCTGCTGCGGCGGCCACTGCGGTGATGGCGGCCGTGAGCTTGATCCTGCTCGCACGCTTGTGAGTTGCCATGAAGAGGGGGCTCCTCGTCATCTTTTTGTGGGGGGATGGCCCCGTGGACGGAAGATCTCCCGGGGCTGGCTCGAAACCCTGACCGATTGACGAGCTCAGATCAAGACCTTCATGAAGCTGTGACTTACTCAACAAGGTTTCTTAATAAGAAATCGGCCATCGCTCTCCAGGCCGGGCGGGAGGGCCAACGGCCCTTAGCTGTAGGGGGCTTCCATCCCTCGCATCAGGGATGCGCACCGTCCTGGAGAAGGAGCGACCGCGCCCCGAGTCACCGTGCGGCAGGACGAGACGACCGGATAACGCCCATAGCTTCGAAGCAGGCAGAAGGGCCGTGTGCAGACACCGCGCACATACGCCCCACGCGCGGACCACGTGTACGACCGTTCATGCACGCAATTCACACACGTCCGCACATATTTCGGGACCGGGACGACCAAGCGCACCCGCGCGCGTGCGCATACGAGGGGACATGCCTGTCATGGGGAGAGAAACAGGGGGCCCGCGCGGCATCGCCGCGCGGGCGGGCGGCTGGAGCGCAGAGCACCGCTGGGCCGCCGTGGGGATCTGGGTGCTGTTCGTACTGCTCGCCCTGGTGGCGGGCTCGGCCGCGGGCCGCGTCGAAATCAAGGACAGCGAACAGCTGTCGGGCGAGACCACTCAGGCCGCGCGGATCACGGAGGAGGCCGGGATCGAAGAACCGGCCGGCGAGACCGTACTCGTCCAGGCCCGCGACGGCGCCCTCACGGCCGACGACCCGGCGTTCCGCAAGGCCGTCGACGACGTCGTACGCGCCGTCGACGGCACGCGCGAGGTCATGGACATCACCTCGCCGTACGACACGAAGAGCATCTCGAAGGACGGCCGCAGCGCCCTGGTGCAGTTCAATGTCCGCGGCGACCCCGAGACCGCGAGCGAACGGATCGACCCCGTGCTCGAAGCGGTGGCCGGGGTCCAGGACCGGCACCAGAAGCTGCGGATCGAGGAACTCGGCAGCGCCAGCATGGGCAAGACCTTCGACGAGGCCTTCGGGGACGACTTCCGGCGCGCCGAGTTCTCCGCCGTCCCCGTCGCGCTGGGCATCCTGCTGATCGCCTTCGGCGCGCTGGTCGCGGCGCTGCTGCCGGTGCTGCTCGCCATCACCGCGATCGCGGCGACGATGGGTCTGATGGGCGTCGTCAGCCATGTGATGCCGATGAGCGAGACGGCCGACTCGGTGATGCTGCTGGTCGGTCTCGCCGTCGGCGTCGACTACTGCCTGTTCTATCTGCGGCGCGAACGCGAGGAGCGCGCCGCCGGACGCGACGGCCGTACGGCCATCATGATCGCCGCGGCGACCAGCGGACGGGCCGTCGTCGTCTCCGGGGTGACGGTGTGCGTCGCCATGGCGGGCATGCTGTTCACCGGCATCGGCGAGTTCGAGTCGATGGGCCTCGCCTCGCTCATCGTGGTGGCGGTGGCGATGGCCGGCTCGGTCACCGTGCTGCCCGCGCTGCTCTCCCTGCTCGGTGAGCGGGTGGACAAGGGCCGGCTGCCGTTCACCGGCCGGCGCAAGAAGGCGGCGGGCGGCAGTGTCGAGAGCCGGGTGTGGAGCCGAGTGCTCGGCGGCGTGCTGCGGCGGCCGCTGGTCTCCCTGCTCGTGGCGGGCGGCGCGCTGGTCGCGATCTCGCTGCCCGCGCTGGGCATGAAGACCCAGGACTTCACGCTGGACCAGGAGTTCGGCGACTCGGTGCCGATCGTGGCGACCTACCAGCGGATCAACGAGGCGTTCCCCGGCGGCGCCGACCCGGCCGAGGTCGTGGTCAAGGCCGACGACATCGGCTCGGCCGCCGTACGGGACGCCCTCGCCGGCTTCCAGGAGCAGGCGGTGACCTCCGGCGCGTCCCAGGGCCCGGTGGAGGTCGTCACCCACGAGGCGCAGAACCTCGCCTTCGTGTACGTCCCCCTGGTCGGCGGCTCCGACCAGGACCGCGCCGCGAAGAGCCTCGAAGTGCTGCGGGACGAGGTCCGGCCCGCGACGCTGGGCAAGGTCGACGGCGTCGAGGCGCCGATCACCGGGCAGGTAGCCGGGTCGAAGGACTTCAACGACCAGCTGACCGGGGCGGTCGCGCCGGTCTTCGCCTTCGTGGTGGTCTTCGCATTCCTGCTGATGCTGCTGTCGTTCCGGTCGCTGACGATCGCGGTCACCTCGATCGTCCTCAACCTGCTGTCCGTCGGCGCGGCGTACGGCATCCTGACCGCCGTCTTCCAGCACGGCTGGGGCGCGTCGCTGGTCGGCGCGGAGGGGGCCGGCGCGATCATCGCGTGGCTGCCGCTGTTCCTGTTCGTCATCCTGTTCGGGCTGTCGATGGACTACCACGTCTTCGTGGTGTCCCGGATCCGCGAGGCGAAGCTCCAGGGCCGCGGGACGCGCGAGGCCATCACGCACGGCGTGGTGACGACGGCGGGTGTCGTGACGAGCGCGGCGGTCATCATGGTCGCGGTCTTCGCGATCTTCGGCACGCTGTCGATGCAGTCGATGAAGCAGATGGGCGTCGGCCTGGCGGCCGCGGTCCTGATCGACGCGACGGTGATCCGGGGCGTGCTGCTGCCGGCGGTGATGGCGCTGCTCGGTGAGCGCAACTGGTACTTCCCGAGGTGGCTGCGGTGGTTGCCGGACCTGACGCATGACGAGTCGGGCGGGGTGGGGCGGTCGGGTTCGCCGGAGTCGGTTGCGGGGGCGGCGGGGGTGGAGCCGGTGCGGGTGTGACGTGGGGGTGGGGCGGGTGGCGCCTGCGGCGGGCTGTTCCCCTACCCGCCCCTTCCCGAGTCCGGGGGCTCCGCCCCCGGACCCCCGCGCCTCAAACGCCGGCGGGGCTGGAGAATCCAGCCCCGCCGGCGTTTGAGGCCACCGCGCGAAGCGCGGTACGGGGTCCGGGGCCTGCCCCCCACGCGGCGGAGCCGCACATCCGGCACAGCGGGAAGGGGCGGGGTGGGGAACAGGCCCCGCGCAGCGGACCCCTACCCCGCCCGCAACTCCCCCTCGATCAGGTCCGCCGCCCGCCCCGTACCCCCCTCGCGCGACATCTCCGCCTGGATGGACGCCAGGCGCGACCGCACCGCCGGGTCGGACGCGACGGAGAGGACCGCCTCGCGGAGCGTCTCCGCGGGCGCGTCCGTGTCGACGCGGCGCGCCACACCGAGGCTCACGAGCATGTCCGCGTTGCCGAACTGGTCGACCGCCTGCGGGACGGCGACCATGGGGGTGGCCGTGGCCAGGCCCTCCTGGCTGCCGCCCGCGCCCGCGTGGGTGATGAAGGCGTCGGCCTGCTTGAGGATCGCCAACTGCGGTACCCAGGTGTGGACTTCGATGTTGCCGGGCAGCGGTCCGAGCTCGGCGGCGTTCACGTACCGCCCGATCTGGAGCACCACGTGCCAGCCGGGCAGGTCCCCGAAGGCCTTGACGCACTCGCGGTAGAAGCCGGGCTGCTTGGTGAAAGTGGAGCCCAGTGACACGAGCAGGACCCGCTCGGCGGTCGCCGGCCGCCGCCACTCCCCCTGGCTCGCCCGGTCGCCCTGGCACGCTCCCACGAACGAGTACACGGACTCGTCGACCCGGTCGGCGTTGGGCTGCAGTGCCCGGGGGATGAGGACGATGCTGCGGCGGGGCCGGCCGACGAACCGGTCGGGGTGGGTGCTGATCTCGTTCTCCGCGAGCCAGCCGGCGAAGCGGGCGTAGTACGCCTTGCCGCGCTCCGACGCCCTGAGTTCGGCCGTCATCGGCTCGGCGACCTCCTCCTCGTAGCCCTCCCAGGCGACGAGGTTGGGCGAGAGGGAGACGGCGGGGACGCCCCAGCGGTGGGCGAGAACGATCGCCGGGTAGGACGTGATGTCGTGGATGACGAGGTCCGGCTCGTCGCCCTTGAACGCCTCGGCGAGCTGAGGCAGCACCTGCACGGCGTCGTTCAGGAACGGTTCGATGTTGTCGATGAGTTCCGTGCCCCAGGCGTCCGGCTCGTCCTCGGTGGGCAGTGTCGACTTGTAGATGACCGGCTCGGCGCCGGTCTCCGCGATCCGGTCGGCGAACGACTCGGGGATCGCGTAGCTGACGCGGTGTCCGCGGGCGACGAGTTCGCGGATCACTTCGAGGCTCGGGTTCACATGCCCCGGGGCCGCGATGGAGAACATGGCGATGTGGGCACGCTGCGGTTCAGTCATACGACGACGATAGGCGAGACGAGACGTCTCGTGCAATCGACTTCAATCCATGCTCTCGAAACTTTCGAAGTCCCGACGGCCTCCATAGGCGAATTCAGCCGACCGCCCGCGCAACTACGCCTGCGACGTAGACCTTTACCGCAGCTCAAAGAATCTCAGAGCTCTGACCGGCCCAGAAAATATTTCGAGAAGTTTCGAGAAATTTTCCGTTGACGGCACCTCAGGACCGCTCGCATACTCTCCACCGATCGCACCTCCCCGCCCGAGCGCCTCCGGCGCCCCGGCGGGTGCACACGGCACCACGAAAGGTCCACCTACCGCGCCCCGGCACGATTTCCCGCTGCCCGGGCACCGGAAGAAGAGGTCGCAATGATCGGCAGTTCGTCACGTCGGCGTGCCCGCGGGGCACTCGTCGTCACAGCCGCGGTGGCCATGGCCGCCGCCGGAACGGTCGCCCTGCAGGGCACCGCCCACGCCGCAACCACGCTCGGCGCCTCCGCGGCGGAGAAGGGCCGCTACTTCGGTACGGCCGTGGCCGCCAACCGTCTGGGAGAGTCCGACTACGTCTCCACGCTGAACACCGAGTTCAACTCGGTCACCCCGGAGAACGAGATGAAATGGGACGCGCTGGAGAGCTCCCGCAACTCGTTCAGCTACGGTGCCGCCGACCAGATCGTCAACCATGCCCGGAGCCGGGGCATGGACGTCCGCGGCCACACCCTGGTCTGGCACTCGCAACTGCCCGGCTGGGTGGGCGGCCTGAACGCCACCGAGCTGCGTTCCGCGATGAACAACCACATCACCCAGGTGATGCAGCACTACCGCGGCAAGATCCACTCCTGGGACGTGGTGAACGAGGCCTTCCAGGACGGCGGCAGCGGAGCCCGGCGCAGCTCGCCCTTCCAGGACAAGCTGGGCAACGGGTTCATCGAGGAGGCGTTCCGCACCGCCCGCACCGTCGATCCAGCGGCGAAGCTCTGCTACAACGACTACAACACCGACGGTGTGAACGCGAAGAGCAACGCCGTCTACAACATGGTGAAGGACTTCAAGCAGCGCGGCGTACCGATCGACTGCGTCGGCTTCCAGTCCCACTTCAACAGCGCCTCGCCGGTGCCCAGCGACTACCGGGCCAACCTCCAGCGCTTCGCCGACCTCGGTGTCGACGTGCAGATCACCGAGCTGGACATCGAGGGCTCCGGCTCCTCGCAGGCCGACAGCTACAGCCGCGCCGTGAACGCCTGTCTGGCCGTCACCCGCTGCACCGGCATCACCGTCTGGGGCGTCACCGACAAGTACTCGTGGCGCAGCAGCGGCACCCCGCTCCTGTTCGACGGCAACTACACCAAGAAGCCTGCCTACCACTCGGTGCTGGCCGCACTCGGCGGCACGTCCGGCGGCGGCGGCGGTGGCGGCACCGCCACCTGCACCGTGCGCTACGCGGAGACCACCCGCTGGGGCGACCGCTTCAACGGCCAGGTGACCGTCACGGCCGGCAGCACCCCGATCACCAACTGGTCCGTGAACGTAACGGTCTCCTCGGCGCAGAAGATCTCCGCCACCTGGAACGGCAGCCCGACCTGGGACGGCACCGGCAATGTGATGACCATGCGGCCGAACGGCAACGGCAACCTCGCGGCCGGAAGCTCGACCAGCTTCGGCTTCACGGTCATGGCGAACGGCAACTGGAACGCGCCGAGCGTCGGCTCCTGTACCGCTTCCTGAGCACCGCCTGAGGCCTCCTGACCGCCTGACGGCAAGCACCCGCGCGGCGCGGCGACCCTCCCGGTCGTCGCGCCGTCGTCAGTGGTGCCTCGTCAGCGCCGGGGGGGTCCGGCAGCGGTCGGTCGTGCCGCGTCGCCGTGCCGGGCGACCTGCGCGGATGCGAGACTCTGTCGGATTCACCAACGGTGCTGGGAGCAGGCGATGGACGAGACACGGGCACGCGAAGTACTGGCGGGGGCCGGCTTCCCGAGGGAAGCGGCGCTGCTGGCGCTCGGCGAGAACGCCGTGTTCGCGACGGACCAGGTGGTCGTGAAGGTCGGCAGGGACGCCCGCCTGCTGGCGCGTGCGGAGCGGGAACTGGCCGTCGCCGGCTGGCTGGAGGCGGCCGGGGTGCCCGCGGTACGGGCTGCCGCCGGGACCGGCCCACGGCTGGTGGACGGCCACCCCGTGACGGTGTGGCACCGGCTGCCCGACGCCGTACGCCCGGTGGAGCCCGCCGACCTGGCCCGGCTGCTGCGTCTTGTCCACGCTCTCGCTCCTCCTTCCTTCGCCCTGCCCCGACGGGAGCTGCTCGGCGGTGTCGAACGCTGGCTGCGGCTGGCGGGCGACGCGATCGACCCGGCCGACGCCGACTGTCTGCGGGCCCGCCGCGACGGTTTCGCTACGGCCGCCGCCGGGCTCACACCGCACCTGCCGCCGGGGCCCATCCACGGCGACGCACTCCCCCGCAACGTCCATGTGGGTCCGGACGGCCCGGTCCTGGTCGACCTGGAGACCGTCTCCTCGGATCTGCGCGAGCACGATCTGGTGGTCATGGCCCTGTCCCGCGACCGCTACGGCCTCGACCACCGGGCGTACGACGCCTTCACCGAGACCTACGGCTGGGACGTACGCGAGTGGGACGGCTGCGCCGTCCTGCGCGGCGCCCGCGAGACGGCAAGCTGCGCGTGGGTCGCCCAGCACGCGCCGTCCAACCCGAAGGCGCTGGCCGAGTTCCGCCGCAGAGTGGCCTCCTTGCGCGACGAGGACCCCGAGGTCCGCTGGTACCCCTTCTGACGAGACCAGGCCGGAGCGGACGGGACCGGCCCCCGTGTCAGCCCACCTGCCGGCCCGCGACCGGAGCCAGTTCGCGCATCGGCCAGGACGTGTCGACCACCGCGTCCGCCGTGCCCTTGCGGCGCAGGAAGCTCTGGAAGTCCGTCGCCCACTGGGCGTACCACTCCACCTGCCGGTCGTGCAGCTCGGCCACGGCGAGGGAGGCCACCATGGCGTGCCGCTCGGCTATCGCGCAGGCCACCAGGACCGCCGCGCGGGCGTCCGCGTCGGCGTGGTGGGCACTGGCGAGCACCACCCCGTACTCGACGCAGACCGCTTCGAGGGTGCGTTTGCCCTTGCGGTACCGGTCGACGGCCCGGTCGATCGTGTACGGATCGATGACGGGGCCGACCGGCCGGCCGTCCAGCCGCTCCGCCAGGGAGGGCAGGCCGTGCCGCTGCAACTCGGCCGCCAGCAGCGTCAGGTCGAACGCCGCGTTGTACGCGACGACCGGGACACCCTGGCGCCAGTGCCCGCACAGGACGGTGGCGATCTCGTCGACCACCTCGCGCGGGGGCCGGCCCTCGGCCGACGCCCGCTCGTTGCTGATGCCGTGGATGGCGGAGGCCTGTGCGGGGATGCTTATCCCCGGGTCGGCCATCCAGCCGTGGCTCCGCACCGGCTCGCCCGCGCGCAGTTCGACGACGGCTGCCGTCACGATGCGTGCGTCGAGCGGATCGGTCCCCGTCGTCTCCAGATCGAAGCCGACCAGCAGCTCGCGGTGCCAGGACATGATGCCCCCTTCTCGGTGGTGCGGTGGTGCTTCCCCCAGTTGACGACCACTCTCGCACGCGCCACTGACAGCCGGTCCGGCGGCGGACGCTGAAGGGCACTCAGGAGGCTCAGGAGACTCAGGACACAGGGCGCGAATCGACCCAGACCGACTCGAACTCCTCGCGATATGTCTGGAAAAGACCGGTTTCGCTGTCCTGCCCCGCCCGCACCACGGAGCGTCCGCCGCCCCGCAGCACCAGCACCGGCGCCTCCATGCCGCGGGCCCTGCGAAGGTAGGACTGGATGACGGCGAGACCGTCGGGGCCGTCGCCGTCCACCAGGTAGGCGGTGAAGCGGGGGGTCTCGTCGAAGACCTGGATCTCGAAGGCGCCCGGATCCCGCAGCCGGGAGCGGACGCGGCGCATATGGAGGATGTTCATCTCCACCGTGCGGCTCAGCTCGCCCTTCTTGAGGCCGAGTTCCCGCTCACGGCGTTTGACGGCGCTGCTCGCCGGGTTCAGGAAGAGCAGCCGCACCCGGCACCCCGACTCGGCGAGGCGGACGAGCCTGCGGCCGGAGAAGTTCTGGACCAGCAGGTTCAGTCCTATGCCGATCGCGTCGAGGCGGCGGGCGCCGCCGAAGAGGTCCTCGGCGGGCAGCTGGCGCTGGAGCCTGACGCGGTCGGGGTGGACGGAGACGACGTCCGCGTACCGGTCGCCGACCAGGTCCTCCACCGCGTCGACACGGAGCCGGTCGGCCGAGGGGACGCCGGCGCCGTTGCCGAGTATCTCCAGCAGCCGTGACGAGGCCCGCTCGGCCTGGGCGAGCACCGCCTCGTTGAGCGCGCGGTTGCGGGAGACCACGTTCCGGGCGACCTCGAGCTCGTCGAGCGCCAGCTCCACGTCCCGCCGGTCGTCGAAGTACGGCTCGAAGCACGGCCAGTGCTGGACCATCAGCTCGCGCAGCTGCGGCAGGGTCAGGAAGGAGAGGACGTTGTCGTCCGCCGGGTCCAGCAGATAGCCCTTGCGGCGGGAGACCTCCCGTACCGCGACTGCCCGCTGCACCCATTCCTGGCCGGCCGGGCCGGCGGCGGCGACCACCCAGTCGTCGCCGTGCACCGGCTCGTAGACCGGGCGCAGCACGGCGGCCACGACCGCCCGCAGCCGCTGTTCGACCAGATTCAGCCAGATGTAGGCGCGGCCGGCCCGCTGGGCGCGTGTCCGCACCTCGCTCCAGGCGTCCGCGCCCCAGTCCAGCTCCGCCCCTATCTCCATCGGCCGCGCGAGCGAGACCGCTCCTGGCGGGACCTCGGCGGAGTCTCCCCCCTCGTGACCCGTGTCGCCGGGGGGTAGCTCCAGCCCTCCCGAGCTCACCCGCGCACCGCCTTCTTCCGCGTATCTGACGCCCATCTCCAACGATCAAGGAAGGGTACTCCGACTGCGCGAGGCGGTGCACCAGGATCGTTCGGCGAATCTATCCAACTCGCCTGGTGATGCGCTCCGTTACGGCAACAGCACTCTTCGTGGAGTGAGGGGATTCATAGAATTGACGGCGTCCCGGGCCGTCCGGTCCCGGCCACGGCGCCGCCGGGCGCGCCGGGGGGCGCGCCGCGCCGATCCGCACACGCGCGCGGTCGGCTCCGGCGCAGTCACCCGGTAGGACGGCGCGAAGTCCTAGGAGCTTGCCCCACTTTGCGGGAGGATCTTGTCCGAGTAGCTCCCATTACCCGGATCAGAATGGAAGAGTCGAATCTATGCAGGTCTGGCCGGGACAGGCGTACCCCCTCGGCGCCACGTACGACGGCGCCGGCACCAACTTCGCGGTGCATTCGGAGGCCGCACACCGGATCGAGCTGTGTCTGCTCCACGACGACGGCTCGGAGACAGCGGTCGAGCTGCGCGAGACCGACGCGTTCGTGCGGCACGCCTATCTGCCGGGCATCATGCCCGGCCAGCGCTACGGCTTCCGGGTCCACGGCCCGTACGAGCCGGCCCGCGGGCAGCGCTGCAACTCCGCGAAGTTACTGCTCGATCCGTACGCGCGTGCGATCAGTGGCTCGATCGAGTGGAACGAGTCGGTCTACGGCTACCACTTCGGCAGACCGGACTCCCGCAACGACCTGGACTCCGCGCCGCACACCATGACGTCGGTGGTCGTGAACCCCTACTTCGACTGGGGCGACGACCGGCTGCCGCGCACCGACTACCACCGCACGGTGATCTACGAGGCCCATGTGAAGGGCCTGACCATGCTGCACCCGGAACTGCCGCCCGAGCTCCGCGGCACCTACGCCGGGCTGGCCCACCCCGCCGTCATCTCCCATCTGACGGAACTGGGCGTCACGGCACTCGAGTTGATGCCGGTGCACCAGTTCGTCAACGACCACCGGCTGGTCGACGCCGGGCTGAACAACTACTGGGGCTACAACACCATCGGCTTCTTCGCCCCACACAACTCCTACGCCTCCTGGGGCGACCGCGGCGAGCAGGTGCTCGAGTTCAAGCAGGCGGTACGGGCCCTGCACCAGGCGGGCATCGAGGTCATCCTCGACGTGGTCTACAACCACACCGCCGAAGGCAACCACCTCGGCCCCACGCTGTCCTTCCGCGGTCTGGACAACGAGTCGTACTACCGGCTCACCGAGGACCGCCGGTACTACATGGACACCACCGGCACCGGGAACTCCTTGCTGATGCGCAGTCCCCATGTGCTGCAGCTGATCATGGACTCGCTGCGCTACTGGGTGACCGAGATGCACGTCGACGGATTCCGCTTCGACCTCGCCGCGACGCTCGCCCGCCAGTTCCACGAGGTGGACCGGCTGTCGTCCTTCTTCGACCTGGTGCAGCAGGACCCGGTGGTCAGCCAGGTCAAACTGATCGCGGAGCCGTGGGACGTCGGCGAGGGCGGCTACCAGGTGGGCAACTTCCCGCCGCTGTGGACCGAGTGGAACGGCAAGTACCGCGACTGCGTACGGGACCTGTGGCGGGGCGAGCCGCGCACCCTCGCCGAGTTCGCGTCCCGGCTGACCGGCTCCTCCGACCTGTACCAGGACGACGGCCGCCGCCCGCTGGCCTCGATCAACTTCACCACCTGCCACGACGGCTTCACCCTGCACGACCTCGTCTCCTACAACGACAAGCACAACGAGGCCAACGGCGAGAACAACCGCGACGGCGAGAGCCACAACCGCTCGTGGAACTGCGGCGCGGAGGGCGACACCGACGACGAGGGCGTGCTGGAGCTGCGCGAGCGCCAGATGCGCAACTTCATCGCGACGCTGATGCTCTCGCAGGGCGTGCCGATGCTCAGCCACGGCGACGAGTTCGGCCGCACCCAGGGCGGCAACAACAACGCGTACTGCCAGGACAACGAGATCGCCTGGGTGCACTGGCCGGACCCCGGCGACGACGAGGAGGGGTCGCTGCTGGCGTTCACCAAGACGATGGTGTGGCTGCGGCGCGACCATCCCGTCTTCCGGCGGCGGCGGTTCTTCCACGGCCGGCCGGTGGAGGGGACGCACGACGAGCTGACGGACATCGCCTGGTTCACCCCGCAGGGCGACGAGATGGTCGCCAGGGACTGGCAGGCCGCGCACGCCAAGGCGCTGTCGGTCTTCCTCAACGGCCACGCGATCTCCGAGCCGGGGCCGCGGGGCGAGCGGATCTCGGACGACTCGTTCCTGCTGATGTTCAACGCCAGCGCGGAGGAGCTCGACTTCACCGTGCCGGTGAGTCACGGCGAACAGTGGCAGGTGGTCGTGGACACGGCCTCCAAGGAAGGGGTCCCGCCGGGCCGGGGCCCGATGGTCTCCGCCGGGGACGAGCTGCGGCTGGTGGGCCGCAGCATGACGGTGCTGCGGCGTCCCGCGTAACACCCGCCCCGGGGGGGGCGGCCGGACTGTCGACGGCCGGGCCTTCACGGCGGCTGGGCTGTTGTCGGCCGGTTCGATGCACATCGGGCCGGCCCCCGCCAGGGCGCACAGCCGCACGTGCCTCCGGTTCACCCGATCGGCCGACGCCGCCCCCGGGGCCGGGCGCAGGAACCTCTCCGGCCGGGTACGTATGTTCGCATGACGCCCACCTCCACATACCGGCTCCAGCTCCAGCCCGGCTTCCCCTTCGCGGCGGCCGCGGCCGCCGTGCCCCACGCGGCCGCGCTCGGCGTCTCCCATCTGCATCTGTCACCGGTGCTGGAGGCCGTCCCCGGTTCGACGCACGGCTACGACGTGGTCGACCACGGCCGCGTCCGCGAGGAGCTCGGCGGCGAGGCGGGGCTGCGGCAGCTGTCCCGTGCGGCACGGGAGCACGGCATGGGGCTGGTCCTCGACATCGTCCCCAACCATATGGCCGCCGTGCCGCGCCACAACCGCGCGCTGTGGGAAGTGCTGCGCGAGGGGCCCGAGTCCCCGTACGCCCGCTGGTTCGACATCGACTGGGAGGCCGGCGACGGGAGGATCCTGCTGCCGGTGCTCGCCGGACGCGTCGGCGACGAGATGGACAAGATGCACGTCGAGGGCGACGTCCTGCACTGCGGCGAGCAGCGCTTCCCCGTACGCGCCTCGACGGCCGGCCTGCCGATGGCCGAGCTGCTGGACGCCCAGTGGTACCGCCTCTGCTGGTGGCGGCTGGCCCGTACCGAGCTGAACTACCGCCGGTTCTTCACCGTCTCCGAGCTGATAGGGCTGCGCGTCGAGGACCCGGTCGTCTTCGACGCGACCCACGCCAAGATTCTCGAGCTGGTACGGGACGGAGCCGTCGAGGGCCTGCGCGTCGACCATCCCGACGGGGTGGCCGACCCCGAGGGGTATCTGCGCCGGCTGCACGAGGCGACCGGCGGGGACTGCTGGATCGTCGTGGAGAAGATACTCACCGGTGAGGAGCCGCTGCCGGACGCCTGGCCCGTCGCCGGCACCACCGGGTACGACGCGCTGCGCCGGATCGACGGCCTGTTCACCGACCCCGCCGGGGCAGTCGAACTCGACGCGGACCACCGCCAGTTCACCGAGGCGGCGGCGGAACTGGGAGGCCGCTGGGAGGAGACGGCGCGGCACGCCGCGTACGAGGTGGTGGACCGCGAGCTGGCCGCCGAGACCACGGCCCTCGTCCGGCTCGCCGAGCGGGTCTGCGCGGCGGGCCCGCGGCTGCGCGACCACGCGCCGTGGGCGCTGCGGGCCGCGCTGCGGGAACTGCTGGTCCGTGTCCCCGTCTACCGCCCCTACCGGCCGAGCGACGAGACGACGCTGCCGCGGGAGGCGGCCCGCGAGGCGAAGGAGACCTTCACCGTGCCCGCCGAGGCGGCCGCCGTCGACCTGATCCGCGACCTGGCGCTCGGCCGCCTCGGCAGCGGGCCCGACCACGAGGCGTTCCGCGCCCGCTTCGCCCAGACCGCGTCCGCGCTGCGGGCCAAGTCCGTGGAGGACAAGGCGTTCTACCGGTACGCGCCGCTGATCTCCGGCTGCGAGGTCGGCGGCGAGCCGGGCGAACCGGCCGTCGCCCCGGAGGCGTTCCACGCGTACTGCGCCCGGCTCGCCCGCGACTGGCCCACCACCGGGACCGTACTGACCACGCACGACACCAAGCGCAGCGCCGACGTCCGGGCGCGGATCGCGGTGCTCTCCGAATGCCCCGAACGCTGGGCGGACTTCCTCACCCGGATCACCGAGGAGGCGGAGAACGTGCCCGGCGGCGCCGCGCCCGACCCGCAGGTGGCCTGGACCGCCTGGCAGACGGCCCTCGGCTTCGGCCCGCCCGACGCGGGCCGGCTGGACACCGCGCTGCTGAAGGCCGTACGGGAGGCGGGTCTGCGCACGAGCTGGACCGAGCCGGACGCGGCGTACGAGAAGGCGGTCTCGGCCTTCGTCGACGCCGGCCCGGCGGGGCCGCCGCAGCACTCGGTGGCACGGTTCGCCCACGAACTCGCCCCGTACGCGCGGGCCAACGTGCTCGGAGCGACGCTGCTCCAGCTGACGATGCCGGGGGTGCCGGACGTGTACCAGGGCTGCGAGCGCGAGTTCCTCGCGCTGGTCGACCCGGACAACCGGCGGCCGCTCCCCTCCGCGGGCGCGCCCGCGGAGGGGCTCAGCGCGGAGAAGGAGGCGCTCACCACGGCCGCGCTGCGGCTGCGCCGCGCCTCGCCGGAACTTTTCGGCGCGGCCGCCACGTACACCCCGCTCGCGGCCACCGGCCCGGCGGCCGGCCACTGCGTGGCCTTCTGCCGCTCCGGCGAGGTCGTCACTGCGGTGACCAGGCTGTCCCTGCGGCTGGAACGCGGGGGCGGCTGGCGCGACACGGAACTACGGCTGCCGGAGGGCCGTTGGGTGGACGTGCTGTCCCCGGAGCGGGAGTTCGCCGGGGGGCGAGTGGGGGTGGCGGAGCTGTTCGCGCGGAGGCCGGTGGGGTTGCTGCGGCGGGCGTGACGGGTCCGCTGCGCGGAGCTTGTTCCCCACCCCGCCCCTTCTCCGAACCGGGCTCCGCCCGGACCCGCGCCTCAATCGCCGGCGGGGCTGGGGTCGCCGGTCTCGTCGGGGCGCTGCCCCGAACCCCGCGCCTCAAACTCCCCCTACGGCCTTGCGGCCGTGGGAGTGCCCCCAGCGAGGCTGGATGTGCCCGGCAACTCAAGCCCGGCCGGCGTTTGAGGCCACCGCGCGGAGCGCGGTACCGGGCCCGGGCGAAGCCCGGCCCGGTACCCGGAGGGTGGCACGGGGCCCGGGGCTTGCCCCGGTTACGGGAAGGGGCGGGTAGGGGAACAAGCCGCCGCAGGCGCAGCGCACCCGTGCCCGTCGTCGCCGAGCGGGACGGCCGGGTGCTGGGCGTGCATCTGGTGGGGCCGCACGTCTCGGAGATGATCGCCGAGAGCCGGCTGATCGTCGGCCGGGACGCGGAGCCCGCGGACGTCGCGGGGCATGAACACCCGCATCCGACGCTGTCGGAGGCGGTCGGCGAGGCGTTCCTGACGCTCGCCGGGCGCGGCCTGCACCAGCAATGAGGCGCCTGTACGGGCCCCGTTGTGTCAGCGGGCCGTGAGGCGGAAGGTCATGCTGCCGAAGCCGACCATGTCGCCGTCGGCGACGACGATCGAGCCCGTCACCCGGCGGCCGTTGACCGTCGTGCCGTTGGTCGAGCCGAGGTCGCGCAGCACCCACAGCCGGCCGTGGTGGCTCAGCTCCGCGTGCAGACGGGAGACCGTGTCGTGGCTGAGCCGCAGGCCGTTGGCCGGGTCGCGGCCGATGCGCAGGGGATGCGGGCCCGGCTCGGGGAGGAGCAGCGGGGGGAGCTTCTCCGCCTGCCAGGCCCTGCGCAGCCGGACCGAGAAGGCGGAGATCCGGCCGACCGCGCCGTACAGCCGGCGCGACCAGCGGCCCTCGTCGGTCAGATCGGCGGTGAGCGCCGCCAGCTCCTCCGAGCGGCGTGCGGCGAGGACCAGTTCCATCCGGTGCACAAACGTCTCGTGCGACAGCTTGCCCTGGGCCGCGCCCTCTTTCAGCACGTCGAGGACACGCTCGCGCTCGGCGTCGGACAGCCGCGCGGGATACGTGTGGGACTCGTAGGAGGACGTCACGCTCCAGATTGTCGGGCCGAAAGGGCCGAGGTGTCCAGAAGGGACGCCGGGAGGGGCGGCTCATCCGCCCCCGCTGACCTGCACGGAAGCGCGGATTCCGCCCCACCCGCCCGGAACGCCGCCCGGAAATACCGGTGGACGGCCCGCCGCTGCGCCGCATCCACTCCGTGACCCTGGACGCGCGCGCTCCGGGCCGTCGCCGAGGGCGGTCTCGACCGGGCCGCCCAGGAGGAGCTGGACTTCTTCAACTGGTGCCCGTCGCCCCGCGACTGGTGGCAGCTCGCCCACACGCAAGACGGTGAGCTGGTCGGCATCCGCATCCCCGCCCGCAAGTCATCGCGGGCGCCACCGACCAGGGGACCTTCCCCATGGCCGCGAACTTCGCCAGGGCCGGTCACCCGGTCGTCCAGGAACGCGTCCCCCTCCTGCCGACATCAGAGAACTGACGCGCCGAGCAGCCGGGGGGCGCCCGTACCGCGGGCGCCCCCCCCGGTCATGGTCACGCCCCGGCGGCCCGCCTCTGCGCGGCGATCACGTCCCGGTACCAGGCGTACGACGCCTTGGGCGTGCGCCGGAGCGTGTCGTAGTCGATGTGGACGAGACCGAAGCGCTGCGACGCGCCCTCGATCCACTCGATGTTGTCGGTGAGCGACCAGGTGAAGTAGCCCCGGACGTCGGCGCCTTCGCCGATCGCCCGGTGCAGCGCGCGCAGATGCGCGTCGAGGAAGGCGATACGGCGCCGGTCGTCGAGGCCGTCGTACGAGCAGCCGTTCTCGGTGATGACGACGGGCGGCAGCCGGTCGCCGTAGCGGGAGCCGAGCGAGCCGAGGAGTTCGCGCAGTCCGTCGGGGACGACGGGCCAGCCGAAGTCGGTGCGTTCGGCCGTTTCGATCTCCCGCAGCCCGAACGGCAGTTCGTCGGGCATGTCGACTCCGGCGAAGCCTTCGAGGGCATCGTCGGCGGGGGCGCCGACGAGCATGGGGCAGTAGTAGTTCACTCCGTAGAAGTCGAGCGGCTGGGAGATGACCGCCAGGTCGTCGGCGACGGGGCCCGGCATCAGGGCGGCGAAGTTCTCGTCCGGGTAGGCGCCGGTCAGCAGCGGGTCGGCGAACAACCGGTTGGTGACCGTGTCGTACAGCTCCGCCGCGAACCGGTCCTCTTCGCTGTCCCCCGCCGTCCACACCGGCGAGTGGGAGACGGCGATCCCCACCCGCTCGGCGCCGGCCGCCCGCAGGGCCTGGACGGCGAGGCCGTGGGCGAGCAGCTGATGGTGGGCGGCGGGCAGCGCGTCGAAGAGCAGCCGCCGGCCGGGGGCGTGCTCGCCCAGCGCGTAGCCGAGGAGGGTGACCTCGGCCGGCTCGTTGACGGTCATCCACATCGGGACCCGGTCGGCGAGCCGCTCCGCGACGACGGACGCGTACTCGGCGAACCGCAGGGCCGTCTCGCGGCGCAGCCAGCCGCCGGCCTCGTCCAGCGGGAGCGGGGTGTCCCAGTGGTAGAGGGTCGGCGCGGGCGTGATGCCGTGGGCGCACAGCCCGTCGACGAGCCGGTCGTAGAAGTCGAGGCCGCGGGCGTTGACCGGGCCGCTGCCCCCGGGCACGACCCGCGGCCAGCTGACGGAGAAGCGGAACGCGTCCGCGCCGAGCCCCGCCAGCAGCGCGACGTCCTCGCGGTAGCGCTCGTGGAAGCCGGTGCCGCGCGCGGCGTCGGCGCCGTCCTTGATACGGCCCCGGGCGGCGAAGGCGTCCCAGCCGGAGGGGCCCTTGCCCTCGGCGTCGGCCGCGCCCTCGGTCTGGAAGGCGGAGGCGGACGCTCCCCACAGAAAGTCCGGCGGGAAGGCGGGCAGCGGCTCCGGCGGCGTCGACATGCTCCGTGACCTTAATGGCCCAAGCGCCCCGCCTGAAGAGCGCGTTGTTGCCAGGATGTGTGGACAGAACATGGGTGGATGGGGCATCGACGACGAGGGGACGCCAGTGCTGCTGTTCGAGGTGTGGGCGCCGAACGCCGAGGAGCGGGTCACCCTGTGGCTCGAGGGTGCCGAGCACCCGATGGAGCGGGCCCAGGGCCGGGAGGGGTGGTGGGTCGCAGAGGCGGCGGCCGAGGACGGCGCGCGGTACGGCTTCGCCCTGGACGGCGGCCCGGTCCGGCCGGACCCGCGCTCCCGCCGACAGCCGGACGGCCCCGACGGCGCCAGTGCCGTCGTCAGCCAGGACGCCTACACCTGGCGGCAGGACTGGCCGGGCCGCGGCCTGAAGGGCGCCGTCGTCTACGAACTCCACATCGGCACGTACACGACGGAGGGCACGCTCGACGCGGCGGCGGCGCGCCTGGGCGAGCTGGCGGAGCTGGGGATCACCCATGTGGAGCTGATGCCGCTCTGCTCCTTCCCCGGCGTGCACGGCTGGGGTTACGACGGGGTGTCCCCCTGGTCGGTCCACGAGCCGTACGGCGGCCCGATGGCGCTGAAGCGCTTTGTCGACACAGCGCACGGGCACGGCCTGGGCGTGGTGCTCGACGTGGTGCACAACCACCTGGGCCCGTCCGGCAACCATCTGCCCGCCTACGGGCCGTACTTCACCGACACGCACCACACCCCGTGGGGCTCCGCGGTCAATCTCGACGCCCCCGGCTCCGACGAGGTGCGCGCCTATCTGATCGACAGTGCGCTGGCCTGGCTGCGCGACTACCGGCTCGACGGCCTGCGGCTGGACGCGGTGCACGCGCTGGTGGACAACCGCGCGCTGACGTTCCTGGAAGAGCTGTCGGCCGCCGTCGACTCCCTCGCCGGCGACCTGGGCCGCCCGCTGTTCCTGATCGCCGAGTCCGACCGGTGCGACCCCCGGACGACGACCCCCCGCGAGCAGGGCGGCCTCGGACTGCACGCCCAGTGGAACGACGACTTCCACCATGCCCTGCACACCGCCCTGACCGGCGAGTCCCAGGGGTATTACGAGGACTTCGCCCGCGCCCCGATGGCGGCGCTGGCCAAGACGCTGACCCGTGGCTTCTTCCACGACGGCACGTACTCGTCGTTCCGCGGCCGGGCCCACGGCCGCCCCGTCGACGTGGCGAACACCCCCGCGCACCGCTTCCTCGGCTACGCGCAGACCCACGACCAGATCGGCAACCGGGCGCTGGGCGACCGGCTCTCCGCCACCCTCTCCCCCGGCCTGCTGGCGTGCGCAGCGGCGCTCGTGCTCACCGGCCCGTACACGCCGATGCTCTTCATGGGCGAGGAGTGGGGCGCCGGCACCCCCTGGCAGTACTTCACCGACCACACCGACCCCGACCTCGCGGAGGCGGTACGGGCGGGCCGGCGCCGGGAGTTCACCGCGCACGGCTGGTCCGAGGACCAGGTGCCCGACCCGCAGGATCCGGCGACCCGGGAGCGGTCGTGCCTGGACCGGTCGGAACGGGAGCGCGAGCCGCACGCCGCGCTCCTGGCGTGGCACCGCGAACTGATCGCGCTGCGCCGCGCACTGCCGGACCTCTCCGACCCGGACCTGGCGGCCGTGAAGGTCGCCTTCGACGAGCAGGCCCGCTGGCTGGCGTACCGGCGCGGCGATCTGCGGGTGGCGGTCAACCTCGCCAAGGAGCCGGCCGAGATCGCGCTGGGCGGCGGCGGGCGGGTCGCGGCGGCGTGGGGCGAGGTGTCGCCGCCGGACCGGGACGGAGTGCTGCGGCTGCCGCCGCAGAGCTGCGCGGTGCTCGCCGACTCCTGACGCGTACGGGCCCGCACGGGCCGGGCCGGGCCGCGTCGGGTCGGTCAGCGCCGCGTCGGGTCGGTCAGCGCCGCGTCGGGTCGGTCAGCGCCGTCCGGAGCCGTAGCTGTCGCGGCACATCGCGGTGATGTCCCGGTTCGTCAGACCGTCGGACGCCTCGCACAGACCGCGCATGTCGTGCCCCGTACGGGGCTGCGGCGGGCGCGGCTGCTGGGGCCGGGGGCGGGGCGGTTTCGCCCGGCGGTCCGGTTCCGGAACCGCCCGGCGGTTGGGCGGGGCCGCCGCAGGGCGCTGCTGCCGGACCGGTCCGCTGCGCCCCTTCGCGGCGGGGCCCTCGGCGACCGCCTTCTCCTTCGCCTCCGGCCGCGTTTTCGGCTTCTTCTTGGGGCCGGTGGGTGCGAGGGTCCGGCGCGGCGACGGCTGGGCGGCGGCACTCGGTTCGAGGGGCGCTGCCGAGCGGTCGCCCGCCGGGGCCAGGCTCGGGGCGGGTGCGGTGGGTGGCGTCGAGGGGACGGACACGCAGCCGGTCACACCGGTCAGGAACAGAGAGGCGAGGGCCAGGGTCCGGGAAGTGCGCATCCACCCAGCCTGCCCCAGAAGACGCCTCCGACCTGCGCCGACACCCGCGCAACCACCGACACGGGCGACCCCGGTCAACCGCGCGCCCCGACCGCCGCTCGACCCGCCCGAAACCCCGGCCCGGACCCGCTCAGCCCAGGTCGTCGTCGCCCGGGCGCCGCTCGTCCTCGGCGACCAGCCGTTCCAGCAGCGCCTGGAACTCCTCACCGATCAGGATCTGCAGGCCGTCGCCGTCGTCGACCCGCTCACTGAGCTGGGTGAGCCTGCCGTCGTGCCACCAGTAGACGAACGGGCTGATGGCCCCGGGGGTGTCCTCGAAGCCGGTGGCCGCGAAGGCCGCCATCCCGTTGAGCGCTGGAAGGATGCCGGTGTCGTGGATGGCGTGGAACGCGATCTGGTGCCGGAAGGGCATCGCCACCAGCGCCCCGTCGGCTGTCAACTCCTCGCCGGTGACCTGCCGTACGAGCGCCTCCAGCGCCAGCACCCGGCTCGCCGTGTAGAAGGAGTCGCCGAGCACCACCTCGAAGCGCATGCCCTCGGAGTCCTCGATGGTCTCGTGCGCCTCGATGGGCAGACCGCGGAGGTTGTAGAGCGCCTGGTCACGCAGGTACGGCAGGTCGCCGAGCGGTTCGAGGGCCTCGTCCGTGAGCATCATGACGCTCTCCGGCAGGTCCAGCGCGAGGATCTCGTACAGACCGGGGGCGACGGCGCGGGCGTAGGCGAAGTTGCGCGGGTCCAGGCCCTCCGCGCCGACGACGCGCGGGTAGAGCTGGGCGCGGATCTGTTCGGGGGAGAGGGTCTCCAGGGCGGACGGCGCGTCCATGGTGCGCAGCACCATGCCGACGTGCTGGCGGACCAGTTCGGACCAGATGCGCGGGCCCCGTTCGTCGTTGTGGCAGACGGCGGCGAGATTGCCGAGCCCGAACTGCCGGCCGGCGCTGTCGGAGACCATGTCGGCGTAGACGGTCACCTCGAGGCCCCTTTCCGCGAACGCCTCGCGGACCTGGGAGCGGAACCGGGTGCCTTCGTCGGCGGAGAAGAAGGAGAACTCGGGGTCCCGGGGCGCATCGCGTCCGTCACGCTTCGGACCTCGCCGGAACAACCCCACGTCAACCGCCCTCCGCTCGAACATGTCAGTGATTCGAGCGTACCGATCCGAGGTGAACGGCGGGGCCCGCCCCTCGGTCGGCCGGTCCTCAGCTCTGCTCGATCCCGCGTCGGCCCGGTCCTCAGCTCTGCCGCACCACGAGGTCGGCCCGCCCGTCGAGCCCGCGTCACCCCGCCCGTCAGCTCTGCTGCACCACGACGTCCGCCCGGTCCCGGCCGCGGGCGACCAGCCGCGCGTTGGCCTCGTCGGAGTCGTGGACCCAGCGCTCGGCGAAGGGCCGCGCCTTCCCGAAGCGCACATGCCGGTCGACGAGCCGGCGCACCCGCACCTCCTGGTCGAGCTCCAGGAACCAGGTCTCGTCGAGGAGCGGCCGGACGCGGGCCCAGTCGCCCTCGTCGTGCAGCAGATAGTTCCCCTCGGTGACGACGAGCGGCACACCGGCCGCGACCGGGATGCTCCCGGCGACCGGCTCCTCCAGCGCCCGGTCGAAGGCCGGCGCGTAGACGGTGACCGCCGGGTCGGGGTCGCGCAGCCGGGCCAGCAGGGCGGCGTATCCGGCGTCGTCGAAGGTGTCGGGCGCGCCTTTCCGGCCGGCGCGCCCGAGGCGTGCCAGCTCCCGCTGGGCGAGGTGGAAGCCGTCCATGGGGACGAGGACGGCCAGGCCGTCCAGCGCCTCCACGAGCCCCTCCGCGAAAGTGGACTTCCCGGCGCCGGGGGCGCCCGCGATCCCGAGGACCCGGCGGCGCCCGGGCACGGCGAGCCGGCGGGCGCGCTCGATCAGGTGGTCAGGGACGGCCATGGCGAGCATTGTCGCACTCACGTACTACGTATAACGTGCCCTGCATGTCCTTCATCGCCCTGGTCACTCTCGTCGTCCGCGACTACGACGAGGCCATCGCCTTCTACACCGACGCCCTCGGTTTCGACCTGGCTGAGGACACCGACCGCGGCGACGGGAGCCGCTGGGTCGTGGTCCGCCCGCCCGGTTCGGGCGCGGGCACGGGCCTGCTCCTTGCCCGCGCCAAGGACGACGGCCAGCGCGGCTGCGTGGGCGCGCAGACCGGCGGCCGGGTCGGCTTCTTCCTCCACACCGACGACTTCGCCCGCGACCACGCCCGGATGACGGCGGCGGGGCGTCCGCTTCCTGGAGGAGCCGAGGCACGAGCCGTACGGCTCGGTGGCGGTCTTCGAGGACCTGTACGGCAACCGGTGGGACCTGCTGGAGCCCAAGTAGCCTTCGGCGTATGACGGATCAGACGCTGGAGTCGCTCAGGAACCGGCCGGATCTGGCCGAAATCGCCGCGTTCCCCTTCGGCTTCGACCTGGACCGCGCGGACCACTGCGAGGACGTCCGTCTCGCCTCCGGAGCCTCGCTGGAGCCGGTCGCGGGCGACGACACCGGCGGCACGTTCTTCGTGTGCGGCGGCGGTCCGGTGCTGTACGCGTCGTCCGAGGGCCAGGCCGGGCTGCTCGGCGACACCGTCGGCGAGGCGCTGGAGATCGTCGTCGGCCTGCCCGGCTGGCAGGACCTGGTCCACCCGGGCGCCGGTCCCGCCCTGGCGCGTGAGTCGGAGGACGAGATACGCGCGTCCTACGCCCCCGGCCTGGACGATCTGCGGGAGCGTCTGCGGGCCGGGCTGGGCCTGCCCGAGCGCTCCCCCGCCGAGCTGATCGCCCGGCTGCACGCCTCCCTGCTGCGTACCGACCCCGGCCATGTGCTGTTGAATTCGGACGAGTTGATGGCGTACGAGCTGCTCGACACGCTGCCGCGCACCGCCCTGCGGGACGTGGTCCTCGCTCCGGGACGGGCCGCCTTGGAGCGGCTGCGGTCGGACGACGCCGGCGCCCGGGCCGACGTCGGCACCGACCCGGTTCTGCGGGCGGGCGTGCTGCGTGCGGCCCAGTACGACCGGCGGGATGCGGACCTCCCGGTCGTGCGGTTCCTGCTGCGGTGCGAAACGGCCGCCGCGGACCGGGAGTTCTTCCGGGAACGATGGATCGCGGCGGCACTGGTGGCCCTGCACGGCCTGGCGGAGGACGTGCCGTTGATCCGCGAGGCCGGCGGCAGCGGCACTGGCGTCGAGGAGGCCGCGGCGGAGGACGAGTTCACGTGGATCGTGCTGGCCCGCCGCCAGGGCCGGACGGACCTCGCCCGCGCCGCGCTGATCCGCCTGCTCGACGACACCGGGCCGCACGCGCAGCGACTCGCCTTGCTGGCCCGCGAGTTGGAGGCCCTCGGCGACCACGCCCAGGCGGCGCGGGCGCAGCGGAATGTGGTCGCGTTGCAGGACACCGCCTGGGACCGCGCCGTGGCCGGCTCCGTACTGGCCCGCATGGAGCGCGGGGCCGGGGACCTGGCCGCGGCATGGCGGACGCTCGGCCGGGTCCGGGCGGCTGTCGGCATGGACAAGCCCGTGTCACGGACGGGCGGCCGGCAGCTCACCCTCGGCCTCGGCCCGGCGGCCGAGCCGCCCGCCCCGGACGCGAGTGCGGCTCAGTGGCACCGGCGCCGCCTCGGCCGGACGATCACCGAGCAGCATCTGGAACTCGCGCTCGCGGCGATCGAGGCCGGCGAACCCGGCCTGGCGGAGGAGGCGATGTCGCACGGCAAGGTCCTCCTCAAGACGATCGCCGAAGGGTTCCGCCGGTCGTTGAGCGAGCTCTCCTCGCGTGCCAAGTGGGCGGTCGCGGCGCTGCCGAAGGGCCGGTGACCGCCCGGCGCCGCATGGACGCCGGTGCTCGGCCGGCGCGCTCCCGAGCCCGGCCCGCCGGCTCCGCTCAGCGGTCCGAGCCGGGCACCACGCTGAAGCGGACGCAGACCACGTCCGTGTCGTCGTCCACCGCGTGCCCCACGCTCCGCCAGTAGTCGAGGTGCACCTCGCGCCAGTGCGCGAGGCTTGTGCAGCCCTCGCCCTCGGCCTGCGCGAAGTCCCACGTCACCGACCGGAACGGGACGGTCTCGACCGACTCGACGTCGACCTCCGCGACGCGCTCTCCCGCGCTGCCGATGAGCACCAGCCGCTCGCCCACGGTCTCCGGTTCCTCGCCGTCCGCCCGGTAGTCGGCGTCCAGGAGGCCCGTGGTCGCGCGCTTGACCCCGGAGAGCACGAGAGCGTTGAGCCGGTCGCGCAGCTCTCCTGGAGTTCCCAGGTCAAGGGTGCGCAGTCCGTCGATTCGTGGCCACATGATCGCCACTCTACGACGGGCCGTCCCCTACAGCGGAAGCGCGCACACGGCGACCGGGGACC
This sequence comes from Streptomyces sp. NPDC002835, assembly GCF_053591995.1. Taxonomy (NCBI): domain Bacteria; kingdom Bacillati; phylum Actinomycetota; class Actinomycetes; order Kitasatosporales; family Streptomycetaceae; genus Streptomyces; species Streptomyces sp. NPDC002835. The sequence goes on along the minus strand of NZ_JBSFUW010000037.1, from coordinate 57,161 downwards.
TGAACGCCGGTCCGGCCGGACGGAGCCCACCGGTGCGGCGGTCGACATGGAAGACGGTGACCGTGCTGGAGCGCTGGTTCGCCGCGAAGAGCAGACCGCCGGACGGCGAGAGCGCGATGTGGCGGGGGAAGTCGCCGCCGACGGGGACGGTGTCCAGCAGCCGCAGCCGCGAGCCGCCGGCCTCGACGGCGTAGCGGGTCAGGCTGTCGTGGCCGCGGTTGGCGAGGTACGCGTACCGGCCGTCGTCCGTCACGGCGAGCTGGGCGGGGTGGTTGGTGCCCGGCCCGGTGCCGGTGGGCTGCGGCGCGGCGGGGCGCAGCCGGCCGGTCGCGGGGTCGTAGCCGCAGACCTGGACGGTGTTGTCGAGTTCGTTCGCGAGGTACGCGTACCGGCCCGACGAGTGGAAGGTCAGGTGCCGCGGTCCGGCGCCGGCGCGCACGGTCGCGCGGGAGACCTCGCGCAGCCTCCCGGCCTTCGCGTCGAGGCGGTACGTGTAGACGGTGTCGGTCCCGAGATCGACGGCCAGCACATGACCTCCGTCCGGGCTGGTGACGATCTGGTGCGCGTGCGGGCCGTCCTGCCCGGGTCCGGGCGGCGGGCTGTCGTGGGTGACCTTGTCCGTACGCCCGCCGAGCGCGCCGGACGCCTCCAGCCGGTGCACGGCCACGGTCCCGGAGCCGTAGTCGGCGCTGAGCAGCCAGCGCCCGGACGGGTGCACGGAGAGGTGGCAGGGCGCGGACCCGCCGGTGGGACGGCTGCCGAGGACGTCGGCCGTGCCGTCCCCGGCGATCCGTACGGCGGTCACCGAGCCGTTCTCGCGCTCGTTGACGGCGTACAGGGTGTGCCCGGCGGGGTGCGCCGCGAGGTACGAGGGGTCGGCGACGCCTTCGACGACACCGGTCCCGGTGATCCGCCCGGTCCGCTCGTCGTACGCCGCCAGCCCGATGCCGGACCCGCCGCCGTCGGCCGAGGTGTACGTCCCCAGGAACAGGGGGCGGGTTCGCGGCCGGGGAGCGGACGAGGCGGGGGCGGGCGCCGGCTGCGAGCGGGGCCGGGTGGTGGCGGGGTCCTGGGCCGTCCCGCAGCCGGGCAGCGCGGCGGCCGCGGCGAGCGCCGACAGCCCGGTGAGGAAGCGGCGCCGGCCGGGGTGTGCCGCGGCTGTGTCCGTACTCATGCCCATGCAGCGTAGGGCAGCCGGTGCGTACGAGAGTTTCCGCCGCCGACTGCGGTGGCGAGCCGCCGGGTACCTGGTACGACGACACGGACAGCGAAAGGCGGACCCGGATGACCACGCTCCGCCACGAGAGCGCCTTCCCCGGCGCGGACGCCCTCGTCGAGGGCGCCCCCGGGCTGCGCGCGACCGGGCGCGGGCTGCGGGCCGCGCGGCTGCCCGAGTGGACGCGGCGGCAGGTGCTCGACCCGTTCTTCGAGCTGGAGGCCGAACTGTCCGCCGGTGCGCGGCTCGCGCTGAGCACCGAGGCCACAGCGCTGGAGCTGACGCTGCACGCCGTCCGCGTGCCGGGCGCCGACGGGGAGCCGGCACCCGCCGCGGTCGATCTGGTCGCCGACGGCCGTCTGCTGCGCCGCGAGCGGCTCACCGGCGGGGATCTGATGCTGCCCGCCACGGCGGAGAGCGAGGCGACGCTCGTCCCCGGCCGGCCGGAGACGATCCGCTTCGCCGGTCTTCCGCCGGGACGGAAAGAGGTCCGGATCTGGCTGCCGCACACCGCCGTCTGCGATCTGGTCTCGCTCCGCGGCGACCGGCCCGTCACGCCGTCGCCGCAGGCCGCGTCCCTGCCGCGCTGGGTCCACCACGGCTCGTCCATCAGCCACTGCGTGGAGGCCGAGGGCCCCACGGGCATGTGGCCCGCCGTCGCGGCGACGGTCCGCGACCTGCATCTGACGAACCTCGGGCTGTCCGGCAACGCGATGCTGGACCCCTGCGTGGCGCGCACGATCCGGGATCTGCCCGCCGATCTGATCAGCCTGGAGATCGGCGTCAACATCGTCGGCGCGGCGGCGATGCGGCTGCGGACCTTCTGGCCCGCCGTCCACGGCTTCCTCGACACGATCCGGGAGCGCCACCCCGACGTGCCGCTGGTGGTCCTCTCCCCCATCCCGTGCCCGGCCCTGGAGGAGCGCCCCGGCCCTCTCGCCGTCGACCCGGTCACCGGGCGGGTCCGCGCCGTGGGAGACCCGCGGGACATCCCGCTCGGCGCGCTCACCCTCTCCGCCGCACGGGACCTCCTCGCGCGCCTCGTCCGGGAGCGGCAGCGCGACGACCCGGCCCTCGTCCACCTCGACGGACGGACCCTGCTGACGCCGGACGAGACGGCGGACCTGCACGACGGGCTGCACCCGGACGCGGCGGCCTGTCTGCGTATGGGGACGCGTTTCGCCGATTTCCTCGGATCGCACGGTGAAGCGTCGCGAATTCTTCACAGGATGAATACGCGGTGAATTCTTTCAGAGCCGGCGCACACGCGCGGCAATACCGTGGCCGACCAGCAGATAGATCACGGCGGGCAGGCCGTAATTGAGGAGGACCCGAAGCCCTTCTGTGTCCATGGTGAAAATGTCCTGTGACCACCAGGCGAGCCCGTCCGCGACGCCCTCCACGAATCCGACGAAGACGTTGCCCTGGTTGGCTTCGAGCAGGAACAGCAGGATCCACAGGCCCAGGAACGCGGCCGCGACGTCGGCGACGGTGTGGACGATCAGCGCCGTCCGCTGCACGCCGGCCCCGTCGCCGCCGCGCCGCCGGGGCTGCTGGGGCAGGGGCGGGGCCTGCTGCGGGGCGACCGGGCCGCCGTCGTAACGCTGGTTTTCCGGCCTGGGTTCGTAATGGCTCATGGGATTCCCGATCCGAATAAGGGGTCGCCTTTTGCGCCTCTCTCCTCAGGACTGCGCCGCAAATGCCGTGCGCGTTACACGACGACGGTCGCCGCAAATACGGGAGATTCACCGAGCGCGGTTTCTGCCGACCGCCGCGTCAGGTCGGCGAACCGCCCTCTCACACCGGCCGACCGCCCTCTCGCATCCACCGACCGCCGTCTCACGTCAGCCGGAAGACCGGCCCCCGGGGTGTGAACGGCAGCGCGCCGCCCTGCGGCACCAGAAACGCGTGCTCGCGCCGGATGCGCAGGACGTCGCACCACCCGTCGGTGATGACCAGGACCGGGGCCGTCGCCGGGAAGTCGTCGGCGCGCTGCAACAGGTCGATCCCCGGCTGCAGTTCGGTCCCGCCGCGTCCGCGCACCCGGACCCGGTGCGCGATCTCGGCCGGTGGCAGATAGCCGGCGTCGTACGCCGCCGCGTCGCAGAACACGACGCGCGCGGCGGGGACGTCGCGCGCCTCGGCGTACGAGGCGATCGCGCCCAGCGCCTTGCCGAGCAGGGCGGTGTTCATGGAGCCCGAGGTGTCGAGGACGACGCCGAAGGTGCAGCGCGGCGTCTCCTCGGCCGGGAAGTGCCGGCCCGCGCGCGGGATGTCCGGCGTGGACGCCTGCCGGCGGGCGGGGCGGGCGTAGGTCCGTACGGGCTCGGGCCGGGGCACGTACTCGTCGAACCAGTGGGCGAGCCGCGCGTCCCACGGCACGGGCGGGTGGGCCAGCGCCCGGATCTCCTGGACCAGCCCGGCGGGCAGCAGCCCGCGGTCGCCGTACTGGTGCAGGTCGAAGCCCTGCACGAGACCGCGCCGGTAGAACTCGTCCAGATCGGTGTACGGGCGGGCCGCCGGGTGGGGCAGCGGCTCGCCGAGGATGTCCCCGGCGCCCTTGCCGCGCAGGGTCGCGAGCCGCCGCTTGCGCCGCAGGTCCGTGGCGATGCGGTCGTAGACCTCCTCCACGGACAGATCCCTCAGCGCCGGGTCGTACAGCAGCCCCTCCGGCATGTCGCCGATCCGCATGCGCACCAGCCAGTCGTTCACGACGTAGTCGGCGGCGACGTTGAAGAGGTACGGGTCGCGCACGCCGCGGCGTTCACCGTGGCGCAGGGCGGCGTGCAGCATCTCGTGGGCGAGGATGAAGCGCCATTCCTCGTCGGTGAAAGTGCGCAGCGGGTTGACGTAGATCTCACCGGCGACGGAGCTCACGGCGGCGATCGCGATGCCCTGCGTCCGGGCGAGTTCGGCGTCGGCGACGACGGTGAGGCCTGCGGCGAGACCGCCGAGCAGCGGGTACGAGGAGACGAACCAGTTCAGCGCACGGTTCCAGGGCCGCTGCGGCATACGCTCGCCGGTGACCCGGTCGCAGCGGCCGCCCGCCACGTCCATGGCGGCGGACATGCTGCGGGTCAGCGCGTGCGCGAAGGCGGTCTCCCAGTCGGGGACGGTGGTGTCCCAGGAGTGCCAGGTCGTGAGGACCTGGTCGGGGTGCTCGCCGGCGGTGCCGCAGCGCTCGTAGCCGGAGGGGATGCCGTCGCGGCGCCAGCGGGCGGCGAGCTGCTCCTCGTCGCCTCCCGGATACGTCGCCGGGAGATGCTCGGGCGGGCTTCCCACGGGGAAGGTGAGCAGGAAGCGGTTGACGACGGCGCAGCGGGCCGCGAGGTCGAACCGGTCGGGCTGCTCACGCCTTCTGTCCTTGGCGGCCGGCACATGGCCGAAGCCCAGGTGCAGCAGGCAGTGTGCGAGCGTCCACGCCCAGTCGGACGGCTCGGCCCGTTTGGTCGGGTGGACGTGGACAACGCCGTTGGAGTCGACCGCCGCAAGGCCGCCGGCCGGGGTCGCGGCGCACTTGTGCTGCCGGCAGAAGTCGGCCGTGACGGCGGCGAAGGCCGGGTTCCGTTTGACCAGGGCGAGCCCGGCGGCGAACGCCTCCGTGGCCGGGTCCGGCCTGCCCTTCTTCCCGCCCGGCGTGGCCTTCACCGCCGGGCCTCGACCAGCCGGGGCATGTCCCGTGCGGCCTCGACCAGGAACCAGGCGGGCAGCACCGGCTGCCCGTCGGCGTCGTCCGCGATGACGGTCTGCGCGACCTCGACGGAGATCTCCGCGAGCTGCACAAGCAGCGACTTGGAACGGTGGACGGTCTGGCGCAGGGACGGCGAGACGTGCTCCTTCTGCCGGGGCAGGTCCTTCAGGAGCCGCCCCCGGAACGCCTCGGCGAGGTAGTAGAGCAGGTCCCGGTCCTCGAGCCGGGTGGGCCACGAGGCGTCGCCCTTGAGGATCGCCTCGATGCCGAAGGTGTGGCGCACGATCTTCGCGTAGCCGCAGAACGAGACGGCGTGCGCGGGCGTGAGCGTGCCGTGCACGACCACCTTCAGCGTCTCCTCGTCGACGGCCGGCCCGAAGGAGTGCAGGGCGTCGGAGAGCATGTGCCAGGAGCGGGGCGTGGAGAACGGCTCCTCGGTCTTCGGCGGCTGGGACCAGAGGTGGTCGGGGCGGTCGGTGAGGTAGTCCGTCACCCAGGGGTGGATGCCGTGCTCCCCCGCCCACACCAGCCAGTCCGTCGCCGACGCCCGCAGATGGACATGGGTGAGCCGGTTGACCAGCGCGGACGCGATCGGCCGCGCCAGCGCGTTGTCCGTGGCCCGGTTGCCCGCGCCGATGACGATCGACCCGGCGGGCAGCTCGTACGAACCGATCCGCCGGTCGAGGATCAGCGAGTAGAACGCCTTCTGGACGTCGGGGGTGGCGGCGTTCAGCTCGTCCAGGAAGAGGCAGTACGGCTCGTCGCGGGCGATGGCCTCCGGCGGGCAGAACACCGACCGCCCGTCGCGGATCTGCGGCACGCCGATCAGGTCCTCGGGCGCGAGCTGCGTCCCCAGCATGCTGACGCACTCCAGCCCCAGCGACTCGGCGAACCTCCGCACCAGCGACGACTTCCCGATCCCGGGCGCCCCCCACAGGAACACGGGCCGCACGGTGGCGAGTCCCAGGAGCAGTTCGGGGATCTGGGCGGGGGTGACGGTGACGGCAGCCTGCACGCGGGGGTGTTCCTTCGTGGTTCGGGAGATCGGGCCTGCCCGGTACGGGCGGCCCGCCCAGTGTGGGCGCGGCCGATGCCCGCGCGCAGCCCAATTTCGCTCGGCCCGTGGCTACATGTCGAGCTCCACGCGCACGGTCTTGCCCACCGGCACGCGGTCGAGCACCGCCCACCGGTCGGCCAGCGCCTCGACGAGCAGAAGACCGCGACCACCGTCGGCGAGCGGCGGCGGTTGCGGTACGGCGTCCCGCGCCGGCGGCCGTCGCTCGCCCCGCGTGTCGGAGACCTCGATGCGCAGCGTCCGCGGGGTGCGGGTGAGCCGCAGCTCGAAGTCCCGCCCGGGCACGCGCCCGTGGGTCACGGCGTTTGCGGCCAGCTCGGCCACCAGAAGCTCGACGGTGTCCGAGACGTCGGAGCCGTGCGGATGGCCCCAGGCGTGGAGCTGATGCGCCGCCAGATGCCGGGCGAGCCGGGCGCCCAGCGGTGTGGAGCTGAAGCGCTGGGTGAACACACGTACGGTGCCGACCTGTTGGGACGAGATGGGCGGTGGTTGCATACCGGCCACCGTGGCGGCCCGCGGTGGCGCGACCCCAGATCGGGGACTCGTACGCAGAGTAAGCGTATGGGTGCGCAGGGTGGACGGTACGGATAACCCACGGGAGCTGGTGGACCACCTGATCCACCTCGCGGAACGCCGCAACATCGAGCTCCAGATCATGCCGTTGGTACGGGAGAGCCACGCGGGGCTGGGCGGCCCCATGCGGCTCCTGGAGACGCCGGACAACGAGTGGCTGGCCTACTGCGAGGGTCAGGAGACACGTGCCCCACCACCGTCCACGTCCGCGACTCCAAGGTCACCGACGGCCCCCGCCTCGCCCTCGCCCCGGACTCCTGGGCCGCCTTCGTGCGCCTCGCCTCGGACGCCGTCGTCTGACCCGCCCGTCACACCGGGCTCGCTGTCAGTGCCGGGCCCTACCGTGGAACTCGGAAGATCACCACTGCCGAGCAGACGCGGGGAACCATCATGTCGGCGACGACCGTCACCGTGCCGGAGGACAGGCTCCATCCGGCGATCACGCACGAGGCGACGCGGCGGAGGCTGACGGGAGCCGGGCTGCCCGTCGAGGGGCCGATGCGTTTCGAGCCGGTGGCCGGCCCGCGGATGCGGACCGTGCGACAGTACGTGGTGGACGAGGGCGGCGACCCGGCGAAGATCGAGCCGGACGTCGCCGAACTGCTTTTCATGGGCCATCTCCGCGGGAATGACGGCTACGACGCGGACGAGATCGTCCTCGACGGCTCCACGGGACGCGTGTTCACCATGTGGCTCTACATACGGTCCCCGGGGAGCGCGCGGCTGTTCCCGCTCGCCCCGTCCCTCGACGCGCTGGTGCGCTTCGTGTCGGCCGTCTGCGAATTCGGTTCCCTGCGGGGGAGGTTCGCGGGGCTCGCCGGGCGGACGGGAGCGGACGCGGTGGCGGAGGCGTCGGCGCTGCTCATGTCGGTCTTCACCGAGGAGGAGTGGGGCGAGGGCGGCTGGGGCGGCGCGGGCGACCCGGCCGAGTGGGAGCACGCGGTCCCGGCGTGCTGGCGGATGATCGCGGCGATACGGCCGATGGCCCTGATCGCCGGGCCCGGGAACGGCCTGCGGCTCGAACTGCCGGAGGGGCTGCTGGACGAGGAGTTCGGGGCGGACGGAATCGTCCGCGTCGACCCGTCCGAGCTGCCGGCGGCCCTGACGCACGAGCCGACACGGCGATTCCTGGCGGACGTGGGTCTGCCCCGGGACGCCCAGATGTTCGGCATGTACGCGGAAGACGCCCTGCTGCCCCTGCCGGTCGACCGGGAACGCTCCAAGCGGGACCCCGACCTCCGGCATCTGTGGCAGGGGCCGGACAAGCTGCCCCCGGATGCAGAACACCTGCTGCTCCTCGGCGGCCTGATGCACGACTTCCATGTTCTCGTCGACGGGCGGACGGGTGAGGTCCACTACGCCGAGTACGACGCCGACCGAGTGGTCCCGGTCAACGCCGACGTGTCCACGCTCGCGTTCACGCTGTGGCTCCACAGCCGTGAGCGGCAGCTCGACGAGGAGCACGACTTCACCGGCGACTTCTACTACCCGCTCGCCGTCACCATGGCCGACACGCTCGCCTCGGTCGACCCCGTGGCCTGCCTGCCGGCCACGACCCCGGACGACTACCGCTACTGGCCGGAGGTTTTCCACGACTGCGCGGGGGACGTGCTCTGACGCCCGGCGAAGAGCCTCGGCCGCCCAGGCCCGAACCTGGCGGTCGACTGCCCCGGCCTTCCACGTGCGGTGGGCACATGGGCGGTCCCGCGCCTTGCCAGAATGCCTGTACCGAGGCGGTGTTGGAAAATCCTGAGGCTGCCGGTGCAGCAGCTTGCTCTGTGATCGACTGGAGGCGTGGAAGTCATCTGGACAAGTGCAGTAGCGGTCGCCGGTACGTTGCTGGGTTCGGTGATGACGCACACCTTCCAGCGCCTCTCTGCCAGGCGCAACGAGCTGTTCACGCGGGCTGAAGCGCTTCGTCAGGAGCGCATAGCCACGTACAGCGCGTTCGCTGCGGCAGCGGAGGACTACCGCCACGGCCAGGCGTACCGCTGGTACCGCAAGAAGGAGGACCCGGACGGAGAGACGTTCATCCTGGCGCGGGACGAAGCGCACCGCCGCCGGACGGAGACCCGGCAAGCGCTCTACCGGGTCAAGCTGCTCACCGACGACCGCGAGGTGATCCTCGCGGCCGAGCGGGCCTACCGGCGCACGCGGGAGGTGTCGGAGGCAGCTGACCAGGCGGACAGGGACGCACGAGATTCCGCAGCGAGACGAGCGATCGAGGCGTTCGTCTCCAGCGCCTCCCTGCTGCTTCGCTGAGCCGGTCCGACCTGAAAGGTCGGCCGGAGGCGGTGGGCGGTTCCCGGCATCCGGCTCAGCACGGCAGGCTCAGCCCTCCACGAACAGGTCCTCGGCCTCGGTGACGGTGAGCGCCCGGTCCAGCCACCGGTCGAGCCTGTCGAGGTCGGTGCAGCCGGCGATGCGGTCGCGGGTGCTCTCCAGGGTCGGGATCTGACGCTTCTCGAGAACGCGGAGAATCATCTCCGCCCGTGCCTCCACCCGCCCTTCCTCGCGTCCCTCTTCGACGCCCTTGAGGTACGACTCCTCGACGATGGTGCCCCGGCCGGGAAAGAAGGTTCCCCTGCTCATCAACGTCCTCCAGATGGTTCGGGCCGGGCTGAGGAAGTGACCATGATGGGAACGCTAGGGGCCGCCGACGTACCGGAATGCGCCCTTGGCATATGACCACCCGCCAGCGTGACAGTCGGGTGGGCACCTTGACCGGGTCAGACGTGCGCGACGCCCCCGTCCCTCGCCATCTCTTCGGCGATGTGGCGGTTGGTGGCCTGCCAGACGTCCTTCGGGACCTTCGGCAGCACGTCGTCCCAGAGCGGCAGACAGCTGCCGCGCAGCTGCATCATGCCCTCCGGCCTGGCGATCAGGAACATGTGCAGATGCGTGCCGCCGTCACCCCACTTGTTGACGTGGACGCGGGCGACACCGCCCAGCGACTTGATCGCGCGCTCCACCCGCTGGAGCATCCCGCCCAGCTCGGCGGCGCGCTCCGGCGGGAGGTCGTGCAGGTCGTAGTGGCCGCGCGGCTGGAGCAGGACCATCGCGGGAAGCGCGCCCGGTTCCGGGTCGGCGGTGAGCCGCCAGTGTTCGTCCGTCCACAGGAACTCGCTGTCGGGACTGCCACAGGCCCCGCACTCCTCGGGACCGGCCTCACCGTGCCGCCCGGGCTCCGGCAGCGTCGGCTCGTCCAGAATCTTGACCTGGAGGTCCCCTTCGTAGGGGAAGACCTCCCAGAACGGGATACCGTCGGCGGGAAACGGTATCCGCTCCCCGATGGGCAACCGCCTTACGTACGGGCTCGGTTCAACAGTCATGGCCGCAGCCTCGCACAGGGTCACGACCGCGGAACCCACCGCTCACCGATCACGGCCATGACACGCCGGCCCGCCCGGCCCCGGCCGGGAACCGGGCCGTATCACCGACCGCGGACCCGACGTGCTGACGCTGATCATGGGCGTACGAGACGGGTCTGGTGTCGGTATCGGGGTGAACCGGGCCGCCCGGGACGGGGCGGATGTGCGTCCGGGGGACCTCGGATGTCAGGATGAGCCAATGAGTAGCAACGTCTTCTTCGACATCACCATCAACGACGAGCCCGCCGGCCGGATCGTTTTCGCGCTCTTCGACGACGTGGTCCCCAAGACCGCCAAGAACTTCCGCGAGCTGGCCACGGGCGAGCACGGCTTCGGCTACGAGGGCTCCTCGTTCCACCGCATCATCCCCAACTTCATGCTGCAGGGCGGCGACTTCACCGCCGGCAACGGCACCGGTGGCCGCAGCATCTACGGTGAGAAGTTCGCCGACGAGAACTTCCAGCTCAAGCACACCAAGCCGGGCCAGCTCTCGATGGCCAACGCCGGGAAGAACACCAACGGCTCGCAGTTCTTCATCACGACCATCGTCACCGACTGGCTCGACAACAAGCACGTCGTCTTCGGTGAGGTCGTCGAGGGCATGGACCTCGTGAAGCGGATCGAGGGCCTCGGTTCGGGCTCCGGCACCCCCTCGGCGAAGGTCACCATCGCCAAGTCGGGCGTCGTCGAGGGCTGACCTCTCCCGCAAGACCCTCCCGCGAAACGCGACAGGGCCCGTCGGCACACGCCGACGGGCCCTGGGCGTTCGTGTCACGTCCGTGTCACGACTCGTCGGGCTCCAGCCGCAGCGAGATCGAGTTGATGCAGTACCGCTGGTCCGTGGGGGTCGGATAGCCCTCGCCCTCGAAGACATGGCCCAGGTGGGAGCCGCACCGGGCGCAGCGCACCTCGGTGCGGACCATGCCGTGGGAGGTGTCGGAGACCAGTTCGACCGCGTCGCTGTCCTTCGGGTCGTAGAAGGACGGCCAGCCGCAGTGGGACGCGAACTTGGTGTCGGAGCGGAACAGTTCGGCGCCGCACGCCCGGCAGGAGTAGACGCCGGCGGTCTTCGTGTCCGTGTACTCGCCGACGAAGGCGGGCTCCGTGCCGGCCTGGCGCAGGACCGCGTACTCGGCGGGGGTCAGCTCCGCCCGCCACTGCTCGTCGGGCTTCTCCACGTCGTACGCCATTCGGTGCGCCTCCCTCAGTTCGACAGCCGGGCCAGGATCAGCGGACCGAGGTCCGTGACGTCTCCCGCGCCCATGGTGAGAACGTAATCGCCGGGCTTCGCCATTCCCGCGATCACGTCGGGCACCGCAGCCTTGTCGTGGACGGCCGTGACCTCCGCGCCTGCCGCCTTCGCCGCGTCGATGATCAGTTCGCTGGTGACGCCGGGGACCGGGTCCTCGCGGGCCGGGTAGATGTCGAGGACGACCGAGGCGTCCGCGAAGGCCAGCGCCTGACCCATCTCGGCGCCCAGCTCCTGGGTGCGGGAGAAGAGGTGCGGCTGGAAGACGACCAGCAGCCGGGAGCCGTCGCCCGCGCCGCGCATGGCCTCCAGGTCGGCGGTCATCTCGGTCGGGTGGTGCGCGTACGAGTCGATGACCTGGACGCCGGCGGCCTCGCCCTTGAGCTGGAGGCGGCGCTTGACGCCGGTGTACGTGCCGAGGGCGGAGGCCAGGTTGTGCGCGGGGATGCCGAGGGCGGTGCCGGCGGCGAGCGCGGCGACCGCGTTCAGCGCGTAGTGGCGGCCGGGGACGGACACCGTGAAGGTCAGCAGCCTGCCGTTCAGCAGGACGGTGACCTCACTGGTCAGGCCGCGCGGCGTGATCTTGTGCACACGAACGTCGGCCCCCTCCGACTCGCCGTAGGTGACGACCTTCACCGAGGACACGTCGCGCACCCGGCGGGTGAGCTCGGCGGCGCCCGACTGGTCGGCGGAGATCACCAGTGTGCCGCCCGGCACGACCTTGCCGACGAAGGTCTGGAAGGACTCGTAGATCTCGTCCATCGAGGCGTAGTTGGCGTGGTGGTCCAGCTCCACGTTGAGGACGATCGCGACCTCGGGGTCGTACTTGTGGAAGCTGCGGTCGCTTTCGTCCGCCTCGGCGACGAAGATGTCGCCGCTGCCGTGCCGCGCGTTGGTGCCCGGACCCTCGAGGTCGCCGCCGATCGCGTACGACGGGTCGAGGCCCAGCTCGGTCAGGGCGACGGCCAGCATCGAGGTCGTCGTGGTCTTGCCGTGCGTGCCGGCGACGGCGATGGAGCGCAGCCCGGTCATCAGCGAGGCCAGTGCGTCCGAGCGGTGGACGACCGGGACGGACAGCTCGGCGGCGCGCACGAGCTCCGGGTTGTCGGCGCGGATGGCGCTGGAGACGACGACGCTCGTGGCGTCGTCGGCCAGGTGCCCGGCGGCGTGGCCGATGTGCACGGTGACGCCGAGGGCGCGCAGGGCCTCGGCGGTCGCCGAGTCCCTGGCGTCGCTGCCCGCGACCTTCGCGCCGCGCTGGGCGAGGATCTTCGCGATGCCCGACATGCCGGCTCCGCCGATGCCGATGAAGTGCGGGCGCTCCATCGCGCCGGGAACGGCGGCGGGAACGGCGGGTGCCATGGTCTTCTCCCCAAGCTGTACGACTACGTGCGGCTGCCCACCCTATTGCCTGTGGGACTACTCGCTGTGCGCGAAGAGTTTCAGGACGGGGACGCCGACCTTGTGGCGGGCCCTGGACGCCCAGTCGCGGTGGAAGAACTCCTCGACGTAGTGCGGCTCGGTCAGGACGATCACCTCGTCGGCGTCCGCCTCGTCGACCACGGACTTCAGCTTGTTCAGCGGGTGGTCCTCGACGAGATGGCCGACCGCCTCGCAGCCCGCCGCGCGCAGGGCGGCGAGCGAGTGCTCCAGTGCCCGCTGGGCGGGCGCCTTGGCCTCGGCCCCCGCGGGCTCCTCGCCCTCGCGGACCGCGTCCTTCAGATCACCGACGGCGACGTCGTCGATGGCGCGCAGCAGTACATCGGCCTGGTCCCCGCGCGGCTGCATGAGGACGACGAAGGCGACACCCTCCTCGCCGTGCAGCGTGGTGACGAACTCCACGTCCTCCGAGGTCAGGGGCTTCTCGATCATCAATACGCTTGTGAACACCTCAGGAGCCCTTCTGCGGAAACTGCGGATGGAGCGGATAGTGCGGTACTGCGGAAACCAGCCGTCCTTCCCCCGTGCCCGTACGGGGAGCGTGCGCAATCAAGTGTGCCCGCCAGAGACTAAACGGAACGGTAAATTCCGCTAATTGCCGGACGTGGCCGTCAGACGCGCCGGTAGCGCGTGAACAGGAATCCGGCCTCCTCCAGCACGGAATCCAGGGCGAACCGCGCCGGATCGGGCAGCCCCGGCCCGCCCGCGATGCGTTGCGCGTCCCCCACGGTCATCGTCGGGGACACGGTCAGGCACAGCTCGTCCAGTACCCCGGCGGCCGCGAACTGACCCAGCATCCTCGGGCCGCCCTCGGTCAGCAGCCGCACCAGCCCGCGCTCCGCGAGCGCGTGCACCGCCCTGGCGGGCTCGACACCGGGCCCGTCACCCGCGACGACCACCTCCGCGCCGGCCTTCTCCGCCGCGTGGATCCGCTCCGGCGAGGCGGCCGCGCCGGTCAGCACCAGGGTCGGCACCAGCGGCTCGGTGAACAGCGGGAGCGAGAAATCCAGGTTCAGCGAGGCGCTGACCACGGCGATCGCGGGGGCGGGCCCCTGCCCAGCGGCGGCCCTGCGCTCCGCGAAGGCGTCACGGGCACGGGCGGGGCGGTAGCCCTCCAGCCGGACCGTCTCGGCGCCCACCACCACGGCGTCGGCCAGGCCCCGCAGGGTACCGAAGATCCGCATGTCGGCGGCGGAGGAGATCGGCTGCGAGCGGCCTTCGTGCTGGGCCGCCCCGTCGAGCGAAGAGACCATGTTGGCGCGCAGCCACACGCCGCCGCCCGCGCTGCGGGCCTCGGCCGCCCCGTGGCCGGGGCTGCCGCCGGCGCCCGCCTCACCGCCCGCGGCCATGCCCCGCTCGGGGTACGCGTAGGCCGCGGCCAACTCGTCCAGCGACCACTCCCGGTCGCCGGCTGCCGCTGTCTGGTCGGTCACAGGGAACAGGCGTCGCATACGGTGCAGTCTGGCACGCCCCTTACAGTGGAGTACTGTGCCGACCAGCCCGATAACCGAAGCCGCTCCCCTGTCGCTCTGCGCCCGCGAGCCGCACGTCCCCGCCGACCGCCTGGTCGCGGAGATGGTGCCGCCGCCGCGTTTCGACTCGGTCCGCTTCGACACCTACGTGCCCGACCCGAAGCAGCCCAGCCAGGTCGAGGCCGTCAAGGTGCTGAGCGACTTCGCCTCCGGCCTCGGCGGGGCGCAATCCACCGGCAGCGGCCGACGGCGCTGGTTCGCCAGGACCCCCAGGAAGACAGCCCCCGCCGGCCCCCGCGGCGTCTACCTCGACGGCGGGTACGGCGTCGGCAAGACCCACCTGCTCGCGTCGCTGTGGCACGCCACCCCCGCGGAACCGTCGCTCAAGGCGTTCGGCACCTTCGTGGAGCTGACCAATCTGGTCGGCGCGCTGGGCTTCCAGCAGACGGTGCAGACGCTGAGCGGGCACCGGCTGCTGTGCATCGACGAGTTCGAGCTCGACGACCCGGGCGACACCGTCCTCGTCTCCTCGCTGCTCCGCCGGCTGGTCGACGCCGGTGTGGCGCTCGCGGCGACCTCCAACACGCTGCCCGGCAAGCTCGGCGAGGGCCGTTTCGCCGCCGCCGACTTCCTGCGCGAGATCCAGGGCCTGTCCGCCCACTTCCGCCCGCTGCGGATCGACGGCGAGGACTACCGTCACCGCGGGCTGCCGGAGGCCCCTCCCCCGTACTCGGACGAGCAGGTCACCAGCGCCGCGTACGCCGCGGAGGGCGCGTCCCTCGACGACTTCCCGCATCTGCTGGAGCACCTCGCGAAAGTGCACCCCAGCCGGTACGGGGCGCTCACCGACGGGGTGCGGGCCGTGTGCCTCACCGATGTCCGGCCGGTGCCCGACCAGTCGACCGCACTGCGGCTGGTCGTACTCGCGGACCGGCTGTACGACCGGGAGGTGCCGGTGCTCGCCTCCGGCCTGCCGTTCGATCAGCTGTTCAGTGACGAGATGCTGAACGGCGGCTACCGGAAGAAGTACTTCCGGGCGATCTCGCGGCTCACCGCGCTGGCACGCGACGCGAAGCCCTTGGTGGCGCAGTAGGTTTGGGGCCGTAACCCGATCTGAAGGGAACCATCATGGCCACCACCCGCCAGGCCCACACCGTCTGGGAAGGCAGCCTGCTCGAGGGCAAGGGCGTCGTCACCCTCGACTCCTCCGGCATCGGCGAGTACCCGGTCACCTGGGCGGCTCGGACCGAGCCCGCGGAGAGCGGCAGGACGAGCCCCGAGGAACTGATCGCGGCCGCGCACTCCAGCTGCTTCAACATGGCCTTCTCGCACGCCCTCGCCGGTGCGGGGACCCCGCCGGCCCGCCTGGACACCAAGGCCGAGGTGACCTTCCAGCCGGGTGAGGGCATCACCGGCGTCCACCTCACCGTCGTCGGCGAGGTGCCGGGCATGGACGAGGCGGACTTCGTCAAGACCGCCGAGGTCGCCAAGGAGAACTGCCCGGTCAGCCAGGCGCTGAAGGCCACGAAGATCACCCTCAGCGCGTCGCTCGCCTAGCACACAGGCACCTCGAGGCACAGTGGCCCGCACGGTTACGTCTCGCGTTCTCTGCGTGATACACCGTGCGGGTCACATCTCCTGTCCGCCAACAGGAAGTTGCCTCATATGTCCGCAACACGACGTGAAATTCTGGCCCGTACCGGCGCGCTCGGCGCCGGGATCGCGTTCACGGGCGCCTTCTCCGAACTCTTCGCCGGCACCGCGGCCGCCCGTGGTCACCGCGGGTACGGCCCTCTCGTCCCCGACCCGGACGGACTGCTCGACCTGCCGAAAGGTTTCCGCTATCGGGTCCTGTCCCGCGAGGGCGACCCACTGCGCTCCGGCGAGGGCCCGGTCCCGTCCAACCACGACGGCATGGCAGCCCTCCCGGGCCGCCGCGGGCGGATCCACCTCGTCCGCAACCACGAGAACCGCCACACCGCCACCATCGGCGTACCGACCGTCGAGGGCCTGACCTACGACCCCGCGGCCAGGGGCGGCTGCACGGCCCTCGAACTCGACGGCCGGGGCGAGGTCCTCGGCGAGCGGGTCGCCATCGCCGGCACCGCCGTCAACTGCGCGGGCGGCCCCACCCCTTGGAACACCTGGCTGACCTGCGAGGAGAACGAGGACCGGGCCGGCACCAACGGCTACACCAAGGACCACGGCTTCATCTTCGAGGTCGACGGAGCCGACCCGCACCGCACCGGTGCCGTGCCGCTCACCGCGATGGGCCGCTTCCAGCACGAGGCGATCGCCGTCGACCCCGGGAGCGGGATCGTGTACGAGACGGAGGACGCGTTCGACCGCCCCTTCGGCCTCTTCTACCGCTTCCTGCCCGACAAGCCGCTGGGCGGCACCGGTTCACTCCGCGCGGGCGGCGCACTGGAGGCGATGCGGGTACCGGGCGTGCCCGACCTGTCGGAGATCAAGGACATCGGCGCGTCGTTCGACCGGATCGAATGGGTGCCCGTACCGGACAGCCAGGCCAAGCAAACCCCCATCAGGCTCCAGGACTTCGGCCCGAAGGGCATCACCCACGCCCAGAAGCTGGAGGGCTGCTACTGGGGCGGCAGATCGGTGTACTTCGTCTCCAGCTACGCCCGCAGCTCGGAGGGCTCCGCCGGCGACCACTTCGGCCAGGTGTGGAAGTACGAGCCGCACCGCCGGCGCCTCACCCTGGTCGTCGTCTTCGGCCCCGGCACCGGGATCGACATGCCCGGCGAGTTCCCGGACAACATCTGCCTGGCGCCCAGCGGCGGCCTGATGGTCTGCGAGGACGGCAACGGCGCCCAGCACGTGTACGGGCTGACCAAGCGCGGCGAGGTGTACCCGGCGGCCAGAAACGCGCAAAACATCGGCACACCGGACGAGCCCGAGTGGGGCGAGTTCGCCGGCGTCGTGTTCTCCCCGGACGGCGACACGATGTACCTGAACTGCTACCGGCCCGGCACGACGTTCGCGGTCACGGGGCCGTGGTGCTGAGCGGGCTGCGGTAGCCGAGCGTTCCGCGCGAGGGCTCCCCCGCCGCGGTGCCGGCGGCATCGCAGCGCAGCACACGCAGGTGCTCGTCCAGCACCAGGAGGTCCGCCGGGGACCGGGCGAGCAGCACCTCCAGAAGGGCCTCTCCCAGGTCGCCCGCGGGCGGTGGGGCACGGTTCGGCAGGTCGGCGTCCGACACGATTCACCACCCTTCGGGCACTGCTCGCGACAGCGGACTGCCGCGCGGCTCCGGTCCCGGCCAAGCTAAGCGGATTCACGGCCGGGAGCACCTTTTGCCGGGTGGCCCCGTCGGAACGGTGCCACCCGGCAGGGCCGGCTGCTCGGCGACAGCCCGACGACGACTATTCGACGATGAGCTCGATCGGGAGGTTGCCGCGGGTCGCCTTGGAGTAGGGGCAGTACTCGTGCGTCTTCTTCAGCAGGTCCTGGCCCGCCTCGCCCTGCAGGTGGTCGGGGAGCTCGACCCGCATGATCACGGAGAGCGCGAAGCCACCGTCGGCGGCGTCCTTGCCGATGCTGACCTCAGCGGTCACCGAGGCGTCCTTGACGTCGATCTTCTCCTGGCGGCCGATGGCTCCCATGGCGCTGGCGAAGCAGGCGGCGTACCCGGCGGCGAAGAGCTGCTCGGGGTTGGTGCCCTGGCCGTTGCCGCCGAGGGCGGCGGGGAAGGCGAGCGGCAGGTCGATCTGGCCGTCCGAGCTGACGGCACGGCCTTCGCGGCCGTTGGCGGTGGCGACAGCGGTGTACAGGGCGTCCATGGGTGAATCCCTCTTCGTCTTGACGGAGTCGTGGTCGGTAGGGGTCAGGAACCGACCTCACGAATAGAAGCACACAATTAAGTTGCGCACAACTCAATGGGGCGCAGCTTGGTATGGTGGGCGCATGGAGAAGAAGACGCTGCGGGACGTGCCGGACGAGGACTTCCTCCGCCTCGAGCACCAGATCTGCTTCTCGCTGCACACCGCGTCGCGTGCCTTCAACGGCGTGTACCGGGCAGCACTGAAGGAGCTGGGGCTCACCTACCCCCAGTACCTGGTGATGCTGGTCCTGTGGGAGCACGGCGAACTACCGGTGAAGCAGATCGGCGAACATCTGCGGCTGGACTCGGGGACGCTGTCCCCGCTGCTGAAGCGCCTGGAGGCGGCGGGTTACGTGGAGCGCCGGCGCAGCGCGGCGGACGAACGCTCGGTCACGGCCCGGCCGACCCCGGCGGGGCGCGCGCTGCGCGAGCGGGCGCTCGGCACGCCGCGGCGGATCGCGGAGGCGACGGGGCTGACGCTGGAGCGGATCCGGGCGCTGCGGGAGGAACTGGACGCGCTGACGACGACGCTCGACGCGCACGCGTAACGGCTGGGCGGCGAGGTGCCGATCCTGCAACAGTCCGATGCCAACCGCTCATGCGCAGAACCGGTCGGCGGATCACACAGTCCTGATCTTTGTGCTATCACCCATAGACCAGGAGGCGCCACACGGGGCGTAGCAGAATGGCGGCCGCGGCAGCGCTGGGCGCACTACGGTTCTTCTCACCACGGGATACTCGTTCAGCGTCGGTGACGTGAAGAAGAAGGACGAGTCGGCGGCCGGCGAGGAGAAGCAGACCGGGGAGACGCCGACGGCTGGAGAGGCGCCGGCCGGTGACGAATCCGCGGCACCCGGGGACGTCAGCGAGGACGGAGCTGTCCACAAGACCCGAGTCGCGCAGACGATCTCCGACAAGCTTGCCGCGGACACGGGCAAGCGTCCCGACCGCGTTACCTGTCCCGAGCACCTCCCGGCGCGAGTCGGCGCCACGATCCGCTGCGAGCTCACCGCGGGCAGCGACACCCTGGGCGTCACCGTCACCGCCGTCTCGGTCAACGGCGGCCGGGTCAACTACAACTTCGTGGTCGACGACACCGAGTAAACACGGAGTCCGGGGCGGTGCCCCCCGACACCGCCCCGGACTCCTCCCGGCCCCGGTACCGCGCTCCGCGCGGTGTTTCGGGGGCTCCGCCCCCGGACCCCCGCGCCTCAAACGCCGGCGAGGCTGGATGTGCCCAGTTCCGTGCCGGGTCGGGGGCCTTGAGCGCTTGGCGGGGCTTGAGTTGTCCTCGTGGGCGCCCCTGTCTCGCGCAGCGAGGTTGGGCTTGCCCGGCGGGCCGGGTTGCCGCGCAGCGGCAAATCAAGCCCGGCCTGGGGGTACCACCCACGGCCGCCAGGCCGTAGGGGGAGATTGAGGCCACCGCCCGGAGGGCGGTACCGGGCCCGGGCGAAGCCCGGGCCCGCCCACCCAGCGGCACACAGCCTCGGGCGGAGCCCCCAACTGCCGCGCGAAGCGCGGTACGGGGCCCGGGGGCGGAACCCCCCGGTTCGGGAAGGGGCGGGTAGGGGAACACGCCCCCGCGCAGCGGACCCGCCCCCCGCACGCGCCCCCCCTACTTCACCGACCCCGCCATCACGCCCTGCACAAAGTGCCGCTGGAAGGCGAAGAAGACCACCAGCGGGACCACCAGCGACAGGAACGCCCCCGGCGCCAGGACGCCGATGTTGCTGCCGAACTGGCGCATCTGGGACTGGAGCGCCACCGTCAGCGGCTGGGACTCGCTGTCCGCGAAGAGGAGCGCGACGAGCATGTCGTTCCACACCCACAGGAACTGGAAGATCGCCAGGCTCGCGAGGGCCGGGCGGCCGAGGGGCAGGACCAGTTGGGAGAAGATGCGCCACTCCGAGCCGCCGTCCATCCGCGCGGCCTCCAGCATCTCCCGCGGGATCTCGGCGAAGTAGTTCCGCAGCAGGAAGACCGCGAACGGCAGACCGTAGGCGACGTGGAAGAGCACGACGCCCGCGACCGTCCCGAACAGGCCGATCGTGCCGAACAGTTTGGCGACCGGCAGCAGGCCGATCTGGACGGGCACGACCAGCAGGCCGACGACGACGAGGAAGATGCCGTCGCGGAAGGGGAAGTCCAGCCACGCGAAGGCGTATCCGGCGAGGGCAGCGATACCGACGACCAGGAGGGTCGTGGGCACCGAGATGAGGACCGTGTTCCAGAAGGCCTCGCCGATGCCGGAGTCCTCGAAGAGCGCCGTGTAGTTGTCCAGAGACAACTGCGACGGGTCGGTCAGCGCTGTCCACCAGCCGTCGGACGCGTTGTCCCGCTCGGAGCGCATCGAGGAGAGGAACAGGCCCGCCAGCGGTGTGATCCAGACGAGCGCGACCAGGACGAGCACGGCCTGGACCGCTCCGTTGCTCAGCCAGGCGGCGAGCCGGCTCTTGCGGCGTCGGGCGGTGGGCGGCGGCAGGGGGACGGGCCGGACGGCGGCCCGGTCGGCCGGCCGGCGCTCGACGGTGGTGCGGCCGCTCATGATCGGCTCCTTCGGAAGCGCCGGACGTTGAAGATCATGGCCGGAACGACCAGCAGGAGCAGCAGCACGCTCAGGGCGCTGCCGAGTCCCTGGTCGTTGCCGCCGCCGAAGGACACCAGCCACATCCGGGTGGCGAGGACGTTGGCCTCTTCCTGGACCGGTCCGGGCGCGATGATGTAGACGAGGTCGAAGACCTTCATCACGTTGATGACCAGCGTCACGAAGACGACCGTGAGCACGGGCGCCAGCAGCGGCACGGTGATCTTGCGGAAGATCTGGCCCTCGGAGGCGCCGTCCATCCGGGCCGCCTCCAGCGCGTCGCGCGGGATCGCGGCGAGTCCGGCGCCGATGAGCACCATCGCGAAGCCGGTCCACACCCACAGATACGCGCCGATGATGGCCGGGGTGACCAGCGCCGGCCCGAGCCAGTTCACGCCCTGGTAGGGCGCGGCGAAGTTCGAGGCGGGCAGCCGGACGGTGTACGCGCCGTCGGCGAGGCCCGTGAAGCTGAACGAGCCGTCGGCTGCGGTGGTCGTGGTGGCCGCGGCCTTTCCGTCGCGGACGGCCTCGACGGTCATGCCGGGCAGGCCCTTCTCCGCCGGGTCGACCTTGCCCTGGGTGCCGCTGCCGCCCGGGGCGAAGTCGAGGTAGGCGACGCCGCCGAGCTCGTCCGCCGCGGGGCTGGGGACGGCGGCGGCCCGTGCCTGAGCCGGGATCGCGTCGGGTGCCACGCCGACGAAGCCGAGGGTGACCGAGCCGCCGGGGCGGACGGCCTCCGTCGTGGTGTACGGGCCGCCGGCCTTTCCGGCCAGGCCCTGGTTCTCGCGGACACGGGCCGTCGGGTAGGCGGCGGGGTCCTCGAAGGAGTCGTGGACGGCGACCACGGCCGCGTTGATCACACCGCGGTCGGGGTCCTGTTCGTACGCGAGGCGGAAGATGATGCCCGCGGCGAGGAAAGAGACCGCCATGGGCAGGAAGAGCACCAGTTTGAAGGCGGTCGCCCAGCGCACCTTCTCCGTGAGGACGGCCAGCATCAGGCCGAGGCCGGTCAGCAGGACGGGTGCGACGACGACCCAGATGGTGCTGTTGCGGATGGCTTTGAGGGTGGCGGGGTCCTGGAAGATCTCGGTGTAGTTCGCCGCGCCGACGAACTGCTCGCCGCTGGCGTCGAACAGGCTGCGCCCGACGGAGAAGACGACGGGGTAGACGACGAGCGCGCCGAGGAGCAACAGGGCCGGCAGGACGAAGAGGACCGCAAGGCGGCGTTTTCTGCGCTGGGCCCGGCGCCGCGGGTCGGGCGCGGCGCCGGAGTGGGGGGTGCGGGCCCCGGGGGCCCGCGCCTTGAGTGTGTCGGCCATGGCGGTATGCCTCAGTTCCCGTACGCCTTGGCGGCCGCGGCCTCGAGCTTGGCGGCGGTGGCCTTCGGGTCGGACGGGTCGCGCAGGAAGTCCTGGAGGAGCTTCCACTCGCCCGCGCCCTTGGTGCCGCCGAACGCGGCCGGCGCCTGGTCGGACATGTCGAAGCGGACCGAGTTGCCCGCGGCGATGAGAGACTCGGCGGTGGACCGGGTGGTGTCGTCGCCGTACGCGTCGAGGCTGACGTTCTTGTTGGGCGAGAGGAACCCGCCGGCGCCGGCCCAGATCTCGGCCGCCTCCGGGGTGGCGAGGAACTCGAGGAGCTTCATGCCGGCCTCGCTGTTCTTGCCGTCCTTGAGGACGGCGGCCGCGTCACCGCCGCTGACCACGGGGGCCTTGCCGCCGTCGACCGCGGGGAACGGGAAGAAGTCGGCGTCCTCGCCGAGCTTGCGGCCGAACTCGTCCTTGGCTATGCCGCCGACGAAGTCGCCCTCGTAGACCATGGCCGCCTTGGGCTCGGGGCCGAAGACCTGCTCGACGGAGGCCGGGAAGTCGGTCTGCAGCGCGGACTTCGCGCCGCCCGCGACGAGCTGGTCGTCCTTGAACAGTTCGCCCAGCGTGGTCAGCGCCTTGACGACGCTCTCGTCGGTCCACTTCAGTTCGTGCTGGGCGAGCTGGTCGTACTTCTCGGGGCCGGCCTGGGAGAGGTAGATGTTCTCGAACCAGTCGGTGAGGGTCCAGCCGTCCTCGCCGGCCACCGCGAAGGCGGGACGGCCGGAGTCGGCGAGGGTGTGGCCGGTCTTGAGGAGGTCGGCGTACGTCTTGGGCGTGCTGACGCCGGCCTGGGTGAACGCCTCGGGGCTGTACCAGACGGTGGACTTGTGGGCGGCCTTGAAGTAGAGGCCGTAGTAGGTGTCGTCGACGGTGCCGTAGTTCTTCCACACGGGGGCGAGCCCGTCGGTGGCCGTCTTCGCGGTCTCGTCGGACAGCGGCTTGAGCCAGCCCTCCTTGGCGAACTGCTGGAGGACGCCGACCTGGGGCACCATCACGACGTCGGGGGCGTTGCCGCCCTCGATCTTGCTGCCGACGAAGGTGGAGACGTTGTCGCCGGAGGGGACGAAGACCGTCTTGGCGCCGGTCTTCTCGCTGAAGGCGTCGAGCACCTTCTTGAAGTTCTTCTGCTCGCTGCCGGTCCACACGCCGGCGACGGTCACGGTCTTGCCGCTGAGTTCGCCGCCGCTCGCGGGTCCGGTGGTGCTGCCGCCGCAGGCGGTCACGCCGAGGGTGAGGCCGAGTACGGCGGAGGCCGCGGCCGTCGTGCGCAGGGTGGTGGTCCTTCTGCTGGTGCTTCGCATGGTGAGGGTCCTTCCAGGGGTGAGGGTCAGGAGACGGGGTGGTCGCCGGTCCACCAGGCGGCGGTCGCTCCGGGGAGCACACCGTCGGGGCAGGGACCGCTGGCGAGCAGGGGGGTTCCGGACACGGGGGCGGGCACCGGGTCCGTGCCGAAGTTGACGGCGCAGATCAGCCCGTCGCCGCGGGCCATGGCCAGCACCTGTGCGGGCGCGTCCAGCCAGCGCAGAGTGCCTTCGCCGAGCTGCGGCAGGCTGCGGCGCAGTTGCAGGCCGTCGCGGTAGAGGTGCCAGAAGGAGCGGGTGTCGGCCAGGGCCCGGTCGGTGGCGTGTTCCGCGAACCACTCGGGTTGCGGGAGCCACGGCCGGGCCCCGGCCGCGCCCTGGCTGAAGCCGAACGGGGAAGCGTGGCCGGACCAGGGCAGTGGAACGCGGCAGCCGTCGCGGATGCGCTTGCGGCTGCCGGTGCGGTGGAAGATCGGGTCGGTCAGCACCTCGTCCGGCAGGTCGAGGACCTCGGGGAGGCCGAGCTCCTCGCCCTGGTAGACGTAGGCGGCGCCGGGGAGGGCGAGCATCAGGAGGGCCGCGGCGCGGGCGCGGGCGGCGCCGAGGCCGCTGCCCTCCACGCCGGGCTCGCCCGCGTACCGGGTGACGGTGCGGACCTGGTCGTGGTTGTTGAGCACCCAGGTGACGGTCGAGCCGGTGCCGGCGATATCGCGTATCGCCTCGTCGATCGTCGAGCGGAAGGCGTCCGCGTCCCAGGGGGCGGAGAGCAGGTCGAAGAAGAAGGCCTGGTGCAGTTCGTCGGGGCGGACGTACTCGGCGTGCTCGCGTGCGGTGGGTACGGAGACCTCGCCGACGAGGAGCCGGTCCCTGCCGTCCCGTTCGGCGTACTCGTCGCACACCGCGCGCCAGCGGCGCCACACGTCGTGGACCTCGGGCTGGTTCCAGGCGAGCGGGTTGACCGAGTCGCGAGACCGCTCGTCGGCCTCCGGGTCGTCGGAGTCGGGCAGCGCGGGGTGCTTGAAGAGGCCGGCGGCGACGTCGATGCGGAAGCCGTCGACGCCGCGGTCCAGCCAGAAGCGCAGCACCTGCTCGAAGTCGTCGCCGACGGCCGGGTCGCGCCAGTTGAGGTCCGGCTGCTCCGGGGTGAACAGGTGGAGGTACCACTCGCCGGGGGCGCCGTCGGGCTCGGTGACGCGGCTCCAGGCGGGGCCGCCGAACATGGCGCGCCAGTTGTTGGGCGGCTCGTCGCCGCCGGGGCCGCGGCCGGGCGCGAAGTGGAAGCGGGAGCGGGCGGCGCCGCCGGGGCCGGCGGCGAGCGCCGCGCGGAACCACGGGTGCTCGCTGGAGCAGTGGTTGGGGACGATGTCGAGCAGCAGCCGGAGCCCGAGGCGGCCGGCGTCGGCCATCAGCCGGTCGAATTCGGCGAGGTCGCCGTATACGGGGTCGACGCCGGTGTAGTCGGCGACGTCGTAGCCGTGGTCGCGCTGCGGGGACGGGTAGAACGGGCTGAGCCAGATGCCGTCGACGCCGAGCTTCCTGAGATAGGGAAGCCCGGCCCGCACGCCTGCCAGGTCGCCGATGCCGTCCCCGGTGCTGTCGAGGAAGCTGCGGACGTAGACCTGATAGATCACCGCGTCGCGCCACCAGGGATCGGGGGCGGTGACGGGGCGGGAGGGGTCGCCGATGGCGGCCGGAAGCGTGCTGAGCATCTCGCGTCGACCTGTTTCTGCTGGATGCGAGGGCGCCCCGGATCGGGTGCGCTGTTATGCATGCATGTTAAGTACCAGCGACTGGAAGGTGTCAACGGTGTGTCCGGAAACTGCCATCAGGTTGGGGGATTTGTCCCGGAATGCGGTAACCAAAAGCAGAAGCTCCTGCCTAACATGTAAGTAGGAGCTCTGTGGAACGAAGGAACCAGACGAAGTGACCGGGTCAGTCCCTGCGGGAGATCGCGGCGAGTTCGCGCGCGAGCCGTGCCACCGCCTCTTCGGGCGTCTGGCGCAGCGCCATGACGTCCTGCGCCACCGCCTGCACGGCCAGGCTCACCTGGTCGTAGCGCGGGCTCTTGGGGCGCGGCACCGCGGACAGCACGCTCTGGCGCAGCGTCGGCAGATAGGGATGGGCCCGCACGAGCTCCGGGTCCTCGTACAGCTCGGCGCGCACGGGCGGCAGGGAGCCCTCGGTGAGCACCTGGCGCTGGACTGGCTCGCTGGTGAGGTAGGCGATCAGGTCGGCGGCGGAGGCCGGATGGCGGGAGTGGCTGCTCACCGCCAGGTTGGAGCCGCCCAGCACGCTGGTGCCCGGCCCGTCGGGCCCGGGCAGCGGCACCACGCCGAACTTCCCCGCGACCTTGGAGTCCTCGGCGCTGGCGTCGGAGTAGACGTACGGCCAGTTGCGCAGGAAGAGCAGCCTGCCGTCCTGGAACGCCTGCCGGGACTCCTCCTCCTTGTAGCGCAGCGCCTCACGGGGGATCCAACCCTCCCGCACCCCGTCCGCCAGGAAGGTGAACGCCTCACGCGCGGCGGCGGAGTCCACCGTGACCCGGTCGCCGTCGTCCCGCAGGATCGACCCGCCGGCCGAGTGCACGGCCTCCGCGACGTTGACGGTCAGCCCCTCATACGGCAGGAACTGGCCCGCGTAACCGTCGAGACCTTGCCGGGGAGCGATGGTGCGTGCCTGACGCGCCAGTTCCGCCCAGGTGCGCGGCGGCTTCTCGCCCGCCCGGTCGAGGACGTCCTTGCGGTAGTAGAGCAGTCCGGCGTTGGTGACGTACGGGACCGCGTACAGCCGCCCGTCGAAGGTGGCGGTGTCGACCACCGGCCGCAGGAAGCTCTTCAGCGGGAAGCGGTCGCGCTGCAGCGGGGAGATCCAGCCCGCCGCGGCGAACTCGGACGTCCACGCCACATCGATGTTCAGCACGTCGAACCGTTCGCTGCCGGAGCGCAGCTCGCTGATCATCTGCGCCCGTGTCTCGTCCGCCGAGTCCGGCAGTTCGACCAGGGTCACCCGCTCGTCGGGGTGGCCGCTGTTCCAGTCGTCGAGCAGCGGCGAGAGATAGTCGGTCAGATCGCCCGCCGTCACGAGCGTCATGGGGCCGCGCCCCTCGGGGTCCGCGCCCCGGCCGGCGGAGCCGAAACCCGCGTAACCGGCCAGTACCACCGCCGCGACCAGGAGTCCCCTACCCGCGGCACGCATCCACCGCATAGGTTCCTCCCAGTGCACGATCCGGCTGCGCTGCCGAGTATCGCGGCCT
This sequence comes from Streptomyces sp. NPDC002835, assembly GCF_053591995.1. Lineage (NCBI taxonomy): Bacteria > Bacillati > Actinomycetota > Actinomycetes > Kitasatosporales > Streptomycetaceae > Streptomyces > Streptomyces sp. NPDC002835. Next base: position 30,725 of record NZ_JBSFUW010000037.1, on the reverse strand, counting down.
ATATATACCCGTTAGGCATGGGCGATACTAGACGTCCAGGCAGACGAGGCGCGTGCCACAGAACACACGCCGCGGCCGGGGCAACAGGAAACCATGTCAGCGGGAGGGAGGGGAGCGCGTGCGGCTGCCGCTCCTGGCACTCCTGACCCGTGGCCCCGCGCACGGCTACGAGCTGAAGCAGGACCTTGAACAGCTCCTCGGCGCCGCGTACCCTCAGCCGAACGTCGGCCAGATCTATGTGACCCTGGGCCGGCTGGAGAAGAGCGGTCTGATCGACGGCGAGGACGTCGAGCAGTCGGGCCGGCCCAACAAGCGCACGTACCGGCTCACCGACGCCGGCCGTGAGGCGGTGCAGGCCTGGTTCGAGGAGACCACGGACGAGCCGCGGGTGCGGGACGAGTTCTTCATGAAGCTCGCGCTCGCCCCCCAGTCCGGACTGGCCGATCCGGTCGCCCTGATCAACAAGCAGCGGCGGCAGTACCTCAACACCATGCGGGACCTGTCCAAACTGGCCGCCGCGGAGGACCGTGACAACAGGATCTCCCAGCTGCTGATCGAGGGAGCCATGCTGCATCTGCAGGCCGACCTCGACTGGCTGGAGCGCTGCCAGGAGGAGCTGGAATGAGCGACACCGCAGCCCCTTCGGGCGAGGCCGCCACGCCGATCGTCCGGGCCGAGGGCCTGACCAAGACGCACCACGGCGAAGGCGCCCCGGTGCACGCCGTGCGCGGCGTGGACCTGACCGTCCGGCCCGGCGAGTTCGTCGCCGTCACCGGCCCCTCCGGCGCGGGCAAGTCGACGCTGCTGCATCTCATCGGCGGCCTCCAGCGGGCCGACAGCGGGAAGCTGTGGCTCGACGGCCGGCGGGTCGACGAGTACCGCGAGGCCCGCTGGGCGGTGCTGCGGCGGCGCCACATCGGCGTCGTCTTCCAGTTCTTCAACCTGGTCTCCAACCTCACCGTCGCCGACAACGTCGAACTGCCCGCACTCCTCGCCGGCGCCTCCCCCCGGGCCGCCCGCGACTCCCGTGCCGAACTCCTCGCCGAGCTCGGCCTCGAAGGCCGCGAGAAGTCCATGCCCGGCGAGCTCTCCGGCGGAGAGCAGCAGCGCGTCGCGCTCGCCCGGGCCCTGGTCAACCACCCCGCCCTGCTGCTCGCCGACGAACCCGCCGGCAGCCTCGACAGCAAGGGCACCCGGGAGGTGCTCCGGCTGCTCTCCCGCTTCCACCAGCGCGGTCAGACGATCGTGATGGTCACCCACGACGCCCGGATGGCCAGCGCCGCCGACCGTGTCATCAGCTTCTTCGACGGGCGGATCGCGGACGACGCCGAGCTCGGCGCCGGACGCCGCGGCCCGGGCGGCGGGGTGTCCGGCGTGCTCGAACTGAAGGACTGACCGTGCGGGCCACTCTGCGCTGGGCGCACGCCGACTTCCGCGCACACCGCGGCGAGGCCCTCTTCGTCGTCCTCGCCAGCGCCGGGATCATCGCCTCGCTGCTGCTCGCGGGCGCGCTGTTCAGCTACGCCGCCAACCCGTGGCAGCGGATCTTCAACCAGTCCCAGGGCGCGCACATCTGGCTGCAGACCCGGGTGGGCGCCGACACGGCCGCCCTCGCGGATCTCGACGGCGTCGCCGGTCTCTCCGGCCCGTTCCCGACCGCGGCCACCACCGTCGAGTCGCAGGGCGCGCGGGCCGCGGTGGCGCTGCGCGCCGCGGAGACCCGGCCGCCGGAGGTGGCACGGCCGCTCGTGACCACCGGGAGCTGGCTCGCGCCGCCCGACGGCGGCCGCCCGACGGGCACCGTCGTGCTGGAGAGCTCGGTCGCCCGGGCGCTGTGGGCCGAGCCCGGCGACACCGTACGGGTCACCGGGCAGGACGGCGCGCCGCACACCCTGCGCGTGACCGGCGTCGCCGAGGCGGCGGAGCCCGCCTACCGGCCGGGCGGCGGGCCCGGCATCGGCTGGGTGCTGCCGGACACCCTCGACTCACTCGCGCCCGGCGGCACCGGGCAGAGCGTGGGGCTGCGGCTCGACGACGCCGGCGACACCGACTTCATGGTCCAGCGGGCGGTGACCCTGCTCGGTGCCGACCGGGTCGAGACGGTCACCAAGTGGCAGCAGGCGCGGGCCGAGGCCGGCGGCGACGACCGGCTGCTCGGCCAGCTCTTCGCCGTCTTCGGACTCGGCGCGCTGCTGGCGGCCGCGCTCGCCGCGTCCGGGGCGATCGGCGCCCGGGTCCGCGGACAGCTCCGGGACATCGCCGTGCTCAAGGCCGTGGGCTTCACCCCGGGGCAGGTGGTGCGCGGCTTCCTGGTACAGCACCTGGCGTTCGCGCTGCTCGGCGTCGCCCTCGGGACGGCGGCGATCGCCCTCCTCGGGGCGCGGATACCGGGCCGGATAGGCGACGCGGCCGCCCTCTGGCAGGACCTGCCCGGATACGCGGCGCTGATGATCGGTGTGCCGTGCGGCGCGGTCCTGCTGATCGCGGCCGCGACCGGGCTCGCGGCCTGGCGCGCCGGCCGCGTCCCGCCGGTCCCGGTGGCCCGGGCCGCGCAGCCGTCGGCCGCGCCGATGACCGTGCTCGGCCGGCGGGCGCTGGGGATGCGGGTGCCGCCGGCCCTGGTCCTCGGCTGGCGCTCGGCCTTCTCCCGCCGGGGCCGTACGGCCGTCGCCGTGGGGCGTCTCGCGCTGCCGCTGGTGCTGATCACGGTCGCGCTGGTGGCCTGGTCCACGCTCGACCAGTTCCGCTCCAGGCCCGCCGAGATGGGGCTGCCCGCGGCACTGACCGTACGGGCCCAGCAGCCCGGCGGGCCCACGGAGGACGAACTGCTGCGGACCCTGGCCGGGGTGCCCGAGGTGGCCGCCGTCCATCCCGGCGCCGAGCTGGCCGCACTCGTCCCCGGGCAGACCGGCACCATCACCCTGCGCGGGCTCGGCACCACCGAGGACCCGTACCCGTCGGCGGTCGCCGAGGGCCGGGCGGCCCGCGGCGCGGACGAGGCGGTCGCCGGACAGGGGCTGCTGGACCTGCTGGGCGTACGGGTCGGCGACTGGGTGCGGATGACGGTCGAGGGCCGGCCGCAGATACTGCACATCGTGGGCCGCAGCATCGAACCGGAGTCCGGCGGACGGGTCGTCTCCACGACCCTCGACGCCCTGCGGGACCGCGATCCGCAGCTGCGGCCCGACTTCCACGCGCTGGTACTGGCCGACGACGCGGACCCGCGGGCGGTACGGGCCGCACTCGACGAGGCGGCGGGCGGCACGCTGGAGATCCGTGAGACGCCGAACCCCGCGGACCGGCTGGAACCGGCGCGCGGGGTGATCGCGGCCCTGATCGCCGTACTGGCCCTGATCGGGCTGACCGAACTGTTGACACTGATCGGCACCGGGGTGCGCGACCGAGGCCGGGACCTGCTCGCACTGAAGGCGATCGGACTGACGCCCCGCCAGATCGGCTCGGTCATCGTGATCGGCGCCGGGCTGACGGCGCTGGTGGCGGCCGTCGCGGGGACCGCCGTCGGCGCGCTGACCGGGGTGTGGCTGGTGGACGCCCAGGGCAGCTCCAGCGGCATGGGGGCGGGCATCGCCCATCTGCCGCCGTGGCCGGTGCTGGTCGGGGTCGTCGCCGGCGCCGTGGTGGGCGCGGTGGCGGCGGCCTCACTGCCGGCGACGCGGACGGCGCGGCGGCGGCTGGCGGACTCGCTGAGCGAGACGCTCTGAGCACGCGCCCGGGGGCGTGCGGAGTGCCGCACGCCCCCGGACGGGTGGGGGGAGACGCCGGGGCTCAGTTGCCGCCGAAGCCGTCCTGGTCCTGACCGTCCTGGTCCTGACCCTGGCCGTCTTGGCCGCCCTGGTCCTGGTCCTGGCCTTGACCGCCTTGGTCCTGGCCCTGCGCCTGGCCCTGGTCGCCGCCGCCGGCCTCGCCGAGCTGCGCGCCGACCGCCGCCAGCGCCGTCGTCACCGGCTGGAAGAACGTCTCGCCGCCCGACGTGCAGTCACCGCTGCCGCCCGAGGTCAGACCGATCGCGCTGCCGTCGCGGGTGAACAGGGCACCGCCGCTGTCGCCGCCCTCCGCGCACACGTCGGTCTGGATCAGGCCGGTGACCGTGCCCTCCGGGTAGTTCACCGTGGCGTTCAGACCGATCACCTGACCGCTCTTCAGACCGGTGGTGCTGCCCATACGGAACACCTCCTGGCCGACCGCCGCGTCGTCCGCGCGCACGATGTCCAGCGTCTGTCCGTTGCCGAGGTCGACCGTGCCGGGGGCGTCGGTGGCGGGGTCGTCGTACGTGACGAGGGCGAAGTCGCCCTCGCCGGGGAAGGTCGCCGCCTGCACCGTGCCGATCGGGGCGCCGTTCTGCTCCTCGGACCACTGGTCGTCGGCGACGGCGCAGTGTCCGGCGGTGAGGAAGCCGGGCTGTCCGTCGCCGGTGGTCACGTTGAAGCCGACGGAACAGCGTGATCCGCCGCCGAAGATGGCGTCGCCGCCCTCCAGGAAGGGCTTGAACTCGCCCGCGGTCTTCTGGATACGGGCCATGCCGTCGCCCAGGGACGTGACGGCGGACTCCAGCTGGTTCCAGCCGTCACCGGTGACCGTGCGGTCCGCGGTGACCAGCAGCCGGTTGGTCCTGGGGTCGACGGCCCAGGCCGTGCCCGGGACGGTGGCCTCGCGGGCCAGGGTGTCCGCCGCGGACTTCAGCTCGCTCAGGCTGTTCTCGACGGGCCGCGCGACGGCGCCCGCCTCGTCGACCTGGACGATCACGTTGTCGCTGTCGCCGCTGACGTTGACGACGACCTGCTGCTTCTGTGCGTCGTAGTACGCACCCGCATACGCGTCACCGAGTTCGGGACCGAGCTGCGAGACCAGATCCTGGGCCGCCGCGGCGCTCAGTGTTCTCGCCTCGGCCTTCGACTCGGAACCGGAGCCGGACTGCGATGCGTTGGCGTGGGGCAGCAGCACGGCGGCCGCGACGACGCCCACCGCCCCCGCCCCTGCAAGCACAGCCTTTCGCTTGGGTATTCGCCTGTGACTCAACTCGCCGCCTCCTGCGGGGATACGGAATCCGGTTGCCGACGACAGACCGGGGGACGCGTCCGACCGTTGATACGGAAGAGGCGGGGAGTTGTACTCATCGCGACTGCGAAATTCGCTCCCTGACGTGATGTCAGCGGCGTTGCGGAGAAGGGCTCATGCGGCGGGCAGCCGGGCGCCGCACCGGCTGCAGTACCGCGCCCCGGTGTCCTCGGCCGGGCGGTCGCACTCCGGGCAGATGCGGTTCAGCATGCACGCCGGTTCCGCGGCGGGGGCGGGCCTGCGGACGGCGGAGGCGTTGCCGATGGTCATGCCGGGGCGGCGGCGGTGGGCCGTGACGTAGGCGAGGCCGGCGGGGCCGGCGGACACGGCGCGCTCCATGCCGTGCGGCAGCCAGGCCACGCATCCCGGTTCCAGGGGCTGCCGCTCCCCGCCGATCACCAGTTCGCCGCTGCCGTCGACGACGCAGACCAGCACGTCCAGGTCGGGCTCGACGTGCGCGGCGCCCCGGGTGCCCGGCGGGAGGCGGACCAGGTTGGCGTCCAGCTGCCTGGCGACCGGGTCCAGCCGCCAGACGGCGCCGCTCCGGTCGTCCTCAGCCGCCGGCAGATCCGCCTTGCCGGCGAGCACTCCGGCCTTCGGGGACACTGCCATGCCGTTCCTCCAGAACACGTGGACCACAGACCGACCGCATCATTGCACGGTGCAATCCACCGGCCGGGCCCGCCCGGCCCCGGACCCGGGCGGAGGAACACAACCCTGACGCAGGAGCGTCCCGCACTTCGCTCGGGCGCATGATCACATATTTTCCATCAGTGACCACATATGCTCGGAAATCGATCGCTTTGGCGGTGTCCGCTTTCGCGCTGGCCGGATGCGCCGCCGTTCCCGACCGCCCCGACACCGCTCCCCGGCCCTCACCGCCGAAGGCCGCCCCCTCCCCCGCCGAGGCCGCGCCGACCATGGCTCCCGGACCGGGCGGTCTGGCACCGGTGTTCACGCGCGCCGCCGGTGACGGGAGCACCGGGCCGAAGACCGTCGCCCTCACCTTCGACGCCGACATGACCGCCGATCAGGGCCCGCGGGCCGCGCGCGGCGAACGGTTCGACAACCCGGCGCTGATCGACGCCCTGCGCACGCTCGACGTCCCGTCGACCGTCTTCATGACGGGCCGGTGGGCCGAGGAGTACCCGGCCCAGGCGAAGGCCATCGGCACCGACCCCCTCTTCGAGATCGCGAACCACTCCTACAGCCACCACGCCTTCAGCTCCCCCTGCTACGGCCTCCCCGAGATCGGCGCCGAGGACATGACCGCCGACGTACGGCGTGCGTTCACCGCGATCGAACGGGCCGGGGCACGCAATGTGGTGCCGTACTTCCGCTTCCCCGGCGGCTGCTACGACGACGCCGCCCTGCGGGCCGTGGCGCGGGCCGAGGTCACCGCCGTGCAGTGGGACGTCGTCAGCGGGGACGCGTTCGCCACCGACGCCCGGTCCGTGGCGCGCCAGGTACTCGACGAGGTGAGGCCCGGGTCGCTGGTCGTCCTGCACTGCACCCGCAGCGCCGCCCCCGTCACCGAGGAGGCCGTCCGCCGCATCGTCCCCGAGCTGCACCGGCGCGGCTACCGGTTCGTCAAGGTCTCCGACCTGATGCGGCAGTCCGCTCCGGCCCGGGCCGCGGAGGTCTCCGGCCGGCCGGGGCCTCGGCAGCCCTGACGCCCGCGGCCGGCCGGCTCGCAGGCAGGACCGGCTGTGGGCACCATGACAGAAGCGGCACCCGGGCCCGCGGATCTTGGAACCGCGGCCCCCGCCGCACGCCCCACCGTCGACTGCCGGAGGCCGACCACGTGCCCATGCTGCTGCCGGTGCTCTTCGCGCTCTGCGCGGCGCTCAGCAACGCCTTCGCCACGGTGCTGCAGCGCAAGGCGGCCCTTGTCGTCCCGCACTCGCAAGGCTTCCGCGCCGGTCTGATCCTCGACCTGGTGCGGCAGCCCGTCTGGCTGGGCGGCATCCTCGCCGTCGTCGTCGCGGGCCTGTGCCAGGCCGTCGCCCTCGGGACCGGGCCGCTGACGATCGTCCAGCCGCTCTTCGTCCTGGAGCTGCCGCTCGCTCTGATCCTGGCGACCCTCCTGCTGCACGGAAGCCTGCCGCGCGCCGGATGGGTGGCGGTGGCCGGTGTCGTGGTGGGTCTCGGGATCGCTCTCGCCGCAGCGGCACCGTCGGGCAACCGGACGGACGTGCCGGGAGACCGCTGGGTCGTTGCGCTCGCGGTGTGCGCCGCGGTGGTCCTCGCGCTCTCCGCCGCGGCCCTGCGCCGCCCGGAGGGTCGGGCCCGCGCCGCCTTCCTCGGCAGCGCCACCGCCATCAGCTACGCCGTCACCGCGGCCCTGATGAAGGAGGCCGTGCACATCCTGGCCGACCACGGCCTCAGGGCGTTCCTGACGACCTGGCAGACGTACGCGTTCGCGGCGGCCGGCGTCGCCGCGGTCCTCCTGCTGGTGCACGCGATGCAGGCGGGCCCGCTGGTCGCCTCCCAGCCCGCGCTCACCCTCGGGGACGCGGCGGTGAGCCTGACGCTCGGCATCCTCCTCTTCGAGGAACACGTCCGCACCGGCTGGTGGCTGCTGCCCGAGGCGGCGGGGGTGGCACTGGTGGTGGCCGGTGTCGTCGCCCTGGCCAGACTGCCGCTCGCCCGGTCCCTGGCCGCCGCGGAGGAGACCGGCGCCGTCCTGCCTTAGGGCGTGCGGATCATCAACTGGCCGTCCGGACCGGCGGCGGCGCGGCAGGCCCGGTGGTGGCGACGGCGCTGCGCGCCGGCGGCTGAGGCGGGGGCTCCCGTGCGGGCATCGACCGCCCGCAGCATCCCGTCGTCGCCGGTGAAACAGACCACACCCTCCGCGACCGTGGGGGCGTGCCTTACCTCGCTCGGCAGCGGGAAGCGCCAACGCTGCTTCCCCGTACCGCTGTCCAGGGCGTACAGCGCCTTGGACCCAGCGTGGTGGAACAGCGCATCCCCCGCCAGGACGGGGTGGCTCGCCCCTCGAGTCTCGAAGCTCCACACGGGCCTGCCGGTCTCTGGATCCAGGGCGTACGACTCAGCGCTGCCACACATGTAGACGCGGCCCGCCACCGCCTCGGGCGAGAAGACCTGTGAGCCCGCGTCGAAGTCCCAGCGTTTCCGGCCCGTTCCGCTGTCCACCGCGTGGAGCACGCCCTGCTCCGCCACGACGTAGACCGTGCCCTGGTGGATTTCCGGGGCGGGCGGGGAACTGAAGCCGTTGAACGCGAAGGAGTAGGTCCAGCGCACAGTCCCGTCGGCGGGGTCGATCGCCAGCAACGTGCCGCCGGAGCGGCTGATGTAGAGCACCTGGTAGCCGGACACCACAGGCCAGAGCATTTCCTTGCGCCTGCCGACCTCAGCCGTCCACCGGACCCGGCCGTCGGCGGCGCCCCCCGCGTGGAGGATTCCGTCGTAGGACACCGTGTGGAGGCCGCCACCTCCCGCAGCGCTGCGGGCAGCCCGGTCAGCCGGGGCTGCTCGTGCACGATGCGGTAGTTGAGGGCCTACGCCGGTCCCGTACCGAACGGGCCGATGCCCGTGGCCGCGTACGTCAGGACCGCGCCCAGCGAGAACACACCTCTCCGGCGTGCCATTCGCCCGAAGGCACGCGAGGGACCGGCCCGGCGGTCGGAGGAGGTCGGGGGTCGGCAGTGCCAGGGGGACCGAGCGGTCAGCCTGAGCAGGCCGTGCGCTCCGCCTCCCGCCATTCGCAGACCGGGCACAGCGGCGCGCCCTCGACCGACGCCGGGTACTCCGTCGGCTCGCGGCACAGGACGCACTCGGCGAAGGGACCGTCGGCGGCGGCGTCCTGGGCCGGCTCCGCCGCCCGGCTCTCCGAGGTCTCGCAGTACGGCTCGTGCTCGTCCATACCTTCGACTCTAACTCGCGGCCCTGCCACCGTCCGCGCCGCGCACCGGTGCCAGTACGGACGTCAGAGCGGCCGCCGCCGCGGCGATCAGCGCCGCCGCGAGGAGCGACAGCAGCGGCCATGTCACCGTCCCGGTCCGCGAGCCGGTGACCAGGCCGGTCACCGCGTACTTCGCGGGCGATCCGCTGGTCACCAGGGCCAGCAGTACGAACAGTGCGGTCGCCGCCAGCGACCAGCCGCGTGCATGCAGCACCGGCCGCGTGCACAGGGCGCCGACCGCCGTCCCCAGCAGTACGCAGACCGCTCCCGCGATCAGCCCGGCGGCCGCCGCGGGCAGCCGTGGGACCGCCACCTGGTGGTCGGCGCTCGACGGGTCGCTGATCAGCACGGTGAAGGCCACCGCAACCGCGCCCAGTACGGCCGCGCAGACGGCGGCGACCAGCAGCGACGCCAGATGGGCGCGGTGCGCGCCGGCCGCCGCGGCCGTGACGCCGCGCGCGGCCGCCGGTTCCTGCGTCGCGCAGACGCTCACCAGCCACGCGGCGACCGGCAGCAGCGCGGCCGCGGTCCAGCCGAGGGAGTCCAGGACCGGCCCGCCGCCCTGGACGCCCACGGCCAGGGCGGCGGCGTAGAGCAGGACGGGCGGCAGCCAGCGCTGGGAGCGCAGCAGGAGGGCGAGGTGGTAGCGGAAGAGCGCGGTCATGCGGTGGTGCCTGATCCTTTCGGACGGGGTGTCGTCACTGCCACCGCCGGGTCACCGGTCTCCGTCAGCTGCCGGACGTGCCACGGCGGCCGGGCGGTGAGCAGCGCGCGCAGCAGCGCGTCCGAGTACACGGCGGCGACGGTCAGCACGGTGCTGCCGTCCTCGCCCGCGCTCCGCTCGGGATCCCCCGGCAGTCCGCCGGGCAGTGCCGCGCCGGGCGGGCCGACCGCCACGATCCGGGCAGAGCGGCCCGGCCGCCGGCCGACGCCGGGCAGTTCTGCCGGCCGCTCCTCCAGCCGCCCGTCCCGTACGGCGAGGACGGTGTCCACCGCCCCGGCCAGCCGGCGCGGGTCGTGGTCGACGTACACGACGCTCGCCCCCGCCGTGACCCGTTCCGCGACGGCCAGGTCGAACTGGTCACGGGCCGCGGTGTCCAGGCCGGTCCACGCCTCGTCGAGCACCAGCAGCTCCGGACCGGCCAGCAGCGCCTGGGCGACGGCGACCTTCTGGCTGGTGCCCTTGGACAGTGCGCCGAGCGGTGTACGGGCGTGGGCCGCGGCCCCGAAACGTTCCAGCCATTCCGCGGCGCCGGTGGCCGCCGCCCGTCGCCCCAGGCCGTGGACGCGGCCGAGATGCGTCAGATAGCCGGCCGCGGTGAACGGCAGGGCGGCGGGGAAGCGCTCGGGGACGTACGCCGTACGCGGCCGGCCGGTGATCCGGCCCTCGGTCGGCGCGTCGATACCGGCGAGCAGCCGCAGCAGCGTCGACTTGCCGCTGCCGTTCGTGCCCTGCACCCGGACCAGGGCGCCCGGGCGCAGGCCGAGGTCGACCCCGCGCAGCACCCATGGGCCGCCGAGGCCGTAACGGCGGCCCACCTGCCGGAGCCTCAGTTCTGCGACGCCTTCTGCTGGGTGAGCTCGCTGGGCCGGACGATCACGAAGCCCTCGCCCTCCAGCTTGAGCTGGACCGCTTCGCCGGAGCCGCCGCGGATCATCGAGCCGACGGACTGCGAACGGTGCAGCGACGTGTGGAGCTGCGCGCTCCAGCCGACGACCGCGTCGGTGTCGACGAACACCGGCTGCTGGTGGCTGACGGGGATGACGATGGGGCTGCCCTCGCACATGACCGCGAGCTTGCCGTAGCCGGTGAAGACGCTGTTGAACAGGCCGCCGCCGGCCATGCCGGCGCCCTTGACCGTCTTGATCTCGTAGGACAGCGTCGCGTCGAAGCAGAGCACGTTGCGGCCGTTTATGGTCAGCGCGTCGCCCTGCTCGATGTCCACGATGAAGCAGTTGGCCGCCTCGTGCGCGAACCAGGCCTCGCCCTGACCGCGTACGGCCATCAGCGCCAGGCCCTCGCCGGTGACGGCGCGCTTGAGCATGCCGCCGATCCCCTGGCCCTTGCGCTCGAACTGGAGATTGCCCCGGAAGGCGATCATCGAGCCCTGTCGCGCGTGCATCTCGCCGTTGACCGCGTATTTGACGGACTTGGCGTTCTGCAGCGTCATGCCGGGCACCGTGGCCTGCTGTGCCATGTTCTCTGTGGAGAAAAGATCGCTCTTCATGCCATGCATCGTCGCCCGGAGGCGCCCGTTCCGCCAACAACCCCGCGCATGACGGCTGGCAGACTGGCCGGTGTGAGCAGCGAAGACACCCGTGAAATCCGATCCGACAGCGCCTTGGGCCGCGAGATCTCGAGCCGTGACGCGGCCCCGCAGTTCGTCCTGCCGCTGGTGGTGCGCATCGAGAAGACCGCGCCGCCGGCCCGCACGGACGCCCTGGAGACCGCCGCGCGGGCGGTGCTCGCGATCCTCGCCGACGAGCGTTCCACCGGCGACGGCGAATGGGCCGAGGCCGTGCGGGACTGGCAGGACGCCCGTATCCGCAAGGTCGTACGGCGGGCGCGGGGCGCCGAGTGGCGCAAGGCCGGCACGCTGCCGGGCATCACGGTGACCGGCACGGACCCGGATGCGGAGGCGGAGGTGCGGGTCTTCCCGCCCGTACCGCTCGACGGCTGGCCCAGGGAACTGGCCAAGCTCCAGGTGTCGGGCACCGAGCTCGACGACCCGCGGCCGCCCGCCGCCCCCGACCCCGCCCATCCGGTGCTGTGGCTCAGCCCCACGCTCGAGATGTCGGCGGGCAAGGCCATGGCGCAGGCCGGTCACGGCGCCCAACTCGCCTGGCTCCGGCTCTCGCAGGCGCAGCGCGAGGCATGGCGTGAAGCGGGCTTCGCGCTGTCCGTGCGCACCGCGGACCCGGCAGGCTGGCGCGCACTCACGGCGAGCGGACTGCCGGTCGTTCGGGACGCGGGCTTCACGGAGATCGCCCCCGGCTCGTGCACGGTGGTCGCCGACCATCCGGCGCTGCGGGAGCGGGCCGGCCGCTGAACGGGCCGTCGGCCGGCGGGCCGTTGAACAGTTCGAGCCCCGGTTGCGTACTCCCCGGTACCGCCCAGTAGTTTGACCGGCTAGGTTCGACCGGCGGTCGGCCGCCGGTCGACCGGTGAGCTGACCGGCCATTCAGCAGGGCTATTGGTTGCCGTGTAACGCATCGGCTCTGGAGGCACATTGTTGCGGCGCATCAACGGAACAGCACTCATCATCGCGGCTCTGGTCGTCACGGTCGGCGCACTCGCCTTCCCCGTGTGGTCCTACGCCGACCGTTCCGGCACCGGTCAGGACAATCTCAACGCCTCGAGCGTGGCAACCCAGTGGGGGCCGCTCTCGGCCACCGACCGCGACTTCCTGGTCAAGGTACGGCTGGCGGGGCTGTGGGAACTGCCCGCCGGACAGCAGGCGATCGAGCGCGCGCCCACCGAAGCGATCAAGGCCGCCGGCGACCACCTCGTCGTCGGCCACACCGACCTCGACGAGCGGGCGCGCAGAGTCGCCGCGCAGCTCGGCGTCGAGCTGCCCAACCAGCCCACCGAGCAGCAGCAGGGCTGGCTGCGAGAGCTGTCCGCAGCACAGGGCGAGGAGTACGAGCGCAAGTTCGCGCAGATCCTGCGGACCGCGCACGGCAAGGTGTTCGCGCTGATCGCCGAGGTCAGGCACACCACCCGCAACACGCTGATCCGGCAGCTCGCGACGGACGCCAACCAGACGGTGCTCGACCACATCACCATGCTGGAGCAGACCGGCCGCGTCGACTTCGACGAGATCGCCAACGACGCGGCCGCGACCGCGACGGCCAGCCCGAGCGGGCCGCCGCCGCCGGACGGCAACCTGCCCCCGTCGCCGCCGGCGGCCTCGCCGACGGGCGACCAGTCGTTCACCTCCCGGCCGACACCGCAGCCGGGCGCGCCCACCGCGATCAACACCGACCGTCCGGCGCCGCAGGATCCGCCCGCGCCGCAGGAGCCGGAGCCGGCGGGGTGAGGTGACTGGTCCCGCGGACCGGGGGGTCCGGTCGGGAACCTCAAATGAAGCTCTGAACGTCCCCTCCTTCGGATTCACCTTGCCGTGACGGGGTCATGACCCCAGCACCGTCACACGTGGGCGTGAGCGGAGGAGGGGGACCATGGAACTCGGCATCGGCATCGGCTGGCGGCCGGAGATCGCGGAAACGGTGGAGCGGCTGCCGGGACTCGACTGGGTCGAGGTGGTCGCGGAGAACGTCTGCCCCGGCCATCTGCCGCCCGCGCTGCTCCGGCTGCGCTCGCGCGGCGTCCGCGTCGTCCCGCACGGCGTCTCGCTCGGCCTCGGCGGCGCGGACCGGCCGTCGCGGCGACGGCTGGCCGACCTGGCCGAGCGGGCCCAGGCCCTGGGTGCGCCGCTGGTCAGCGAGCACATCGCGTTCGTACGGGCGGGCGGCGCGCTCACCGCGTCGCCCGCCCTGGAGGCGGGCCACCTGCTGCCCGTCCCCCGCACCTGGGACGCGCTGGACGTCCTCTGCGAGAACGTGCGCATCGCCCAGGACTCGCTGCCGGTGCCGCTGGCGCTGGAGAACATCGCGGCGCTGATCTCCTGGCCGGACGATGAGCTCACCGAGGGCCAGTTCCTCGCGGAGCTCGTCGAACGGACCGGGGTACGGCTGCTGATCGACGTGGCCAACCTCCACACGAACCACGTCAACCGCGGCGAGGACCCGTGCCGGGCGCTGGACGAACTCCCCGTCGAGGCGATCGCTTACGTCCATGTCGCGGGCGGCGTCGAACGCAACGGCGTCTGGCACGACACGCACGCGCACCCGGTGACGCAGCCGGTCCTGGACGTCCTGTCCGCCCTCCGGGCGAGGGTGGACCCGCCGGGGGTGCTGCTGGAGCGCGACGACGCGTTTCCGGCGGGGGCGGAGCTGGAGGGTGAACTGGCGACGATCCGGGCGGTGGTGGGGGCGGGTGCGGGTGCGGGTGCGGGTGCGCCTGCGGCGGGCCTGTTCCCCCACCCGCCCCTTCCCGAAACCGGGGCAAGCCCCGGACCCCGTACCGCGCTCCGCGCGGTGGCCTCAATCGCCGGCCGGGCTGAAGTCGCCCGACCACACCCAGTCCCGCCGGCGATTGAGGCGCGGGTCCGGGCGGAGCCCGGTTCGGGGAGGGGCGGGGTGGGGAAACGGCAGCGGGTGGCGCTCGCGCAGGCCGCGGTGCTGTCCGCGCTCGTCGCCGGCACCCCCGCCCCCGAGGGCTTCGACGCACGCCGCCTGCGCGTGCAGAGCCGCGCGCTCGCCGCGAAGCGCGCGGACGTCGTCGCGAAGGTCGCGCCCGAACTGCCGGAGATCCTCGGCGCGGACTACCGGCCCGCGTTCCTCGCGTACACCAGGAACCGCCCCCTGCGCGCCGGTTACCGGCGCGACGCGCTGGACTTCGCCGAGCACCTGCTCGCCGCCGGCCGCGTCGCGGACGACGGCGTGCGCCGGCGGCTGGCGCTGTGGTGGCGGGAGCGGGCCGCCGCGCGGCCGCCGCGCCGGGCAGCCCGGCTGGTGCGGGCGGCGCGTGCCGCGCTCGTGGGGAGGCGGGCGGCATGACACTGCTCACGCTCGCCGTGTATCTCGCCGTCGGCGTCTCGTCCGTCCTGCTGATCGTGCGGGTCTCCGCGGCCCGGCCCGCCGCCCGGGCCACCGGGGCGCAGGTGCACGACGTCTACGAGGCGGCCTTCCTCGCGGGCGGCCCGGCCCGCGTCGTCGACGCCGCGCTGGTCGCGCTGCACGCGGACGGGCGGCTCGCCGTCGGCTGGCCCGGTGTCCTGTCCGTGCTGCGGCCGGCCGCCCACGACCCGGTGGAGCGCGCGGTCTTCGCCGAGCTGGCGTCCGCACCGGACGGCGCGCTGCACACCGTGCGGCTCCGGACGATGCGCAATGCCGCCGTGCAGGAGGTCGGTGACGTGCTCGCGGCACGCGGCCTGATGGTGCCGCCCGCGCCGCCCGGCGTCGCGCGACTCGCCACCTGGGGCCTCGTCCAGGCCGTGGTCTGTGTGCTCGGCGTGCCGGTCTCGATCGTCGTCACTATCGTCCAGTTCGCCGAAGCCCCCTTCGTCGATCCGGGTGCGCCGTTCGTCTTCCTGGTCCTCCCGGTCCTGGTGGCCGGCGCCGTGATCGGCGGTCTGCAGGCGGGCCGGGTGCGGCGGCGCCTCACCCCGGCCGGGCTCAGGGCGCTGCACTCGTACCGGGCCGGACACGCGCGGCCGGGGACGCCCGCCGAGGCGGTGGCCCTGAGCGGGCTGCGCGGCGTGTCGGACCCGGTGCTGCGGACGGCGCTGACCGGCGCGCCCCGCTACCGTGCTGCGTCGGCGGACCACGGCGGCGGCGCGGCGCCGGGTGCGTACTACGCCGTCGACGACGGCGCGTGGTGCGCCGGTTCGTCGCCCGGCTCCGGGGGCTCCGGGAGCTGCGGCAGCTCCGGCGGCTGCGGTGGATCCGGCGGGTCGAGCTCCAGCTGCGGCGGGTCCTCCGGTTCCAGCTGCGGCGGCGGTGGCGGCAGCAGCGACTGACGCACCGGCATCGGGGTCATAGACCCCGACACCGCCGAACGGTGCTTTACTTCGCGATCCGCCCCCGTCGAAGATCCCTTTCGTCCCGTGGCCGTCGTCGGCCGCCCGCGCACGAAGGGAACGCGATGCGAACATCCGCTAAGTACGGGGCTGTGGCCGGCCTCAGTTCCTTGGTCCTCACCTCGCTCTCCGTCGCCCCCGCCGACGCGGCGGCCACCACCGGCGCCGAGTCCCGCGGCACCGTGGTGGCCGCCGAGCGCGCCGCCGCGGCCGGTGTCGACTTCGGCCGCTGCCCCGCGGCCGAGAAACTGCCGGACCCGGTCCGGTGCGGCACCGTGAAGGTCCCGCTCGACTACGCGGACCCGTCGGGGCGTCAGATCGAACTGACCGTCAGCCGCGTGGCGGCGAGCGGCAAGAGCTCCGAGCGGCAGGGCGCCCTCGTCTACAACCCCGGCGGCCCCGGCGCCTCCAGCATGACGTTCCCGCTGGCGGCCGAACTGCCCGAGTGGAAGCGGATCTCCGGGGCGTACGACATCGTGGGCTACGCGCCCCGCGGCGTCGGCCGGTCCGCGCCGCTGTCGTGCCAGGACCCGCGGGACTTCCTCAAGGCGCCCACCCAGGCCCCGACCCATCCGTCCCTCTCGTACAAGAAGGAGCGCATCGCGCAGGCGCGGGCGTACGCCGACGGCTGTGCGGAGCGCAACGGCGCGGCGCTGCGCCACTACACCTCGCTGAACAACGCCCGCGACCTCGACGTGCTGCGGGCGGCGCTGGGCGAGGAGAAGCTGACCTTCATGGGCGCGTCGTACGGCACCTACTTCGGCGCCCTGTACGCGACGATGTTCCCGTCCCATGTACGCCGCATGGTCTTCGACTCCGCGGTCGACCCGGACCCGGAGCAGGTCTGGTACGGCAACAACCTGAGGCAGTCGGAGGCGTTCGAGAGCCGGTGGGCCGACTTCCGCGCCTGGGTGGCCAAGCACCACGAGACGTACGGGCTGGGCACGACGGCCGAGGACGTGGCGCACAGCTACGAGCAGGCGCGCGCCCGGCTCGCGGAGGAGCCCGCGGGCGGCACGGTCGGCCCCGGCCAGCTCCACGCGGCCTTCCTCGGCGCCGGCTACTACGACGGCTACTGGCCGCTGCGCGCCACGGCGCTGTCGGAGTACCTGAAGGGCAATCCGGAGCCGCTGATCGCCCAGGCCGCGCCGGACGAGACGAGTGCGAAGGCCGCGGAGAACGGCACCGCCGTCTACACGGCGGTCGAGTGCAACGACGCCCCCTGGCCGGAGGACTGGCTGACGTGGGACCTCGACAACTCAGCTCTGGCGCAGCGCGCGCCGTTCGAGACGTGGGACAACGTCTGGATGAATCTGCCGTGCGCCTTCTGGTCCGCGCCGCGGCAGCAGCCGCTGGACGTGCGCACCGCGCCGGGGGAGCTGCCGCCCACGCTGATCCTGGCCGCCGAACGGGACGCGGCCACGCCGTACGCCGGGGCGCTGGAGCTGCAGCGGCGGCTGGCGGGCTCGGTGCTGATCACGGAGGAGGACGCGGGCACGCACGGCATCGGCGGCGGCGAGAACTCCTGCGTCAACCAGCACCTGGAGGACTATCTGCTGCTGGGGAAGACGCCGGTGCGGCGCGCATCATGCGCGCCGCACCCGGAGCCGGACCCGGTGTCGCTGGACCGGCGGGCGGAGCAGCGAACGCTGCCGCACACCGTCTGATCTTCCGGGTCACATGGACGGCTGGGTATCCGCACCGGTGGTGCGGAAACCCGGCCGTCAGGTTTTCAGGGGCCCCGGGCGAGGTTACGCGAACCCGCCCGTGGGTTTCCGGCCCTGGGGAAGGCTACGCGAGCCCGGCCACCAGATCCGCCACGTCCTTGCGGCGGCCGGTGTAGAACGGCACCTCTTCGCGCACGTGCATCCGGGCCTCGGAGGCGCGCAGGTGCCGCATCAGGTCGACGATGCGGTACAGCTCGTCGGCCTCGAAGGCCAGGATCCACTCGTAGTCGCCGAGCGAGAACGACGCGACCGTGTTGGCGCGCACGTCCGGGTAGCCGCGGGCCATCTTGCCGTGGTCGGCGAGCATCCGGCGGCGGTCCTCGTCGGGCAGCAGGTACCAGTCGTACGAGCGCACGAAGGGGTAGACGGAGATGTAGTCGCGCGGCGTCTCGTCGGCCAGGAACGCCGGGATGTGCGCCTTGTTGAACTCGGCGGGGCGGTGCAGCGCCATGTTCGACCAGACCGGCTCGAGAGCACGGCCGAGGCGGGTGCGGCGGAAGCGGTTGTACGCGTCCTGGAGCTCGTCGGCGGTCTCCGCGTGCCACCAGATCATCACGTCGGCCTCGGCGCGCAGCCCGGAGACGTCGTACGTGCCGCGCACGGTGACGTCCTTGGCGGCGAGCTGGTCGAACAGCTCCTGGACCTCCTCCGCGTAACCGGAGCGGTTCTCGGGGAGCACATCGCGCAGCTTGAAGACGGACCACAGCGTGTACCGGATGACCTCGTTGAGGTCCTTGGCCTTCTTGCCCGCGTTCGGAATCTTTTCTGGCGCACTCATACGGCTATTGTCCCGCCTCTGCTTCCGTGCCCCGCGCCAGGGTCGGCGTGGCGAGGATCTCGTCCGCCGCGCGCTGCCCGCTGGCGATGCAGGCGGGGATGCCGACCCCGTCGTACACGGCGCCGCAGACCCGCAGCCCGGGGACCTTGGCGACCTCGTCGCGGATGCGGGCGACCCGGGCGAGGTGTCCGACCGGGTACTGGGGCAGGCCGCCGGTCCACCGGGTGACCTCGGTGGCCACGGGGCGGGCGGTGAGGCCGACGGCGGCGCCGAGGTCGGTCAGGGAGACGTCGACCAGCTCGGCGTCCTCACGTTCGAGGGCCTGCTCCTCGCCGTGCCGCCCGACGGAGGTGCGCAGCACGAACAGGTCGCCCGCGTCCCGGCCGGACCAGCCCCACTTGGCGGACGAGAACGTGGACGCCTTGATGGTGCGGCCGTCCACGGGCGGGACGAGGAACCCGCTGCCGGCGGGCAGCCCCGCCACGTCGGCGCGCCGGAACGCCAGGGTGACCAGCGCCATCGAGGCGTACTCGACGCGCCCGAGCTCGGCCGCCGCGGCCGGTGACTCGGCGGCGAGGAGCGCCGACGCGGACCAGGCGGGCGTCGCGAGCACGACGGCGTCGGCGTCGAACGTCTCCCGGTCGGTGCGGATCCGCCAGCCGGCGGCGGTGCGGGCCAGGCCGAGGACGGGCGTCTCGGTGCGGACGTCGCCGCCCTGGGCGCGTACGGCGTCGGCGACGGCACCCGGCAGCGTGCCGATGCCGCCGTCGAGGCCCATGAAGACCGGCCCGCCGGGCTGCTGCGCGGCGGCCCTGGCCTGGATGTCGCGCACGCCGTCGAGCAGCGAACCGTGGGTCCTGGCCGCCTCGAACAGCTGGGGCACGGCCGCGCGCATGGAGATGCGGTACGCGTCCCCCGCGTACACCCCGCCGAGCAGCGGCTCCACCAGCCGGTCGACGACCTCCCGGCCGAGGCGCTCGGCGACGTACGCGCCGACGGCCACGTCGTCGCCGATCTCGGCCGGCGGAAGGTCCTTCTCGTGTTCGATACGGGCCAGGCCCTCGGGCGACAGCAGCCCGGCCAGGGCCGACGCGTCACCGGGGACGCCCATCACATGGCCCTTGGGCATGGGCCGCAGGGCGTCGCGGGTCCACACCGCGGAGGCGGCGGTGGCCGGCGGTTCGAGGCGGTCGCCGAGGCCGACCGCGCGGGCGAGGCCGGTGCCCTCGGGGCGGCGGGCGAGCATCGACTCGGCGCCCAGATCGACGCGTACGCCCTCGATCTCCCCCGACAGCAGCTTGCCGCCGACCCGGTCGGTGGCCTCGAGGAGGGTGACGCGCACGCCGGAGTCGAGCAGCCGGTGCGCGGCGGCGAGACCGGCGATGCCGCCCCCGACGACCACGACATGGCGCGCAGGTGTGTCCACGTTCATGGTCCAACTCTCTCAAACGCCGTTCCGAGTCCTGACCGTGACCGCTTCGGGACCGGAATCCGGCAACCCGCGGCAGGGGCCGTACGTCGAACCTGCAACTCTTACGTCACATCCCCCGGGGGGCCGGTCATGCGTTCACGACGCCTATTCGCGGTACTGCTTCTCTCCGCCTCACTCGGCCTCGCCGGGTGCGCCGCCGATGCCTCCGACTCCCGAGACGCGCAGAGCGCGGTGAAACCCGCCGCCCAGGACGCGGGGGAAGGCGCGGCGGGCCCCGGCTACGCGGCGGACGAGGCCGCCGGGCAGCCGGAGCAGGCCGACGCGGACCGCAAGGCCCCCGCGAAGCAGGCCCCGGTACAGGCCCACGTCATCCGGACCGCCGCGCTGGAGGTGGAGGTGAAGAACGCCACGAAGGCGCTCGCCGCCGCCCGCACGACGGCGCTGAACGCCGGCGGCCACGTGGAGAACGAGACGACGGAACGGATCGACGACACCCACGTCACCTCCCACGTCGTGATCCGCGTCCCCCAGGAGCAGTACGACTCGGCGCTGACCGAGCTGGCGGGCGCCGGAAAGCTGTTGGCCCGCAAGGCCAATGCCAAGGACGTCACGGACCAGGTGGTCGACGTGGAGACCCGTATCGCGACGCAGCGGGCGAGCGTGGCGAGGGTGCGGGAGCTGATGGACCGGGCGACGAAGCTGGCCGACGTCGTCACCCTGGAAGGGGAGTTGAGCAGCCGTCAGGCCGACCTGGAGTCGCTGCTGGCGCAGCAGTCCGCGCTGAAGGACCGCACCTCGATGGCGACGATCACGCTGACGCTGTCGGAGCAGGAGCGGCCGGAGGCCGGCAAGGACGACGACCCGGGCTTCCTGGACGCGCTCGGCGGCGGCTGGGACGCGCTGACGGCGACGCTGCGCTGGAGCGCGGTGGTCATCGGCGCGGTGGCGCCGTTCGCGGCGGTGGCGGTGGTGGTGTACGCGGTGTGGCGGTGGCTGGTACGGCCCCGGCTGCCCCGGCGCCCGGCGGCCGCTGCCCCGGCCGTTTCCCCTGCCACGGAGGACTGAACAGCCCTTTCCCCGTAGCGTGTTCCCCATGACAGCGACGGAACGCCTGGTGATCATCGGGGGCGACGCGGCGGGCATGTCCGCCGCGTCGCAGGCACGCAGGATGAAAGGCCCGGACGAGCTGGAGATCGTCGCGTTCGAGCGCGGCCACTTCAGCTCGTTCTCGGCGTGCGGCATCCCGTACTGGGTGAGCGGCGACGTCGGCGACCGCGACCAGTTGATCGCGCGCACGCCGCAGGAACACCGCGAGCGCGCCATCGATCTGCGGATGCGCACCGAGGTGACGGAGATCGACGTCGCGGGCGGCCGGGTGCGCTCGCGCGAGGTGGACACCGGCGCGGAGTCGTGGACCGGCTACGACAAGCTGGTCATCGCCACCGGCGCCCGCCCGATCCGCCCCGCGCTGCCCGGCATCGACGCGCCCGGCGTGCACGGCGTGCAGACCCTCGACGACGGCCAGGCCCTGCTGGACACCCTCAACCGCACCGACGGCCGGCGCGCGGTCGTCGTCGGCGCCGGATACATCGGCGTCGAGATGGCGGAGGCGCTCCTGAAGCACGGCTACGAGGTCACGGTCGTCAACCGCGGCGAGCAGCCGATGGCCACCCTCGATCCGGACATGGGCCGGCTGGTCCACGAGGCGATGTCGGGCATGGGCATCACGACGGTCTCCGGCACGGCCGTCACCGGAATCCTGACCGGTGACGACGGCCGCGTCCGCGCGGTGGCGACCGACGGCGCCGAGTACCCGGCGGACGTGGTCGTCCTCGGCATCGGCGTCGAGCCGGAGACCACGCTCGCCCGAGCGGCCGGCCTGCCGCTCGGCCGCTACGGCGGCCTGCTCACCGACCTGGCGATGCGGGTACGCGGCCACGACGCCGTCTGGGCTGGCGGCGACTGCGTCGAGGTCCTCGACCTCGTCTCCGGCCGCGAACGCCACATCGCGCTGGGCACCCACGCCAACAAGCACGGCCAGATCATCGGCGCGAACGCGGGCGGCGGCTACGGCACGTTCCCCGGCGTGGTCGGCACGGCCGTCAGCAAGGTCTGCGAACTGGAGATCGCCCGCACGGGCCTGCGCGAGAAGGACGCCCGGGCGGTGGGCCTCCGGTACGTCACCGCGACGATCGAGTCGACCAGCCGCTCCGGCTACTTCCCCGGCGCGGCCCCGATGACGGTCAAAATGCTCGCGGAACGCCGCACGGGCCGGCTGCTGGGCGTCCAGATCGTGGGCCGCGAGGGCGCGGCGAAACGCGTCGACATCGCGGCGGTTGCCCTGACGGCGGGCATGACGGTCGAACAACTGACCATGCTCGACCTCGGCTACGCCCCACCCTTCTCCCCCGTCTGGGACCCGGTCCAGGTAGCGGCCCGCAAGGCAACGAAGGCGGTACGCACGGCGGGACCGTGACCTCCGCCCCGCGCCCCGTGTCCGCCCGACGGGCGGGCCGGGCTCCGGGCAACCTCAGCCCCGCCGGCGATTGAGGCGCAGGGCCCCGGGGCGGCAGCGCCCCCGGAAACACCCCGCGGCGGCTAGCGCGCAGTCGACTCGTGCACGTCCGCCACCAGCCGCGTCAACGCGTCCGGCGCCGTCGTCGGCAGCACCCCGTGCCCGAGATTGAAGATGTGGCCCTCGAGACCCGCCGCCGCGTCCAGCACCTCACGGGTCTTGGCCCGCACGGCCTCCGGCGTGGAGAACAGCACGGCCGGGTCCAGGTTCCCCTGGAGCGCCTTGCCGGGGCCGACGCGGCGTACGGCCTCGTCCAGCGGGACGCGCCAGTCGACGCCGACCACGTCCGCGCCCGCCTCGCCCATGAGGCCCAGCAGCTCGCCCGTGCCGACGCCGAAGTGGATGCGCGGCACGCCGTACGAGGCGACGGAGTCGAAGACCTTCGACGAGGCCGGCATCACCGAGCGCCGGTAGTCCGCGGGGGCCAGCGCGCCGACCCACGAGTCGAAAAGCTGCACGGCGGACGCGCCCGCCTCGATCTGGACCTTCAGGAAGGCGGAGGTGATCTCCGCAAGGCGGTCCAGCAGGTCGGCCCAGAGCTGCGGGTCGCCGTACATCAGGGCCTTGGTGTTCTCGTGGTTGCGCGACGGCCCGCCCTCCACGAGGTAGCTCGCGAGAGTGAACGGCGCGCCGGCGAAGCCGATCAGCGGGGTGGACCCCAGCTCGCCGGTGAGCATCCCGATCGCCTCGGTGACGTACGCGACGTCGTCCGGCGTCAGGTCCCGCAGCCGCTCGAGGTCCGCGCGGGTGCGGATCGGCTCCGCGACGACGGGGCCGACGCCCGGCTTGATGTCGAGGTCGATGCCGATCGCCTTCAGCGGCACCACGATGTCGCTGAAGAAGATCGCCGCGTCGACCTTGTGCCGCCGCACGGGCTGCAGCGTGATCTCCGTGACGAGCTCGGGCCGCATGCACGACTCGAGCATCGGGATGCCCTCGCGCACCTTCAGGTATTCGGGCAGTGAGCGCCCCGCCTGCCGCATGAACCAGACCGGCGTGTGCGGCACCGGCTCCCGGCGGCACGCCTTGAGAAATGCGGAGTTGTACGTCTTCGTCCGGTGGCCCGCGGGGCTGTGGTTGGCGCTCACGCGTTGAATCTTCGCATGTGCGCGGGAAGTGCCTGCCCCGGCATGGGTGTCCCTCCCTGCGCGAAGCTCCCGTTCCGCCTACTCTTCCCCGCATGGCTGCGGCTCAGGGACACTTTTCCGATCATTCCAACGGCGCTGACGACAAGGGGAGCGCGGAACCGGACGCCGAACCGAGCGCCGTCCCGCGGGCGTTCCGTCAGGCGGTCGAGGCGCTGCGGTCGGCCCGGCTGCGGCCGGAGATCGAGATCGATCCGACGCGGCCTCCGCAGCGGCTCGCGCCGCACGCGTACGCGCTGGAGGCGGCGGTCGTCGTCGGCGAGGACGATCTCGCGGACGGGCGTCTCGTGCTGCTGCACGAACCGGCCGGCCACGACGCGTGGCAGGGCACCTTCCGGCTGGTGACGCTGGTGCGGGCGGAGCTGGAGCCGGAGATGGCGGCCGATCCGCTGCTGCCCGAGGTGTGCTGGTCGTGGCTGACGGGCGCGATGGACGCGCGCGGCCTGTCGTACGGGGAGGCGAGCGGCACCGTCACCCGTGCGGGGTCTCACTATTTCGGTGGACTTGCCGAGCGCCGTCCTGCGACGCAGATCGAGATCCGGGCGTCGTGGACCCCGGAGGAGGGGCCCGGCGGTGTGCCGGACACCGCCGCACACCTGGTGGCCTGGTGCGATCTGCTCTGCCAGGTCGCGGGCCTGCCGCCGTCGCCGGCCGGTCCCGCGGACAACGCGACGGGCGTGGTGACCCTGCCGCAGCGCCGCGGCCCGCAGCAGGCCTGAATCGGGGCGCCGCCGCGGCACGGGAGACTGGCCTGCGGCCGTACGCGGGAACGACGCCGGGGAGCGGTCGTTCGTAGGATGATCGATCGCCCGTCCGAATTGCCCCGATTATTACTCACCAAATCGTGATCATTCTCTAAAGGCGGACGGGTTTGCTGCCGAAGAGGTCAATGACCTAACTGCACGGTTCGCCCCGGCTTCACTCCCCGAGCCGGCTCCGTCCCGCACCTTTCCAGGAGGCCTGGTGTCCGTTCTTCTCGAGCAGCCCGCAAGCCTGGTCGCCTACCGCCCGAACAAGCCGACGGCCATGGTCGTCGTAGCCGACCCGCGCGTCCGTTCCACCGTCACCCGCCATCTGTGGGCGCTCGGGGTCCGTGACGTCATCGAGGCGTCGTCCATCGCGGAGGCCCGTCCCCGCGTCGGCAACCCGCGCGACATCTGCGTTGCCGACGTCCACCTGCCCGACGGTTCCGGGCTGACCCTGCTGTCCGAGACCCGCGCGGCAGGCTGGCCCAACGGGCTGGCGCTGTCGGCCGCCGACGACATCGGCGCCGTTCGCAACGCGCTGGCCGGCGGCGTCAAGGGTTACGTCGTCACCGGCACCCGTACCAACATCGGCCACCCGACCCGCCCCGGCGCCGCCCCCATCGGCGCCGCGGCGAACCGTATGCACCGCCGCCCCCCGGGTGCCCCGAGCCACCCGGGCGGCTACCGGGAACTGTCCGGCCGCGAGGTCGAGGTCCTGCGCCTCGTCGCGGAGGGCCAGTCCAACAAGGCCATCGGCGTCTCCATGGGACTGTCCGCGCTGACCGTCAAGAGCCACCTGGCCCGTATCGCCCGCAAGCTGGGCACGGGCGACCGCGCGGGAATGGTCGCGGTCGCCCTGCGCACCGGAATCATCCACTGAATCGCTCTCTCCCCTCCCCCGCCCCGGCGCCCGTCGACGGAACGTTCCGTCGACGGGCGCGCTTCGCCTCGGGCCCGTGCTAGGCACGAACCACGGCTCACCGGACGAGAGATGATCAGGTGAACCGCTCGGGGAGGACCCTGATGAACGTCACTCTGCGGGTGGACGCGACGCCGTCCGCCTCCGCGCTCTTCCTGCGCCCCTGGCACGACGGCGACGTCAAGCCGCTGATCGAGGCGTATCGCGATCCCGTCCTGCGGCGGTGGACAAGGCTGCCGGTGGAGAACGCCGGCGATGCGGTGCGGTGGCTGGACCTTCAGAGACGCGGCTGGGAGACCGGAGAGCGGCTGAGCTTCGCCGTGCTGGAAGACCGTCCGGGCACCGGCGAGAGCCGACTGGCCGGCAACGTGGTCCTGAAGCGGACCGGCCCCGGCAGGCACTCCACGGAAGTCGGCTACTGGACGGCGGCGCCCGCCCGGGGCCGGCAGGTCGCCCCCCGCGCCCTCGAAGCCCTCACCCGCTGGGCCTTCGGCGCCTTCGCGGCCGAGGGCCTGGCACGTCTCGACCTTCTCCACCAGGTGGACAATCCCGCCTCCTGCCGGGTCGCGGAGAAGACCGGATACGAGTTCCACGAGATCCTGCCGGCGCGGCCACCCTTCCCCCGGGACGGCCACCTGCACATACGGCGGGCCGACACTCCGGCCTGAGCCGGCGCGGGCACAGCCCGACGGCGGACCGGGTCCATGAGCTCGTCCGCCCGGGCGGGCGCGGCGCGTTCCGGGTCCACGGACCCGGTGCGAGGGACGCCTCCCGAGGCCCCCCGGGCCACCCGGGAGCAGCAATCGGCGCCCGTAACGCCGTGTACTGAGAGCCGTTTTCCCAGGTCAGGCGATTCTTCGTACGAAGGTGCAGGTCAGGCCGCCGTGGGGGCGGATACCCTTGACAGGTGACCGACGCCCAAGAGACCGCAGCAGAGACCGCACTGCGAACCACCGGGGGCGCCCCCTCGGACGACGACGTCCCTGCCGCAGGGTTGCCGATCCCCTTGCTGGAGCCCAGGGAGGGCATCCCGCCGGTGGTCGCCGACGAGGAGGCCCTCGCCGAGGTGATCGCCGCCTTCGCGGCCGGCACCGGCCCCGTGGCCGTCGACGCCGAGCGGGCGTCCGGCTACCGGTACGGCCAGCGCGCCTACCTCGTACAGCTCCGCCGTGAGGGCGCCGGCACCGCGCTCGTCGACCCCGTCGGCTGCCCCGACCTGACGGCGCTCGGCGACGCGCTCGCCGACGCTGAATGGATCCTGCACGCCGCCACCCAGGACCTGCCGTGTCTGCGGGAAATAGGCATGGTGCCCAGCCGGCTCTTCGACACCGAGCTGGCCGGACGGCTCGGCGGCCATCCGCGGGTCGGGCTCGGCGCGATGGTGGAGAGCGTCCTCGGCTACGCCCTGGAGAAGGGCCACTCGGCCGTCGACTGGTCCACCCGCCCCCTGCCGGAGCCCTGGCTGCGGTACGCGGCCCTCGACGTGGAGCTGCTGGTCGACCTGCGCGACGCGCTGGAGAAGGACCTCGACCGGCAGGGCAAGCTCGAGTGGGCCCGCCAGGAGTTCGACGCGATCGCGTCCGCCCCGCCGCCGCCCCCGCGCCGCGACCCCTGGCGCCGCACGTCCGGGATGCACAAGGTGCGCCGCCGCCGGCAGATGGCGGTCGTACGGGAGATGTGGACGGTCCGCGACCGGGTCGCCCAGCGGCGTGACGTGTCGCCCGGCAAGGTGCTCGGCGACGCCGCGATCATCGAGGCCGCGCTCGCGCTGCCCGCGAACGTGCACGCGCTGACCGCGCTGCCCGGCTTCGGGCACCGGATGGCCAGGCGCCAGCTCGAGCAGTGGCAGGCCGCGGTCGAGCGGGCGAAGGCCCTGCCCGACGCCGAGCTGCCGCAGCCCGGCCAGCCGTTGAACGGCCCCCCGCCGCCGCGTTCGTGGGCGGACAAGGACCCGGCCGCCGCGGCCCGGCTGTCGGCCGCCCGCGCGGGAGTCTCCGCGCTGGCGGAGGAGCTGAACATGCCGCAGGAGAACCTGATCACGCCGGACACGGTGCGGCGGGTCTGCTGGGAGCCGCCGTCCGAGGCGACGGTGGCGGCCGTCTCCGACGCCCTGACCGAGCTGGCCGCCCGCCCCTGGCAGGTGGAGCTGGTCGCGCCCGCGCTGGCACAGGCGCTGACCGCCGCGGCACCGTAGGCGGGGGGCTTCGACGTGTGACGTTCGACGCTCCGGCCTCGGGGGGTGTGCAGCTTGGTTACCCACAAGTAGCATGGGGCAAGCAAGCGCACGCTCAGGCGTGCGTGCCGCAGCAGTGCAACCCCGCACCCTGGAGGAGAGCCATCGTGCCTCGTACCGTCAGGGACGTCGTCTTCGTCGACGGCGTCCGCACCCCGTTCGGCAAGGCGGGCCCGAAGGGCATCTACCACGAGACCCGCGCCGACGATCTCGTCGTGAAGGCCATCCGGGAGCTGCTGCGCCGCAACCCGGCTCTCGACCCCGCGAAGATCGACGAGGTCGCCATCGCCGCGACCACGCAGATCGGTGACCAAGGCATGACCCTCGGCCGCACCGCCGGCATGCTCGCCGGTCTGCCGCAGTCCGTGCCGGGCTACTCGATCGACCGCATGTGCGCCGGCGCGCTCACCGCCGTCACCGCGACCGCCGGTTCGATCGCCTTCGGCGCGTACGACGCCGTCATCGCCGGTGGTGTCGAGCACATGGGCCGCCACCCGATGGGCGAGGGCGTCGACCCGAACCCGCGCTTCGTCAGCGAGAAGCTCGTCGACGAGTCGGCCCTGTTCATGGGCATGACCGCGGAGAACCTGCACGACCGGTACCCGCAGATCACCAAGCAGCGCGCCGACGAGTACGCCGTGCGTTCGCAGGAGAAGGCCGCCAAGGCGTACGCCGACGGCAAGATCCAGCAGGACCTGGTGCCGATCTCCGTGCGCCGCACCAACCCCGAGGCGGGGGAGACGGGCTGGGGCCTGGTCACCGCCGACGAGCCGATGCGCCCGGGCACCTCGCTCGAGTCCCTCGCGGGCCTGAAGACGCCGTTCCGCGTCCACGGCCGCGTCACCGCCGGCAACGCCGCGGGCCTGAACGACGGCGCCACCGCCTCGATCATCGCCTCCGAGGAGTTCGCCCGGGAGAACAACCTTCCGGTCAAGATGCGCCTGGTCTCGTACGCCTTCGCCGGCGTCGAGCCCGAGGTCATGGGCTACGGCCCGATCCCCGCGACCGAGAAGGCCCTCGCCAAGGCCGGCCTGTCGATCGAGGACATCAACCTCTTCGAGATCAACGAGGCCTTCGCCGTCCAGGTGCTGGCGTTCCTCGAGCACTACGGCATCGCCGACGACGACGCGCGCGTCAACCAGTACGGCGGCGCCATCGCGTACGGTCACCCGCTCGCCTCCTCCGGTGTGCGTCTGATGACCCAGCTCGCCCGCCAGTTCGAGGAGCAGCCCGAGGTCCGTTACGGCCTGACCACGATGTGCGTCGGCTTCGGCATGGGCGCCACGGTCATCTGGGAGAACCCGAACCACAAGGACGCCGGAGGCGACAAGTGAGCACCACCACCGAACTCCTGAAGGGCGCGGCCGAGCTGTTCCCGGACGAGGTCGTCACGCAGGCGCATGTACGCCACCTCGACCTCCCAGCCGGCGCCGGGCGCTTCGCGCTCATCACGCTGGACAACGGCCTGGACCACACCAAGCCGACCACCTTCGGCCCGCAGTCGCTCGCGAACCTGAACACCGCGATCGACCAGGTCGAGGCGGAGGCGGCGGACGGCGGCATCGTCGGCGTCGGCATCACCGGCAAGCCGTTCATCTTCGCCGTCGGCGCCGACCTCAAGGGCGTCGAGCTGCTGAAGGAGAAGTCCGACGCGCTGGCGATCGGCAAGGGCGGCCACGACGTCTTCAAGCGTCTCGCGGGCCTCGCCGTCCCGACCTTCGCGTACTACAACGGCGCGGCCATGGGCGGCGGCGTCGAGGTCGGTCTGCACTGCTCGTACCGCACCGTCTCGAAGGCGATCCCGGCGTTCTCGCTGCCCGAGGTCTTCCTCGGTCTCGTCCCGGGCTGGGGCGGCTGCGTGCTCCTGCCGAACCTGATCGGCGCGGACCGCGCGGTCTCGGTCGTCATCGAGAACTCGCTCAGCCAGAACAAGCAGCTCAAGGGCGCGCAGGTCTTCGAGCTGGGCATCGCCGACGCCATCTTCGAGGGCGCCGACTTCCTCGAGCAGTCCCTCGTCTGGACCGCGTCCGTGCTCAAGGGCGAGACCGTCGTCGAGCGCGCCGGGATCGACCGCGGCGAGGCCTGGGACCAGGCCGTCGCCAAGGGCCGGTTCATCGCCGACTCCAAGGTGCACGGCGCGGCCCCGGCCGCCTACCGCGCCCTCGACATCATCGAGGCCGCCAAGGACGGCGACCTGCAGAAGGGCTTCGACGCCGAGGACGAGGCGCTGGCCGACCTCATCATGGGCGGCGAGCTGCGCAGCGGGATCTACGCCTTCAACCTGGTCCAGAAGCGCGCCAAGCGCCCGGCCGGCGCGCCGGACAAGAGCCTGGCCCGCCCGGTCACCAAGGTCGGCGTCGTCGGCGCCGGTCTGATGGCCTCCCAGCTGGCGCTGCTGTTCCTGCGCCGCCTCGAGGTGCCGGTCGTGCTGACCGACATCGACCAGGAGCGCGTCGACAAGGGTGTGGGCTACGTCCACGCCGAGATCGAGAAGCTGCTCGGCAAGGGCCGCATCAACCAGGACAAGGCCAACCGCCTCAAGGCCCTGGTGACCGGTGTGCTGGACAAGGCCGAGGGCTTCGCGGACGCGGACTTCATCATCGAGGCCGTGTTCGAGGAGATGGGTGTCAAGCAGACGGTGTTCGCGGAGGTCGAGGCGGTCGCCCCGGCGCACGCGATCCTCGCCACCAACACCTCGTCGCTGTCGGTCTCCGAGATGGCGTCCAAGCTGAAGCACCCCGAGCGGGTCGTCGGCTTCCACTTCTTCAACCCGGTCGCGGTCCTGCCGCTGCTGGAGATCGTCCGCGGCGAGCAGACGGACGACGCGTCGCTGGCCACCGCGTTCGGTGTCGCGAAGAAGCTGAAGAAGACCGCGGTCCTCACCAAGGACGCCCCGGCGTTCGTCGTGAACCGCATCCTGACCCGCTTCATGGGCGAGATCCAGAACGTCATCGACGAGGGCACCCCGGTCGCCACCGCCGAGAAGGCCATCGAGCCGCTGGGCCTCCCGATGTCGCCGCTGGTCCTGCTGGAGCTCGTCGGCCCGGCCATCGGCCTCCACGTCTCCGAGACCCTGAACCGCGCCTTCCCGGAGCGCTTCACGGTCTCCGAGAACCTGGCCGCGGTCGTCAAGGCCGGCAAGCGCGGCTTCTACGTCTACGACTCCGGCAAGCCGGAGCTGGACCCGGAGGTCGCCGCACTGCTGAAGCAGGGCGACACCGTCCTGACGGAGGAGCAGGTCCGCGACCGCGTCCTGGACGCCGTCGCGCAGGAGATCGGCCTGATGCTCGACGAGGGCGTCGTCGCCGAGGCCCAGGACATCGACCTCTGCCTGATCACCGGCGCCGGCTGGCCCTTCCACCTGGGCGGCATCACGCCGTACCTGGACCGCGAGGGCGTCTCGGAGCGCGTGAACGGCAAGCCGTTCCTGGCCCCGGGCGTGGCGAGCGTCCCGGCGTAACCTCCGGGCGCGCAGCGCAGACTGCCCCGGCACCGCGTAAGCAGTGCCGGGGCAGTCTGCGCTGC
>NZ_JBSFUW010000036.1:0-82139 GCF_053591995.1 Streptomyces sp. NPDC002835 | reverse complement strand
CCTCCGCCTTGCGAGGCGTCCCCTCGGCCCTGGCGGGCCTGGGGAGACCCCATGCACCAGACCCCGCTCACCGATCCGGCCTGATCCAAACGAAAGACCCTAGACCCGGGTCGTGCGGCCGGACGCGCGCCGGCTATTCGACGTCCCTGCTCATCAGCCGGCGAAGCCTGCGCGTGACCACGACCGCCGCCGCTCCGGGGCCCGGTGCGATCCGGAGGGCGAGTGAGCCGCCGGCCGTCGCATAGGGCTGGACCAGCGTCACCCCGTGGCGCCGGCCCGGGATGACCGTACGCCGCAGTCCGGAGCCGGTGGCGCGGACGGAGGTGTAGACCGAGGAGCCGTCGGCGCAGTGCAGCCGGGCCCATACGTCCCAGGCGTCGAGCCGGTGGGCGTGTTGGCCGTTCATGCGGTCGAGGCCGGTCAGGTGCACCGTGCCGTTCCACGTCGGCCCGTCCGGTCCCCGGTGCCGTGTCAGGGTACTGCTGCGGCTCAGCCCCACCCGTCCGTCGGTTCGGCGGCGCAGCTCGATGTCGAGGCTCTGCGGGTCCGCCGCGGCGAGCCGTCCGTAGAGCTCGTGCACGGTGATCCGCAGGACCCCGGGCCACCCCCATATGTGCGGCTCGGCGTCGATGGCGACCGGCAGCCGGCTGAGCGGGTCGCTCTCGATGGTGTCCAGCACGACCTCGGGCAGGTCCGCCGCCCAGACGGCACGCCCGTTGACGCACGCGTACGGCGGGAGCAGCCGGGGCGGGCTGCCGCCGAGGCCGATGAGCCTCGGCAGGTCGCGGGGCCGGTCGGCCCCGGTGACGATCCCGGCGAGCCAGCGGGAGGGGGCTTCGGCAGCGCGCAGGTCCGACTCGTCGAAGAAGGCGAGGTGTTCGCGGGTGAGCCGCCACCACTCGGCGTGGTGACCGCTGTCGTGGGTGCCCAGTTCGTGGACGTACATCCGCAGGTCGTGGTCGAGGAACTTCACCCGGGCGGCGTGGGCCAGCTCCTTCCGGCCGGCCCGCTCGAAGACCTCGACCGCGCCGCGGTGTGCCCGCAGTCTGCTGTGCCAGTTGTCGACGCCGCCGCGGGCCAGGGAGATCGACGGGTGGGCGGCGGAGCGGCGAACGTGCCAGAAGTAGACGGTGTCGGGGATCAGGGCGATACGGGGTGACGCGGCCAGCAGCCGCGCGGTGAACACGAAGTCCTCGTAACGGAAGGCCCCTTCAGGGAACGTGACGCCGTGCTCCGCCAGGAAGGCGCGGGAGTAGAGCTTGTTGACGCACAACGTGTCGCGCACGAGAGCGGGCAGCTCGGCGGGGGAGTCGTGGACCGCCGCCCGCCGGAAGAGCGCCTCCTGCCAGGGGGTGTCGCGCATCTCGGGCAGCTCACGGCGCAGGCACACCCCCGCGACGACGGGTGCGCCGTGACGTACGGCGGCCGCGAGCAGGGCGTCGACCGCGCCGGGCGCGAGCTCGTCGTCGCTGTCGAGGAACATCACGTAGGGGGCCGTGGCCTCGCGCAGACCGTCGTTGCGGGGCGTGCCGCAACCGCCGCTGTTGACCGTGCGGCGCACGACCCGGACGACGGCGTGCCTACGGGCGAGATCCGCGGCCACCACGGCGGTGCCGTCGGTCGAGGCGTCGTCGACCACGAGGACCTCGGCGACGACCGGGCCCTGGCGCACCGCGGACAGCACGGCATGCTTGATGTGCCGCGCGTCGTTGTATCCGATCACGACGACGCTGACGCTGCCCGTCAGCCGGCCACGGTCTGTTTCCGCTGCCATGTGCCTCACCGGTCGATCTCGTCGAACAGACGCTCCCAGCGGTCCAGTACGACGGGCAGCTCCAGCGGGGCGACGTGCGCCCGGGCGGCGAGGCCGTAGCGGCGGCGCAGCTCCGCGTCGTCGGCGAGCTGCCGCAGGGCGCCGGCCAGAGCGGCGACGTCTCCCGGCCGCACCAGAGTGCCCGTACGCCCGTCGTCGACGAGTTCCCGCACCCCGGCCGACAGGTCGAAGCTCACGCACGGCACGCCGCAGCCGGCCGCCTCCGCCAGCGCCATCGGACGTCCCTCGCGTTCGCTGGTGAGGGCCACCACGGCCAGCTCCCGGTACGCCGCCGCCATGTCGGAGACGCTGCCGCGGAATCGCACCCGGTCACCGATCCCGAGGCGGGCCGCCTGCTCCCGCAGATGCGGCTCCTGAGGGCCGTCGCCGAAGAGGTGCAGCTCCCAGCCGGGGAGGTCGGCGCAGGCGAGCGCGAAGGCGTCGATGAGACGGTCCAGCCGTTTGAGGGCGTCCAGCCGGCCGACGGCGCCGATGCGCCGGGTGTTCAGCGGGGCCGGGGCCGTGGACGCGAAGGGCAGCGGGTTGGGCATGGCGGTCGTGTTCGGCAGCCGGTCGCGCTGGAACGCGGCGACGTCCCCCTCACTGAGGAAGACCGACTTCTCCAGCAGCGGATAGTGGCGCCGGATCAGGCGGAGATGGTCCGTGCCCTGGGCCTGGGCGAACGACTCGTGGTACTGCCCGATGCCCTTGAGGTGCGGCCACTCGACGGACGCGAGCCAGTCGGCCGCCCAGGGGGAGCCGATGATGACGTAGCCGTCGTCCACGGAGGCGAACCGCCGCGCCAGCTTCTGCCTGGCCCGCTCCCGCTCGGCCCGGGCGGCGCGTGCCGCGTGCATCCGCACGGGGCTGAACCGCTCGCTGAGGCGCTGGGCCCGCCACGGCGGAGCCGACGGCCTGCGGTAGAGGGTGGTGTGCCGGTAGGCCGGTTCGCGGAAGTACGCGTACGGCTCTGGGCTCGGCCTGATCCCGATCAGGTCGACCTGGTGCCCGCGTTGCGCGAAACCCTGGGCGAGGGTGTGCAGTACCCGCTGTGATCCGCCCATCGAGTCGACGTCGATGCCCACCAGGAAGAGGTTCCGGCGGTGTCCGGTGGGCTGCGTTCCGGTGCTCATCCGCTGTCGCCTCCGAAGAACATGTCGACGACGGTCTCACTGGCCCGTCCGGTCTCGCGGGCGTTGAACCTGGCGTTGAAGGCGGCGTACGCGTCGGCCCACTTCATCCGTACCTGGTCCAGGTCCCGCATGGCCTCCACGAGTTCCCCGGTGGTGGTCAGCATGGGGCCGGGGGCGATGTCGGGGAGGTTGTAGTAGGTGCCGCGAGCGCTGGTGCTGTACTCGTCGTAGTCGTCGGTGAAGAGCAGGACGGGACGCCCGAGGTTCGCGTAGTCGAACATCACCGACGAGTAGTCCGTGAGCAGCGCGTCCGAGGCGAGCAGCAGGTCGTTGATGTCGGGGAACGCGCGGCCGTCGCGCACGGCGTGGCCCAGTTCGCGCGGCACCGTGAAGCGGTCGTAGTAATGGGGACGGACCACGACGATCCACTCGTGGGCGGTCTTCTCCACCAGTTCGGCCAGGTCCACCCGGATCGAGCCGCCCGAGCTGTTCCCGTCCCGGAAGGTCGGTGCGTAGAGCAGCACCTTGCGTCCGTCCGGGATCTGCAGCCGGCGGCGTGCGGCCCGGGCCCGTTCGCGCTGTTCCGGCTCGTCGCAGCGGACCAGCACGTCGTTCCGGGGGAGCCCGCAGGCCAGCAGCCGGCCCGTGTACCCGTTCGCTCGGACGAAGGTGCGTTCGAACTCTTCGCTGGGCGAGATGAGGGCGTCCCAGCGCGAGATCATGTCGCGGTGCTTCTGCTGCCGCTCGGGACTGCCGAAGCGCAGCGCGGCGAGGTCGAACCCCATGTGCTTGACGGCCTGCCCGTGCCAGGTCTGCAGATAGCGGGTCTCCGGGCGTTTCGGGTAGACCGAGGGGAAGCCGTGCGAGTCCACCCAGTAACGGGCGCGGGCGAGGGTCAGCACGTACTCCCAGCTCCCGCGCCGCACCAGGTCCAGGCCCTCCGGGAACGCCGCACGATCACCCGAATAGGACCAGACGGCGCGCAGCGGCAGACCGCGCCGGACCAGCTCCTCGTAGATGTAGCGCGGGCTGTCGGTGTAGCCACGGCCCTCCAGGGCCTCGAAAACCACCAGCGCGTCGTCCACCGGCAGTCTCTGCAGCTCGCGATAGGCGAGCGCCTTGACGTGCGCCCCGTTGAACCTGCGCTGCACCTGCCGGATCTTCCGGCGCAGCGGCCGTACCCGCGGCACCAGCGTCTCCGCGTGCGCGAGCGCGCCGGATCGCGACCAGGTGAATTCCAGCCGCCCGGCCCCCTTGCCCTCACACGCCACGCGAACGTCCTGGCCGGCGAGCGTGCCGTGCAGCGTCAGATGAGCGCGCAGCGGACGCAGGTCGGCGGGCGCGAGCACCACATCCGTGCGCTTCACCCCCAGCCGTTCGAGGACCACCACGGGGTGACGACGGCCCTTGAAGCCCTTGGCGCTCAGCGGGACGCGCCGGAGATCGAGCTCGATACACGCGCTGTACACATCAGGTTCCCCGCCGGCCGGCAGATACCGGAACGGGACCTTCAACGGCGCGCCTCCCGCGCCGAGCCACAACTGTGCCGTCACCTGCTCGGGGCCGGACAGCAACCGCGCCGGGTCGTAGGTGCGCAGCCGGAGGCGCAGCACGCGACCGGCCGGAGTCAGGGCGTGCACCTCGTGCCGCACGGGGGCGGACGCGAAGGGCTGCTCGTCCAGATGCCACTCGCTGATGTCCAGCTCGGTGAAGTCCGTATCGCTGCTGTCCGGCTCGCGGCCGCCGTCGGAGCCGGGTGCCGGGGCGGGACGTCCCCAGTACGTCCGCCCGGACCGCCTGCTCACGCGCCGTGGGGCGATCCGCGGGCTCCCCAGCGCCCGGGCGGCCTCCTTCGCCTCGTCGAGGCGGCCGGAGCGGAGCAGGTGGTGACAGATGCGCTGCTCCCGGCACACCGAGCCCATCGCCTCCGTGGTGAGTTCGTCGAGGTACGGCGTCACCAGCTCGGCGAACCGTTCGGTCCACTCGCGGTCCCGGAATGGGAGATCACCGAGGTAGAGGCGCAGGTCGTGGCGGAGGAACTTCTCGTCCTTGAACGGGCGCAGATCGGCGTTCCCGCTCTGTACGAGGAACCGGTCGATACGCCGGGCCACGGCGATCCGGTCGGCCACGTTCCGCAGCTTGTGGCGACTGGAGGAGATGGACAGATGGGCCGGGTCGGCCGAGAGCCGCCAGGTGTAGACCGGCCACGGAACGACGGCGAAGCTGCGGGCCAGGGTGTAGGCCATGGCCGTGAACAGCTGGTCCTCGTAGTGGATGCCCTCCGGAAAGCGCAGGTCGTTGCCGGTGATGAAGTCGGCTCGGTAGAGCTTGTTCGTCGAGAGATGGTCGTGGAAGTACTCCGGCGTCTCCCGGACGCCTTCGACGATCCGGACCTCGTCGAAGAGGGCCGGATACCACAGACCGGTGGCACCGGTCTCCTCGAAGATCCGCGTCACTTCGCCGGTGACGAAGTCCACCCCGGTCCGCTCGGCGACGAGCAGCATCGATTTGCAGGCGTGCTTGGGCAGTTCGTCGTCACTGTCGAGGAACATGACGTACGGCGCCCGCCCGGCCGCCAGGCCGGCGTTGCGTGGCGCACTGCATCCGCCGCTGTTGCTGTCCAACCGGAGGTAGCGGACCCGCGGGTCCGCGTCCTGGAGAGACCGGGCCACGGCCGGCGTGCTGTCGGTCGAGCAGTCGTCGGCGATGATCACCTCGAGGTTCCGCAGGGACTGGTGGAGTACCGACAGCACTGCGCGGCTCAGGCGGTCGGCGTCGTTGTAGACGATGACGACGACGGTGACATCCGGCACAGGCGCTCCTCATTCCACTCGGTTCGCCCCACCCCTGTCCGAACCATTGCACCAGGCTCTCCATCCGGCAGCCACCGGTGACGGCTTGTCCGCGCTCGGCCACGGCTCGTCCACCGTCCGGGTGAGGAATCGGCCGGAAAACCGCAGCCGGACGCGGCGCTGCCGGTCTGTCGCGAGGCGGGTAGCTTGGGAGAAGGCGCTCGAATGCACCGACCAGGTGGACGCTGTGCTCCACGGCTGTCCCGGACGGGAAGTGATGCGAGATGGTCTTCCTTCTCCTTGTGGCCATTCTGGTCATCGCGCTATGGATTTCCGGCGGCATTATCGAGAAGTCGTACTGCGACGGTCGAGATCAACGTCACTCCGACTAGTGCGGCGTCCGGGGTGTGCGCTTTCATGGGTTGTCGGCTGTCGCGGATCGGCACCGTACAGCAACGGGCCGGCGGCACGTACAGCAGCCGGCCGGCCGTTCGCCGGCCGGCTCACCGCCCGCGACAGGCGGCTCGGCGGTCCAGCAACCAGAGAAGCGCACCGATCGTGCATGCAATCGCCGACCAGTACATGTACCGGTAATTCGCCACCGGGAGAATGGGAAAGTAGCCGAGCACATAGGCCGCTGCGCTGATCCCGAGGGCTCGTACCGGCATGGCGAATGTCCCACTGCCCGGACGGACGGCCAGAACGACGGCGAGGGTGAGCCAGAACCATCCCGCGAAGAGAACCGGCAGATCCCTGGCCGCACCCTCGACATATGTCTGGAGCGCTCGGCCAAGCCGGGGGTGGGAAAGCTCCAGTCGCAAATCATTGGCGGCGATCCCGGGATGGTACTGGTAGCGCGGCTCGAAAAGGAATTTCGAGAAGAGTTCCAGTCGGTACTGGAGATATCCCGGCACGTGGCCGGTCATCTCGCTGATCCACAGAGAGGTGATCTGATCCGTGTGAGCGACCGCGGTGAACGGTCCGTGCTCCCCTTCTCCGTAACAGGTCCAGTACGTGTCCGACAAGGAGTTGACGCGGTCGCACTCCTCGGCCGCGGCCACCAGGTGTTCCCGCAGATCCGGTGAGACGTCTGCCGACCGCAGCTCCCGCACGCTCGGGACGTGCAGCAGGTCGTCCAGCATGATCTGTGAGACCTGGCTCGTCTTCACCGGCCGTGCGAACGCCGAAACGGCGGCAGCTGACGCGACCAGCCCGAGGACGAGAGCCGCCGTGGAGATGAACCAGACCCGGCGCGAGGGCTGGGGCCACAGCGCGAGCACCAGCATCACGAAGACCGGAATCGCGGCGAAGACAGCGTTCTTGCGGACCAGGACGGCGTAGACGAGCAGGAGCACGCCGAGGGCGAAGAGAACCCGGCGCAGGACCCTGCGGTCGGGTCGCAGGCGCAGGCCGGTGAGCGCGATCGCGCTGGTGAGGAGAAGGGCGAACGCCATGTGGACGTCCTTCCACACCACTCCGGCAAAGGTGACGACGTGGGGGAGCAGTCCGACTCCGAGGACGGCGAAGGCGCCCGGCCGGCTTCCCGTGGCCCCTTGGACGCAACAGGCGATCGCCCACAACGCCACCCACAGGGCGACGGCCTGCAGGACGGCCATGGACGCGGGCGTGCCGGTCACCGAGATGACGGCACGCCAGAAGAGGCTCATCACGGGCGGATGCCAGTCACTCAGGCGCTCCAGCCCCATGGCCTGCTTGAGTTGGTAGAGGGAGTCGACGCTCAGGTAACCGGGGGAGAAGGTGAGAGTCGTCGCCAGGCAGCCGACGGCAGCGGCGACGGCCAGGCCCCAGGCGCCGCGCCACCAGTGACCGATATGCCCAATTCGCCCCATGGGGTGTGATGCTAACAGCGCCGATCGGGCCGGACGTGTCCTGCCGTACGGGGCTGAGTCCCCGTCACGCCGCGACGAAGACGTAGCGCCG
Source organism: Streptomyces sp. NPDC002835 (assembly GCF_053591995.1). NCBI lineage: Bacteria > Bacillati > Actinomycetota > Actinomycetes > Kitasatosporales > Streptomycetaceae > Streptomyces > Streptomyces sp. NPDC002835. Next base: position 74,460 of record NZ_JBSFUW010000036.1, on the reverse strand, counting down.
GTATGCGAAGAACCGGAACAGCGTGGCGAGAGTCCAGCCGCAGGTGCGGGCGACGTTGTCGCTGAGGACCGAGTCGAGCCCGAGCAGTTGCCGGGACAGGAACACCGTGGCCGCCGTGAGGGCCATGCCGATGATGTTCACGAAGGTGAACAGAGCCAGCTCGCGGACCGCGTTCTCCCGGTGTCGCTGCCGATAGGTCCAGTGGCGGTTCGCGACCCAGCTGAAGGCCGTCGCGACGCCCGTGGCGATCACCGACGCCTGTACGGGCCCGTCATGCAGGGGGCCGCCGCCCGTCCCGGGCAGGCCGAAGACCAGCAAGGTGTAGCCGCCGTTGTCCAGTACGAAGGCCAGGGCGCCGACGGTCGCGAACTTGGCTGCCTCGCGCCAGATACCCCTGATGGCGTCCCGCATGCGAAGAGCCAGAGATGCGAGAGCTGCCACAAAAGGGAGGATAACGGTCACGGTGTGCCTGCGGCCGTCCGGCATCCCCGTGTCGCACCATGAGCGCAGTGGACCGTCTGCCCGACCGAGGAGAACCAGTGCGCCCGACGATCGCCTGCGTCGTGCCGTGCCACAACGAGGAAGCCGCCGTCGGCAAGGTGGTACGGGATCTGAGAGCAACGCTCCCCGAGGCCGACATCTACGTCTACGACAACAACTCCACCGACCGCACCGTGGCGGTCGCCCGCGAGGCGGGCGCGATCATCCGGGTCGAGCCGCACAAGGGCAAGGGCAACGTCGTCCGGCGCGCCTTCGCCGACATCGAGGCCGACGCCCTGCTGATCATCGACGGAGACGACACGTACGACGCGACCCGGGCCCGTGACATGGTCGACCTGCTGTTCGAGGGCCCCTACGACCAGGTCGTCGGCACCCGCACCGTCGCCGACGACGGCGCCTACCGCGCCGGGCACTCGGCCGGGAACAAGATGTTCACGTCGGCGGTGCGGATGCTGTTCGGGCGCGATGTGACCGACATGCTCAGCGGCTACCGGGTCTTCTCACGGCGCTTCATCAAGTCCTTCCCCGCGCTCTCGCGGGAGTTCGAGATCGAGACCGAGATGACGGTGCACTCCCTGAGCCTGCGGCTCCCCACGGCGGAGATCCCGGTCGACTACACGGGCCGGCCCACCGGAAGCGAGAGCAAACTCCGTACCTACCGGGATGGTTGGCGCATCCTCGGCCTCATCCTCAACCTCGCGCGCCGCGAACGCCCCTCGCTCGTCCACACGACCATCGCGGGCCTGCTCGCCCTCGTCGCGATCATCCTCGGAACCCCGGTCGTCGTCGAGTTCGCCCGCACAGGCACCGTGCCACGCCTCCCCACGGCGGTCCTCGCGGCCACGATCATGACCATTGCGGCACTCGTCCTCCTCCTCGGCTACGTCCTCACCTCCGTCATGCACATGCGCCGCGAACAGTCCCGCCTCATGCACCTCGCCTACCCGGCCCCGGGGAGCACGCCGAGCGGGGCGGCGGCGGAGCCGGGCGGGGTGGACACGGAGGCGGGTACGGGGGCGGGCACGGGGGCGGGCACGGGGGCGCGTGGCTGAAGGGCTCCGGCGCCCCTGCGGGGCGGGCGTCGCCGGGGGATCCTGGGGAGAGCAAGCCCCGGCGACCCGGGAGGACCGATGGCAGCGAAGCAGCCGAGGACCGTTTACCACATCACTCCGGGGAAGGGCAGCAGCGAGGAGCGGTGGCAGATCCAGCACACGGAGGGCACCCGGGAGTTCGCGGAGCCCTACCCGACGCAGAAGGAGGCCATCCACTCGGCCCGCCGCCAGGCCAAGGAACACAAACCGGCTCAGGTCGTCGTCCACGGCCGTGACGGGCGCATCCGCACCGAGTACACGTACGGCGACGACCCTCGCGACATCCCGGGCTAGGACCGACGGTGCGCGAGGGCTGCGTGCGATTGCCAGTGAGGATCCCCCGGTCCAACGGAACACCCCCGCCTGCGCGGGGACCACCTTTGAACCCGTCGACCGCGATCTACTCGACGGGGGGACACAGCCTCTTCCGAGGGTGCGCGGCCCGTGCCGCGCGCCCGCCGCGGCGGCTGTGAGAATCCGCATGCGGTCGCCTGGAACACAGTGATAGACATCCGGCGTGCAAAACACTCTGGATTTTCCCGACCTGCTGCGACTCATCGACGAACGGTCGGCCGCCTTCCGCGCCGCGGTCGCCGCCGCCCCCAGCCTCGACGTGCAGGTGCCGACCTGTCCTGAGTGGACGCTGTTCGATCTGGTGAAGCACCTGGGCGAGGGGCGCCGCGCCTGGGCCGCCACCATCGCCGCAGGGCCTGACGCCACGGCCAAGTCCGCCCCGCAGGGCGACCCGTCCGCGCCCCGGGAACGCGAGGCCCTGCTGGCCTGGTTGGCCGCATCGACGCAAGAACTGCTGGACGCACTGCGGGAGGCCGGCCCGGACCGCGGTTGCTGGACGTGGTGGGGAAAGTCGCAGTCGCCGCAGACCTGCGGTGCCGTCGCCCGGCACCAGCTCCACGAGATCGCGGTGCACACCTACGACGCCCAGCTCACCGTGGGCGCCCCGCAGCCGTTGTCGGACGAGGTGGCACTCGACGGTGTCGAGGAGTTCCTGTCCACCATCTGCACGACGACGGTCGCCTGGCCGCACGAGCCCGCCACTGTCGATTACCACGCCACCGAGGGCCGCTCCTGGCGCAACTGGCTCTCCGGCGACGGCGCGCGGTTCGACCGCCTGCCCGAACCCGGCACAGGGCCCGCCGCCGACGAGGAGCCGGACGGGGCCGACGCCTCCGCCCGAGGCACGGCCAATGAGCTAGTCCTGGGCTTCTACGGCCGTATTCCGTTCGACTCCCTGAAGCTCGACGGCAACGGACGTATTTTCGACCAACTGGTGGCCTGGGATCCGGAGCAGTAGTCTTCGCCACCACCCCCCACATCACAACCACCCGTGCCCGGGCCGCCCACGCGGCCGGGGGCACTGCCCGTCCAATCGCAGGAGGCTCGTCCGAGCCTGACGTGCCGACCGCGCGCCCGTCGCATGTCGATCGCATCGGTGCGGCCCGGCGCCGAAGCCTCGTAACACCCCGGCGATCAACGGCATCCCGCTCGCCGCCACCCTGACCGGCGGCAGCCGCAACGACGTCACCCGGCTGACCCACTCCTTCAGGCCGTGCTGTCCGTGCGGGGCCAGCGTGGCCGGCCCCGGCGCCGCCCGGACCTAGCACTGGCCGACCGCGGCTACGACCACGGCAAGTACCGCCGTCTCATCTGGGACCCCGGCGTGAAGCCGTTGATCGCCCGCCGAGGCGCCGGGCACGGCTCCGGGCTCGGCACCCAACGTTGGGTCGTGGAACGCGCCTTCGCCCATCTGCACTGGTTCCGTCGCCTGCGCATTCGCTGGGAAGTCCGCGACGACATCCACGAGGCCTTCCTCACCCTCGGATGCGCACTCGTCTGCCGGCGGCGCCGGGCCGCAGTTCAGCGCCGCCACGCATAGGCACCGGGTGAAGACTCCAGCACTTCGCTCGGCCACTCCTGCAGTACCTGCCTGAGTAGCCTCCGCTGCTCGCCGATCCAGCCCTTTTCAAGACTCATGGGAAGGAACACGGAGACGCACGAACTGCCCAGATCTTCTACGCGGACAGCGACAGTCTCATGCTCCTCGTTGTACGGCTGGATCTTGATCTCGGGGCTGTGGTCGTCATCCCTCCAACAGATGTCCTGACCGGCAGCAAGCAGGTCCAGAGCACGGGACCACTCCTCCAGATCGGAAGGGAACAGGGACATGGCCAGCCGACCGCCGACGAAGCTGCTGGTCACAATGACCTCTGCGTCGAGCTGGTCGTGAAGATGCAGCACGCCCGGCGACCTACGCCCCAGCACACGCACCCGGAAGCTGTTGTCGCCATCCGAGAGGCTGATCAGTTCCACCCTGCACCCTCTGCACTGCCCGCTCACATCTGTCAGAGCTCAGGGTCTCTGAACCAGATCAACGGGCACAAGCAGGTTGTCCCCGGCCTCATCCGTTAGGAGTTCTGACGCCGATGAGGGGACCGGGTGGCGAGAAAGGCGAGGGGCGGGGTCGGTCTGACATGGCCTTGGTCAAGGGAGGAACAAGCGGAAGGACCGTCCCCGCACCCGCGGGGATGGCCCCAGGCCCAGTAGCGCCTCGGAGTCCGGGGCCGGGCCTCGGTCAGTCTCGCCGCGCGCCAGGAAGACTTCGCCAACGCACACGCCCGCAGCACCCGGCTCGTCATCCAGACCCAGTGCCTGGAGCGCCGGCTGGCCGAGCCGATGGGCGAGCAGGCGTGGCGGTAGTCGGGCCCCCGCCGACCACGAAGAGCTTCAGTGCCAGGTCTCCCACGGAACAGGCGAGCACCGAGCTGTCGGCGCGCTGGAGAAGAGGGACGCGAAGCTGGAGACTGCCCGGACGGCCAACCGTGAGCTGACCCGGGCCCCGAACCAGAAGGGGGCCGCGGACCCCTGGGGTCTGGCCGGCCCGGTCGTTCGGCTTCCGGTCGAGGCAGCCCTTGGCTGACGAAGGCGCGCTCCGGCGGGGCGCCTTCCGCTTGGACCGCCGTTCCGAGGAGACCGACGCGACCGATCTTGCGAAGCCTGAGCGGCAGCAAATACTTGGCTAGCCACATGTTTGCGGTTGCGGTGATTACGTGGTCGGCCACCTAAGTGGGTGGCGGCCCGAGAGGAGTCGTTGTGAAAGCCATCCTGTTCGACCGTTTCGGAGGCACGGAAGTGCTGCGCGAGGCGGACATCGAGGTCCCGCAGCCCGGTCCCGGGCAGATCCGCGTCCGCGTCAAGGCGGCCGGGCTGAACGCGCTGGACGGCAAGATCCGCTCCGGGGCACTGGAGGCCGTGTTTCCCACGCCGCTCCCCTCCGTCCCCGGTCACGAGCTCGCAGGCGTGGTGGACGCCCTGGGGGAGGGCGTGCGCGATGTGCAGGCGGGTGACGAGGTACTGGGTTGGTCGGACACCGGCTCGTACGCCCAGTACGCGCTGGCCACCACCGTGGCCCCCAAGCCCGCCGGCCTCGACTGGCGGCACGCGGTCGCGCTGCCGGTGGCGGGCGAGACGGCCGAGCGGGTCCTGAACCTGCTGGGCGTTGCCGCCGGGGAGACGGTGCTGATGCACGGCGCGGCCGGAGCGGTCGGCACCCTGGCGGTCCAGCTCGCCACGGCCCGCGGAGCGCGGGTCATCGGCACCGCCGGCCCCGGCAACCAGGAATACCTCGCCTCGCTCGGCGCCACCGCGACCGTTTACGGCGAGGGCCTGGTCGAGCGGGTCCGGGCGCTCGCCCCCGACGGCGTGGACGCGGTGTTCGACCTGGCCGGGAAGGGAGCCCTTGAGGACTCGATCGCCCTGCGGGGCGGCACCGAGCGCATCGTCACCATCGCCGACTTCCGCGCGCATCAGCTCGGCATCCCCTTCGCCAGCGGTCCCCAGGAACGCTCGGCCGCCCGCCTGGCCGCCTTGGTGCAGGATGCCGCGACCGGCAAGCTCGTCACCACCGTCACCGCCTACCCGCTCGCCGAGGCCGCCACGGCCCAGCAGGTCAGCGACGCCGGGCATGTCCGGGGCAAGCTCGTCCTCACCCTCGACTGATCACGCCCGCCACTGCACGGTCGACAGAACACGGGGTGTCGGCATCTCCTGGGGCCCGGACACGGTGAACATCGCGCCCTGCGGCCGGACCGCCGAAGGGGCTGCCGTCGCGGCAGGCGCCGACGGCGTGGAGATCCACGCTGCCAACGGCTACCTGGTGCACCAGTTCCTGTCCGACAACACCAACCGGCGCACCGACCGCTACGGCGGTTCCCTCGACAACCGCATCCGCTTCGCCGTCGAGGTCGCCGCTGCCGTGGCCGACGAGATCGGCGCCGACCGCACCGGTTTGCGCATCTCCCCCGGCAACCCCTACAACGACATCGCCGAGTCCGACACCGCCGAGCTGTATCCGGCGCTCCTGCGCGCCCTCAGCCCGCTCGGCCTCGCCTACCTCCACATCCTCCACTCGGGCGACGACGCTCTGCTGGACACCCTGCGCGCGCTGTGGCCGACCACGCTGATCCTCAACCGGGCCGGCACCGACCTGCCCACCCGCGCCAAGGACATCGACCAGGGCACGGCCGACCTTGTCTCCGTCGGCGCCCTCGCGCTCGCCAACCCGGACCTGGTCGAGCGGCTACGCTCTGACGCGCCGCTGAACACCCCCGACCCGGCGACCTTCTACGGCGGCGGAGTGGCCGGCTACACCGACTACCCCACCTACACCGTCTGAGGAAGCGAACCATGCCCGCCGCCACACCCCGCACCCCCTCTACGGCGAGCGAGGGGCCGATGAGCTACGCGATCTTCGAGCTCGCCCGCGCTCACCGGGCCCGCGCCGCCGCCATGCTCCGCGAGATGGACGTGCATCCCGGACAGGAACTCCTGTTGATGCGCCTCCTTGACCGGGACGGCCAGACCCAGTCCGAGCTTCTCGAAAGCGTCGGCCTGGACCACTCCACCGTCTCCAAGTCCCTGCGCCGCATGCAGGACGCCGGCCTGCTCGTCCGCGAGCCGGCCGAACACGACCGGCGTGTCATGGTCGTCCACCTCACTGACAAGGGCCGTGCCTTGCGCGAGCCCCTGGCAGCCATGTGGCGGGCCCTGGAGGAGACCTCCGCGCGGGACCTGTCGGCGCAGCAGGCAGAGTCCTTCGTCCGCACCGCCTACGCCATCGCCGAAGCGATCAACAGCCGCGTTGTTCCGGAAGAAGAGTCCGAGTAACTCCCTCGGCCTGCACCCCGGTTCCGGCCTGGAGTGCGAATCGTTTCCGCGGTTCCTGCCGTCTCACCACAGGCCGGCCCACTGAGCGACACGGGCCGACGGCGCCCACGTCCGCGGTCACCACTGCCCCGCCGACCTCATCCCCCTGCCTCCTCAGTGGCCGAGGAGCCGAAGTGTCATGTCGAAGCGTTCCCACCGGTGGAAGTGGAGCTTCCGTGGGGAGGCCGGAAGCAAGGGGCGCACCGCCATCGACAGACTGCTCGGGGAGCGGGGGAATCGGGAGGCCGGCCGAAACACTCCAGATTCTCCCCGTAGGTGCCAGGCCGCGAGCACTGTGACACGGGGGGCAGTGCTCGTTTGGCTGTAAAACCAGCACGCTGAGTGATCACGGCGCGCCGCGGCCGCCCTCCTCAGAGGCTGATGGAGTTGAGATTGCGAGGCAGACGCAGGCGGTTTCCGGTGCCACATGGCGCAGGTTGGAGAACCGCCAGGGGATGAGAGTCTCGGAGGCGGAACACCCCCGCCTGCGCGGGGACCATCATGTCCGGGGTCAGGACAGGGCGTCGATGGCCTTCACGATCAGGGCCCGCGCCTGGCCGCCGTACACGGCCATGGACCGCAGCTCCTCGAACGCCCTCAGGTACAGGTCGATCTCCGAGGGCTGGCTGATGTTCACCTGCGCCGACGTCAGTTCAATGGAGACGAGCGCGTCGTCGTAGACGTGGAACACCTCCTGCGGCCACAAGCGGCGTTCCCGGGCGGACATCGGGATGATGCCGAGCGAGACCGCCGGCAGAGCCCCGGCCGTGAGGAGGTGGCCGAGCTGAGCGGCCATCGCGTCCGAGTCGCCGAGCTGGTAGTACTGGACGCTCTCCTCGACGAGGAGGACAAACCGGTGCCCCGCTTCGTGGATGATTTGTGACCGCTCCAACCGGGCGGCAGCGGCCACCTCCGCGTCGTCAGGTACGTCAAGGAGTCGGGCGTTGTTGCTCAGCAGGGCCCTCGCGTATCCCTCAGTCTGCAGCAGGCCGGGGACCAACGTCGGCGAGTAGACGCGGAACAGCGCCGTGGAACGGAACAGCTCCACGTAGCTGTCCGGCAACTGCCGCAGGCCTGACCGAACGCGGCGCCGCCACTCGGTGTACATGGACTCCGCGTGCCGCGAAGAGGCGATGAGGTCAGGTGCCTGCTCGACCGCATCGCAAGTGCGGCACCAGAGCCGGATGTCGGCTGGCGGGGGGCGTCTTGGCGTTCTCGATACGGGAGGTCTTGGCTTGGTGCCGGCCACACCGGTTGGCCAGCTCGACGACCGTCCTGATCGGCTCGGAACGTCGTAGGTGCTCGTCCGCTACCCACGCGTCCAGGTCCGGGAGGCCGGTCAAGGGCTGTCTTGTGCGAGATTCGCCACTCTTGAACGGTTTCGATAGCGCCCTTCCAGCGGTAGACCGCGCTGACGGGGCGTCGATATGGGCACACGCAGCCAGTTGGATCCCGACGGTTCCCGCGCCAGGCCTTTCGCTCGCTTCTCGTCGTCGAAGGCGGTCTGCGCGGTCACGATCTCGCTGGCCATACGGATACCTCTCCGCGGACTCCATCCGTGAGTGCGGGGCCCCGTTCCCGCAACTGTCCGGCCTCGACGGCACGTTGACAGAAGCTTCCACCAGGCGTTCACTGACCACGACGGCGCAAGGCTGTGGTGCTCCGGAGACTCCGGACAAAGCCTTCATTTTCGCTTCGCCCTGACCCCGCGGAACGCAGGACATGTCCCTGTGACCGTGTGGAGGCGGCATTGCTGCTCGGGGTTCTTCTCCTTCTGCCGGCCCTGGTGGTATTCGGGCTCGGCTTCACTGTGAACGCACTGTTGCTGGCCGTCGGAGCCACTCTGGCCGTCTGGGCCGTCGCCATGGCGATGCGCGCCCCCCGGAGCGGCCGGCGCCGCAGCGCCCGAGGCCACGGGTGAGCCGCGCAGAGAGCCCCCGCCGACTGAGCATCAGCGGGGCCGCTGTGCCGAGTTTCTGCCATGGCCACCGCGACATCCACGACTCTCACCCGTCTTCCTTCCAAGGTGCAGACGTGACGACATCCATGCATGACGCAGGTACATCCGTACAGCACGGAACAGAGACGCCGGCCTCCGATCTCGGCAACAGCCTGCCGTGGATCGAGGATGCGAGAAAGGTCGCTCCCAGGGACGCACGGGCCCTGTCAAAGGTGTTCATCGACCGGCTCAAGGTCCTCGACGAGGGCACCCGCGAGTACCAGTACGCCCGGAACACGCTCATAGAGATGAACATCTCCCTGGTCCAGTTCGCGGCGAGCCGTTTCCGCAACCGCGGCTCCGGGGCCATGGAGGACATCGTCCAGGTCGGCACGATCGGCCTGATCAAGGCCATCGACCGCTTCGACCTCTCTCGCGAGGTCGAGCTCAGCTCCTTCGCGGTGCCTTACATCGTCGGCGAGATCAAACGCTACTTCCGCGATACCAGTTGGGCCGTCCATGTCCCCCGGCGCATGCAGGAAATGCGCGTCGACCTCGCCAAGGCGAAGGACAGTCTCTGCCTCACGCTGGGCAGGGATCCGACGGTCAGCGAGCTCGCCGGACATCTGGAGATCACCGCGGACCAGGTCAAGGAAGGGCTCATCGCCACCAACGGCTATATCGCGGGCTCGCTCGACATCCATCCGACGTCCGGGGACGAAGGCCCCGACGCCCGTACTCTCGTCGACACCATGGGCGAGCCGGACCCCCGTATCGCGGTCATCGACGACCTCCTCTCGCTAGCTCCGCTCCTCCGCGAACTCGATCCGCGGGAACGCCGCATCATTGACATGCGCTTCGGCCAGAGCATGACCCAGGCTCAGATCGGAAACGTCCTCGGCATTTCCCAGATGCACATCTCCCGCCTCCTCGCCCGGGCACTGTCCAAGCTCCGCCGCGGCATGCTCGCCGATTCCTGAATACGGAACGAAGGACACAGCGGTGGCGCCCCGCACTTCGGTACGGAGCGCGGGGCACCATCGTTGTCAGGGACGAGGGATGAGACGCGTGTCGAGCGTCTGGTCGATGATCTGGCGCGCGCATTCTGAGATACGGAGGTGGCGCGCCCGCGCATAGGTGCGCAGGGCGCTGAAAGCGGTGTCGGGGTCGGTACTCCAGCGTTCGGCCAGGACGCCCTTGACCTGCTCGATGAGAATGCGTGTGGTCAGGGCGCGTTGCAGTTGGGCCTTCTCGGTCTGCTCCTGCCCGAGATCACGTTGCTGGAGGAGTGCGATGGTGGCGACGTCGGCGAGCGCCTGGGCCAGCGAGACGTCCTGTGGTGTCAGGGGCTGCGAGCTGGTGTGGAACAGGTTCAGCGCGCCCACGGCACGGTCCCGCAGCCGGAGCGGAACGACATGACTGGTACGGAAGCCACTGCGCCGGGCATGGTCGGCGAAAGCCGGCCAAGCGGCCGTGTCCGCGGGGTTGTCGAGGTCGATGTTGATGCGCGCGGTGCTGGTGCGGTAGCAGTCGACACAGGGGCCCTGATCGTGCTGCAAGGCGAAGAGCTCCAGCAAATGCGTGTTCTCGTCGGACGCCGCGATGATCTGGAGGGTGTCCTTCTCATTTGCCAGGAGGATGCCGGCCGCCGAGACATCGAGCAGGGTAACGCAGTGCCCGCACAGCTGTTCAAGGAATTCCATGGGATCGAAGTCGTCGATCAGGGAGTCTGCCACCTGTACGAAGACCGCTGACACTTCTTGTTCGCGGGACATACCGTCATCCACTCGTCTCGTCGGGTGTGCCGGGTTCCGGCCTGTCGTGGTCGAGGCGGAGCCTGCGGGACACTATGTCCTGCGCGGCTTCCACGATGGACCTGTCGTGACCGTAGGCATAGGCGCGCAGGCGCAGAAGTGCCTGCGCGAGCGGCAAACCGAGCTGAACGCTGAGCATGCCGGTCGCCTGGTGCACAACCGCTCTGTGCAGTTCTCCCCCGAGTTGTTCGTCCGTCCAGGAATCGAGCTGCATACCCGCCCCGCCCAGAAACTCAAGAGTGAGCGCCTTTGCCAGGGCGAGGGCGTCGTCCATCTGCTGCCCCGTCATCGGGCCCGGGGCAGAGCGCAGGAGAGTGAGGATGCCTGTCGTGATGCCGCCCAAGGACAGCGGGAGGCAGAAAACGGCCCGGACGGGCAAGTGGCTCGCGGCCGGCAGCAGCGCAGGCCATCGGTCGCCGGGTATCGCGGTGACGTCCTGCTCCAGAACCGGCCTGCGCGTCCGGAGAGTGTCCGGCCCGGGTCCCTCGCCCAGAGTGAACTGTAGATCGTCGAACGAAGCGCTCGTTTCTCCGGAGGCCCACAGCTGCTCAGTGGCCCGGTCTTCGACAACGAGAGACACGACCACGTGATCCATTCCCAGCACCCTCGCGCAGTCGTCGCCGAGCAACGGCGTGCCCCGTAGATGCAGGAGTCGCAGAGTCTCTGTCATTCCTGCGCTGATCACCGGGTCATGCCTCCCGGGGCCCTGGGAAACCGGGACTCGGCCTTTCGGCGTTCGGAGAGGCTGCTCCGTCCCTGGCGGACGGTGAGTACGTCATACGAGCGCGGCCCGGTGTTCGCGTGCCGTGCTTGCTTCAGCCCAGCGGACCCGGCCCAGAGCACGGCGGTGGGTCAGCGGCAATACCCGGTTCACGGCTCTGCCGCGGGACAGCTGGAAACGGGGGGCGGTGCGCCACACCACCTGGACGAGCAGCTCCCGCAGACCGGGGCCCGGCGAGGGGGCCCCGCTGATCTGTACGGCCTCTTTCACGCGGACGTTCCTCCCGTGGCAGGTTCCTCACGTCGTGCGGAGCCAGTGGCCGTAGGGTTGGTCGGCGGACGTATGTCTGCGGAGAGATCCTTGCACGGCGGCAAGGAGTTGGCGATGCATGGCGGTTGACGCGAACGTTACTCGAGACGGCGCTGCGAGTTCGCGACGTCGTCAGCCCACGAAACCGGATGGCCGTCGTGGTCGGCCTGGGACGCGGGCCCCGTCAGGGCGAGGTGTTGGGGCTGAGCCCGGAGGACACATCGACCACGCGCGAGGCGTCCTGCACGTACGCCGCCGCCCGCGATCACCCTCGGTTACTATGCTCACTTCATGCCGGAGGCCGGAAGCAAGGGGCGCACCGCCATCGACGGACTGCTCGGGGAGCGGGGGAATCGGGAGGCCGGCCGAACTCCCCAGATTCTCCCCAGGCCCGTTGACGGGTGATTCCCGCTGTTACATCCCTCCGGAGTTGTCCGTGGATTACAAGGGCGAAGAGATGGGTGGCCTGGGAAAATGCTGAAAGAGGTCACCGCGACCCGATACGTCACGCCCCTGCGTGAGGGCGGCTCGCTCCCTGGGATCGTCGAGGCCGACGATCTCGGGACGTACGTCATGAAGTTCACCGGCGCCGGGCAGGGGCGCAAGACGCTCGTCGCCGAGGTTGTCTGCGGGCAGCTCGGGCGGCGGCTGGGGCTGCGGGTGCCCGAGCTCGTCACCATGCAGCTCGATCCGGTCATCGGGCTCTCCGAGCCGGACCAGGAGGTGCAGGAGCTGCTCAAGGCCAGTGGCGGGCTCAATCTCGGCATGGACTTCCTGCCCGGCTCGCTCGGGTTCGATCCGCTCGCCTACGAGGTGGACGCGGCGCAGGCCGGCAGGGTCGTCTGGTTCGACGCGCTGATCAACAACGTGGACCGGTCCTGGCGCAACCCCAACATGCTGGTGTGGCACGGGGATCTGTGGCTCATCGACCATGGCGCCACCATGATCTGGCACCACAACTGGCCCGGCGCCGCCGCCTCCGTGGCCAAGCCGTACGACGCCTCCGACCATGCGCTCGCCCCCTTCGGCCCGGACATCGCGGCGGCCGCGGCCGAGCTCGCGCCGCGGGTGACGGAGGAACTGCTGAGCGAGGTCGTGGCGGACGTGCCCGACGAGTGGCTGGCCGGGGAGCCCGGGTTCGACTCGGCCGACGCGCTGCGCCGCGCCTACGTCGAGGCGCTGCTGCCGCGCGCAGCGACCATCCACGAGCGCATCACGGTCGGCGCCCCGACCCGGTCCGGGCCGTCCCGGGCGCCCGGCTGGCTGACCGAGCGGCTGGCGCCCCGGCCCCGTCCCACCGAGCAGAGCGCGAAGGACACCGCCCAGTGAGCGACCGTGATGTTTTCGAGTACGCGCTGCTGCGCGTCGTGCCGCGGGTCGAGCGCGGGGAGTTCGTCAACGCCGGCGTGGTCGTCTACTGCCGTGCCAGGACGTTCGTCGCCGCGCGCACCCATCTCGACGAGGCCAGGCTGCGGGCGCTCGACCCGCAGGTGGACATGACCGGAGTGCGGGCGGCGCTGCGCGCGGTGGAGGGCGTGTGCCGTGGCGGGGAGGACGCGGGGCAGGCCGCGCGCGACGACGCCGGGCGGCGGTTCCGCTGGCTGATCGCGCCCCGGTCGACGGTTGTCCAGCCGGGCCCGGTGCACACCGGTCTCACCCTTGATCCGGAGGCGGAGGTCGAGCGTCTGCTGGACCTGCTGGTGCGCTGAGAACGGGGGCTGATCGATGTGACATGCGCCGCCCGGCCCCGGTGCCGTTGACACCGCGTGCCAGGGCTTCTAGCGTCCTGTCTGCCGAAGGTACTAAGCGGTCGCTCAGCGAAATGGGCGCCGCGTGGTCGCCGGCACAGGGATTGACGGGCTTCAAGGGCGAGGAGAACCAGAATGTCCACCACCGAGCAGCGTGTGGCTGTCGTGACCGGAGGCGCGCGCGGCATCGGCGCCGTCACCGCCATCAGGCTCGCGGCCGAGGGCCGCGCCGTAGCCGTGCTCGACCTCGACGAGGCGGCCTGCAAGGACACCGTCGAGAAGATCACCGCGGCGGGCGGCAAGGCCATCGCGGTGGGCTGCGACGTCTCCGACGCCGCTCAGGTGGAGACCGCCGTGGCGCGCGTCGCCGCCGAGCTCGGCGCGCCGACGATCCTGGTCAACAACGCCGGCGTGCTCCGCGACAACCTGCTCTTCAAGATGAGCGAGTCGGACTGGGACACCGTGATGAACGTGCACCTCAAGGGCGCGTTCCTGATGGCCAAGGCCTGCCAGAAGCACATGGTCGACGCCGGCTTCGGCCGGATCGTCTCCCTGTCCTCCTCCTCGGCGCTCGGCAACCGCGGCCAGGCCAACTACGCGGCCGTCAAGGCCGGTCTGCAGGGCTTCACGAAGACCCTCGCCAAGGAGCTCGGCAAGTTCGGCATCACCGCCAACGCCGTCGCTCCCGGCTTCATTGTTACCGAGATGACCGCGCAGACCGCGGCCCGCGTGGGCATGGGCTTCGAGGAGTTCCAGGCCGCCGCCGCGACCCAGATCCCCGTCCAGCGCGTCGGCCGGCCCGACGACATCGCGAATGCGATCGCCTTCTTCGCCGGCGACGACGCCGGCTTCGTCTCCGGCCAGGTCATGTACGTGGCCGGCGGGCCGCTCAACTGAATCGGGGTACGAACGACATGGCAGCACAGGCAGCAGGGGCGGAGCAGGTGCCGGACAGCGGCAAGGTCGCGCTGATCACCGGGGCCAGCCGGGGTATCGGTTACGGCATCGCGGAGGCGCTGGTCGCGCGCGGCGACCGGGTGTGCATCACCGGCCGCGGCGAGGAGGCGCTCAAGGAGGCCGTGGAGCGGCTCGGCGCCGACCGGGTCATCGCGGTCGCGGGCAAGGCCCACGACGAGGCCCACCAGGCGGCCGCCGTCGAGCGCACCATGGAGGCGTTCGGCCGGGTCGACTACCTGGTGAACAACGCCGGCACCAACCCGGTCTTCGGCCCCATCGCCGAGCTCGACCTGGGTGTGGCGCGCAAGGTCTACGAGACCAACGTGATCTCCGCGCTCGGCTTCGCGCAGCAGACGTGGAAGGCGTGGCAGAAGGAGAACGGCGGTGCGATCGTGAACATCGCCTCCGTCGCGGGCGTCTCGGCGTCCCCCTTCATCGGGGCGTACGGCATGAGCAAGGCGGCCATGGTCAATCTGACCCTCCAGCTCGCCCACGAGCTCGCGCCGAGCGTGCGGGTCAACGCCATCGCGCCCGCGGTCATCAAGACCAAGTTCGCCGAGGCGCTCTACGAGGGCCGGGAGGCGGAGGCGGCCGCGGCCTACCCGCTGGGGCGGCTCGGTGTGCCGGCCGACATCGGCGGCGCGGCCGCGTTCCTCACCTCCGAGCAGTCGGACTGGATCACGGGGCAGACGCTCGTCGTGGACGGCGGTATCTTCCTCAACGCGGGAGTCCACTGAGGGCCGGCGGACCGCCCTTGGGCGGTTTGTTCCTGAATGATCCAAGTGCCCCGCCGGGCCCGCACATTGCCCCGGCGGGGCGCTGCGGTATGGTTCGCCGACCCATGGCTGAACGAGGAGCGTGCACGTGTTCTACCGGACCTGTCTGCAGGCCACTGCAGCCCTAGCGTCCATATCTCTGCTGGCAGGGTGCGGCCTGCTCTCGGACGACGGCGCCGACCGTGAACAGAAGATCTCCGTCGGCACGACCAGTGAGCCCAGTACGCTCGACCCGGCCGCCGCCTGGGACGGCTCGTGGGAGCTGTACCGGAACGTCTTCCAGACGCTGGTGAGCTTCCCGACGGGGAGCACCGTGCCGCAGCCGGACGCCGCAGACTGCCGCTTCGCCGACACCGGCAACAAGACCTTCGAGTGCGAGCTGCACGAGGGCCTGTCGTTCACCAACGGCGACACGCTCGACGCCGCCGCGGTGAAGCACTCCATCGACCGCATCAGGACCATCGACGTGCAGGGTGGTCCGAACGGTCTGCTGGGCTCCCTGGACCGGGTCGAGACGAAGGGCGACCGCGTCGTCACCTTCCACCTCAAGACGGCCGACGCCACGTTCCCGTTCATCCTCGCCACCCCGGCCATGTCGATCGTGCCGCCCTCCGAGTACCCGGCCGACAAGCTGCGGGAGGACGGCAAGCTGACGGGCTCCGGCCCGTACGCCCTCGACTCGTACAAGAAGGGCGAGAGCGCGGAGCTGACCCGGTTCGCCAAGTACAAGGGCTTCGCGAAGATCAAGAACGACGCGGTGACGATCCGCTACTTCGAGGACTCCGCCGTCATGATGACGGCCCTCAAGAAGCACGAGATCGACGCCATAAACCGTGGTCTGACCGCCGAGCAGGTCGTCGAGCTCCAGGAGAAGAAGCCGGAGAACGACCACCTCCAGCTCGTGGAGACGGTCGGCGCCGACATCCGCTACCTCGTCTTCAACCCCTCGGACCCGAACGCCGGCAAGCTGGCCGTCCGCCGCGCGATCGCGCAGGTCATCGACCGCGACAGGCTCGTAGAGAAGGTCTACAAGGGCACCGCGGAGCCGCTGTACTCGATGGTTCCCAAGGGCATCGCCGGGCACACCACCGAGTTCTTCGACCGGTACGGCGAGCCGGACGTGGCCAAGGCGGAGGGCATCCTCGAGGACGCCGGCATCACCGACCCGGTGCCGCTGAACTTCTGGTACACCACCGACCGCTACGGCTCCGCGACGGCGCCGGAGTTCGCGGAGATCAAGCGGCAGCTCGAGGCCAGCGGCCTGTTCAAGGTCACCATCCAGGGCAAGCCGTGGGACGAGTTCCAGAAGGGCTACCAGGGCGGCAAGTACCCCGTCTTCGGCCGTGGCTGGTTCCCCGACTTCCCGGACCCGGACAACTTCATCGCGCCGTTCGTCGGCCCGAACAACGTGCTCGGCACGCCGTACGAGGCGCCCGAGATCACCGAGCAGCTGGTGCAGTCCCGCCGCGAGAGCGACCGCGGCGCGGTCACCCAGCAGTTCGAGAAGGCCCAGGAGATCCTCGTCGACGACGTGCGTCTGCTGCCGCTGTGGCAGGGCAAGCTGTACGTGGCGGCCAGCGAGGAGATCGGCGGCGGCGAGCGCGCCCTCGACCCGCAGACCGTCATGCAGGTGTGGGAGCTGTACCGCAAGGCCAGCTGGTAGCGGCCGGGCACCGGCGGCCGGACTGTCAGTGCTTCCCGGTAGGTTCTGAGATCTGGGTTCCCGGATCTCGGAACCTACCGACAGACGGAGGTTGTTGACGTGACCGACACCGACATGCTGCCCGAGTCCTGGCGCGGCGTCCTCGGCGAAGAGCTGCAGAAGCCGTACTTCAAGGAGCTCACCGAGTTCGTCGAGAAGGAGCGGGCGAACGGGCCGGTGTACCCGCCGAGCGCGGAGGTCTTCGCCGCACTGGAGGCCACGCCGTACGAGCAGGTGAAGGTGCTCGTCCTCGGCCAGGATCCGTACCACGGGGAGGGCCAGGGCCATGGCCTGTGCTTCTCCGTGCGGCCGGGCGTCAAGACGCCGCCGTCGCTGCGGAACATCTACAAGGAGATGCAGGCCGAGCTCGGCCACCCCGTCCCGGACAACGGCTATCTGATGCCGTGGGCGCGCCAGGGCGTCCTGCTGCTCAACGCGGTGCTGACCGTCCGGGCCGGCGAGGCCAACTCGCACAAGGGCAAGGGCTGGGAGAAGTTCACCGACGCGGTGATCCGCGCGGTCGCCTCCCGGCCCGACCCGGCCGTCTTCGTGCTGTGGGGCAACTACGCGCAGAAGAAGCTGCCGCTCATCGACGAGGAGCGGCACGCCGTGGTGAAGGGCGCCCACCCCTCGCCGCTGTCCGCGAAGAGGTTCTTCGGCTCCCGCCCCTTCACGCAGATAAACGAGGCGGTCGCGGCCCAGGGGCACGAGCCGATCGACTGGCGCATCCCCGACATCGGCTGAGCGGTTCGGGCGACCGGCTGACAGGCGCCCGAGCCTGAGGGGGTTCTGCCGCCACGACCGCTAGCGTCGTCTGTCGGGGACCAGCGGTTCGCCGTGCGGACGAGGAGGCCACAGTGACGGAGCAGCAGGAGACGTCGCAGGACATCGTCATGACCCGGATCGGTCAGGCGATGATGCTGCTGCACGGCGGGGACCGCGAGGAGGCGCGCAATCGCTTCGCCCTGCTCTGGGCGGAGATCGGCGAGGAGGGCGACGCCCTCCACCGCTGCACTCTCGCCCACTGCATGGCGGACGTCCAGGACGACCCGGCGGACGAACTGGCCTGGGACCTGCGGGCCCTGTCGGCGGCCGACGGGCTGAGCGACGAGCGGCTCGCCCGGCACGGCCAGTCGCTCGCGGTGCGCGCGCTGTACCCCTCGCTCCATCTCAACCTTGCCGCGGACTACGTCAAGCTGAGCCGCCCCGGGGAGGCGCGCGCCCATCTGGACCGGGCGCGCGCGTCCACGGACGCCCTGGGCGACGACGGGTACGGCGCCGGGGTGCGTGCCGCCATCGACCGGCTGGAGCACACCCTGCGGGCGGGGTGAGAGGGCGCCGCCGGACTCACTCGCCGGTGGCGCCGTCGAGGTGCTCGCGCAGCAGGTCCGCGTGGCCGTTGTGCCGCGCGTACTCCTCGATCATGTGGGTGAGGATCCAGCGCAGGCTGAAGCCCTCGGGGTGGCGGCCCCGGGACGCGCTGACGTCGTCGAGACCGTGCGCGGCCGAGACCTTGCGGGCCAGGGCGACCTCGGCGAGCCAGGTCTCGTGCGCCTGGGCCCAGGTGTCCCGGTCGGTGACACGGAAGTCCCCGTCCCGGTCCTGCTCGGAGGCGTAGAGGTCCGGCAGCTCCTGGCCCGCCATGATCTGGCGGAACCAGTAGCGTTCGACGCCGGTGAGATGGCGCACCAGGCCGAGGAGCGTGAGCTTCGAGGGTGCCAGCACCGCCCGTCGCAGCTGCTCGTCGTCCAGCCCCGCGCACTTCATGAGCAGCGTCTCGCGGTGGAAGTCCAGGAAGCCTTCCAGCATGTCCCGCTCGGCGGCCGTGGTGGACGGCTCGGTGCGTTCGTCGGTTGTCATGGCGGTCATCCTGCGGCACGGGGGAGCGGCGCTGCCACGGGTTATGCGAGGTCCACGGCCCGCGGGCCCAGCATCCCGCGCAGCAGCTCCGCGAAGCCGGTACGCAGCTCCTCCCGGCTGGGCACGGCCGCGTGGTACGAGCCGGCCGCACAGGAGAACATCAGCCCCTCGCACCAGGCGATCAGGGTCAGCGCGTGCCGCTCCGGCTCCGGCGATCCCGCCTCCGCCATCATCGCGACCAGCGGGCCGCGGAACCGGCCGCCGGTCCGGTCGTAGAACTCGCGCAGCTCCGGCCGCCGGGTGGCCTCCAGGGCCAGTTCGTAGCGGGCGACGAGGAGTCCGGAGTGCTCCGTCAGATAGCGGTGCAGGGCCAGCGCCAGGCCGTCGAGGAGCGTGCTCCCGCCCTGGTCCTCGCCTCCGAGGGCGGCCGGCGTCTCCGTCACGGTCAGGACGGCCGCCTCCCGCTCCGCCAGCCTGCGCACCGCCGCCTCCAGCAGGGCCTGGCGGGTGCGGGCGTGGTTGGAGGTCGAGCCCTGCGGCAGTCCCGCCGCCTCGTCGACGGCACGGTGGGTGAGCCCGCGCATCCCGCGCTCGGCGAGGAGCGCGAGCGCGGTGTCGGCGATCAGTTCTGCCCGAGGGGCGCCGGAAGGGGCGGTGCGTGCGGCCATCGGGCCAATCTACCGCCGTCACTACAGCTGTAGTAGCGTAGAGAGCGTAACTACAGGTGTAGTAACCGAGGAGGAGCAGCCATGCCTGCACCCCGTACCACCGCTCACGCAGTCGTCGTCGGCAGCGGGATCGGCGGCCTCACCGCGGCCGTCGCCCTGCGGCAGAGCGGCTGGCAGGTCACCGTCCTCGAGCGGGCAGGCTCGCTGGACCCGGTCGGCGCGGGCATCGGACTCGCCCCCAACTCCCAGCGCGCGCTCGACGTCATCGGCCTCGGCGACGAGATCCGCGCCCTGGCCGCATGGCAGGGCCCCGGCGGGATGCGCAACCCGTCCGGCCGCTGGCTGTCGCGCACCGACAGCACCGCCGCCGCCGAACGCTTCGGCGGGCCCCTGGTCCTCGTCCACCGCGCCACCCTGATCGAGCGCATCGCCCGCCGGCTGCCCGAGGGCGCCGTCCGGACCGGCTGCCCCGGCGAACTGGCGGACGCCGGAACCGCCGGCGGCCGCCCGGCCCGGGTCACCACACCAGACGGCGACATCGAGGCCGACCTCGTCATCGGCGCCGACGGCATCCACTCCGCCGTCCGCCGCGCCCTCTTCCCCCGCCACCCAGGACCGGCCTACGCGGGCTTCACCACCTGGCGCACGGTCGTCCCCGCGCCCGAGCGGCCCTTCGAACCCCACGAGACCTGGGGCGCCGGAGCGCTCTGGGGCACCCAGCCCCTCAAGGACGGCCGGATCTACGCCTACGCGGCGGCCGTGACGCCCGCGGGCGCGCACGGCGCCGGCGGTGAACAGGCCGAACTGCTGCGCCGGTTCGGCGACTGGCACGACCCGGTGCCCGGCGTCATCGCCGCCGCCGAGCCCGGCGGCGTACTGCGCAACGACGTCCACCACATGACCACGCCCCTCCCCGCCTTCCACCGCGGCCGCACCGCGCTGCTCGGCGACGCGGCGCACGCCATGGCCCCGACCCTCGGGCAGGGGGGCAACCAGGCCATCGAGGACGCGATCGTCCTCGCCCACCACGCGGCCGCAGGCCAGGACCTGGGCGCCGGGCTCGCCGCCTACAGCGCCGAACGGCTGCCGCGCACCATGGGGATCGTCCGCAAGTCCGCGCAGGTCGCCCGGCTGATGTCGCTGACCGGCAGGCCCGCCGTCGCCGTCCGCGACACCCTGATGTCGGCGGTCTCCCGGCTCGGCCCCGGCGTCGTGCTCCGGACCTTCGACGGCATCGCCGACTGGCGCCCGCCGCAGCGGACGTATGCTGCCGGAGCACAGGACGCGCACGCCGAGAACGGCGGGCACGAAGGACGACCGGCACGGCACTGACCCGGCCGGACATGTGAGGGGGCGCCGTGAAGATCGGCTGCATCGGTCTCGGCGACATCGCGCGCAAGGCCTACCTGCCGGTGCTCACCACCCTGCCCGGGGCCGAACTGCACCTGCAGACCCGGACGCCGGCCACCCTGGACCGTACGGCACAGACCCACCACATCCCCGCCGACCGGTGCCACGCCGACCTCGACTCCCTCCTCGCCCAGGGCCTCGACGCCGCGTTCGTCCACGCGCCGACCTCCGCCCACGCCGAGATCGTCACCCGGCTGCTCGACGCCGGCGTCGCCACCTACGTCGACAAGCCGCTCGCCTACGAACTGGCCGACTCCGAAAGGCTGGTGGCCCTCGCCGAGGAACGCGGCACCAGCCTCGCCGTCGGCTTCAACCGCAGGCTCGCCCCCGGCTACGCGCAGTGCGTCGAGCACCCGCGCGACCTGATCCTCATGCAGAAGAACCGCGTCGGCCTCCCCGAGGACCCCCGCACCCTGGTCCTCGACGACTTCATCCACGTCGTGGACACGCTGCGCTTCCTCGTCCCCGGGCCCGTCGAACACACCGACGTGCGGGCGCGGATGGTCGACGGGCTGATGCACCACGTCGTCCTCCAGCTGTCCGGCGACGGATTCACCGCCATCGGCACCATGAACCGGATGAGCGGCTCGGCCGAGGAGATCCTCGAGGTCTCCGGGCAGGACTCCAAGCGCGAGGTCCGCAACCTCGCGGAGATCGTCGACCACAAGGGCCAGCCGAGCGTCCGGCGGCGCGGCGACTGGGTGCCGGTGGCCCGCCAGCGTGGCATCGAGCAGGCGGTGCACAGCTTCCTCGACGCCGTGCGCGCCGGGAAACTCCTCAGCGCACAGGACGCGCTGAGGACTCACGAGCTGTGCGAGCGGGTGGTCCGGCTGGCCCTGGAGCAGCAGGCCGCCTGAGCGCCCGTACGCCGCCGGCGGCGCCCAGCGCCGCCAGCAGCGCCAGCGACGCGTACACCGGCCAGTCCCCGTAGCGGACGTACAGCGTCGTGCCGCTCGTCAGGGGCACGTCGTACACCGCCGCGGTGCTCGCGTCGGTGGGGAGCGTGGGGCCGATCTGCGCGCCGCCCGCCGCGTACACGGCGCTCACGCCGGTGAGCGTGGCGTGCACCATCGGCCGGCCGCTCTCCGCCGCCCGCAGCGCCGCCAGCGACGCGTGCTGCTCGGGGGCCCAGCTGCCCTGGAACGACGAGGTCGCCGACTGGACGACCAGCACCTGCGCGCCGTCCCGTGTCAGCCGCCTGCTCATGTCGGGGAACGCGGACTCGAAGCAGACCAGCGGCCCCAGCCGCACACCGCTGTCCGGCAGCCCCATCACCACGGGGGACTCCCCGCGCAGCCGGTCCTCGCCCGCCGCCCTGCCGACCGACGTGACCCAGCCCAGTACGGACCTGGCCGGGATGTACTCCCCGAAGGGGACGAGCCGCATCTTGTCGTACCGGTCCCCGGTCGGGCCGTCCGGACCGACGAGCACCGAACTCTTGTAGATCCCCGGCGGCCCCGACGCGTCCTCGCTGCGGGCGTCCACATTGACCAGGACCGGGGCCCCGACCTCACGGGACAGGGCGGCGAGCCGGTCGGCCAGGTCCGGCCGCCGGGGCAGGTCCGCCCCGACACTGCTCTCGCCCCAGACCACCAGGTCCGGATCGCTGCCCGCCAGCTCCTGGGTCAGCTCCTCGCCCCGGTCGAAGCGCCGCTCGGCACTCAGCATGCCGCCGATCACCCCCGGCTGGACCACGGCGATCCGCACCCGGTCCGACTCGCGCGGCACCGGCGCCCACACCCACGCCGACGTGACGGCCGTCGCACACACGACGGCCCCCGCCACCGCGGGCCTGCGGGCCGACCGGACCGCCACCAGCAGCACGACCACCGTGTTGACGGCCACCACCAGCAGGCTCACCAGCCAGACGCCGCCGACCGAGGCCAGTCGCAGCGCCGGCGGCACGTCCCACTGGCTCGCGCCCAGCAGCCCCCACGGACCGCCCAGACCCTCCCAGGAGCGGACCAGCTCGATCATCAGCCAGCCCGCGGGGACGGCGGCGACGGCCGCCGCCGCGCGGGCCGTCGACGGACCGCTGCCGAGCATCCGGTGCACCAGAGCGCCCCACGGCGCCCACAGCAGCCCGAACAGGGCCGCCAGCACCAGCAGGAAGACATGAAGACTCGGCAGCAGCCAGTGGTGCACCGCGATCACGAAACCGGCGCCGCCGAGCCAGCCCTCGACCGCCGCCCGGCGGGCCGTGGGCGCGCTGCGCAGCAGCAGCATCCACGGCACCAGCGCCAGATGGGCGAACCACCACAGCGACGGCTCCGGGAAGGCCAGTGCGGGCAGGGCTCCGGCGAGGAGCGCGGCGGCGCCGCGCGCCCCGGGCGAAGCGAGGACGGGGTCGTGCCGCCCGTCCCGCCGCTTCCTGCGCACCCGACCGCCGACCGGAATCCGCATACCGCGCCTCCTCGTCCGGCCTCGAGGGGCCCCGAGCCGTTCACCCAAGTGTGCGCGAAGATCGGCCCCGGCGGACAGTGCGCCTCCCGCGCCTCAGCCGCCTTCCGGGGCGCCTCCCGTCCCGGTACGCCGCCACTTCTCCTCGGTCACCACGGAGCGCAGCAGCCAGCCGTCCGCGGCCCGCGCCATGCCGAAGTGGTAGCGGCCGCCGGAGACGAAGTCCTCGCCCGACCCGGTCCGCATGGGATTGAGGTAGTCCGCCCGCACCTCGGCCCGCTCGCCCGGATACCCGTCCCGGTCGTCGATGGCCACCCGCCGGTTGACGATCAGGTGCTGGCGTACGGGGAAGTGCCGCATCGTCCGGGCGAGCCACTGGGCGACCTCGTCGGCCGGCCCCTCGATGCCCCCGGACGCGCGGTAGTCGGCCCGGCCGTCCGCCGTGAACAGTGCCCGGTAGGCGTCCCAGTCGCCGTCGTCGACGGCTGCGGCGTAGCCGGTGACCACGTCGTCGAGGGCGAGTCTGTCCATCACGGTCGCGAGATCCACGCGCTGTGTCATCGGGTCAGTGTCGGTGAGGCGGCCCGCCGGGCCAAGAGCCGTGCGGGACTGTGTCGGCCGGCCGGCGGCAACCCGCCGGAAAACCGCACCCGCCCGCGCCGGTGGCGCGGCGCTCCGGGGCGTACACCGGGCCTCAGCGCCGTACGGCCTTCAGGACCACGAACTTCGGGTCGCTCGCGACCACTTCGCAGTTGCCGAACAGCCGCTTCAGCCGCACGTGGTAACCGAGGTGGCGGTTGCCGACGACCCACAGCTCGCCGCCGGGAGACAGCGCACGGCGCGCGTCGGCGAACATCCGCCGGGCCGCCGTGTCCGTCGTCGCCCGGTGCGAGTGGAACGGCGGATTGTTCAGTACGAGGTCCACCGTTCCGTCGGGCAGAGCCGTGAGGCCGTCCCCGACTGGGAACTCGGCCGTGCCCGACGGCACGTTCTCCGCGAAGGTCGCCTCCGCCGAGGCCACCGCCGAGAAGGACTCGTCGGTGAACGTCACGGCCGCGGCCGGGTTCGCCAGCGCCACCGCCGTACCGACCACGCCGTTGCCGCAGCCCAGGTCCACGACGCGCTCGGCGCCCCGGCTCGGCGGCAGGTGGCGCAGGAAGAAGCGGGTGCCGATGTCGAGGCGCTCCGCGCAGAAGATGCCGGCGTGATTGGTCACCGTGCGGCCCGCGAGGACGCCGGTGTCGGACGGCAGGGCGTACCGCCGCGGCCAGGGGCTCGGGGTGCGGGGGAGGGCCGGGTCCGGCGTGCAGAAGATCAGCCGGGCCTTCTTCACCGCGAGGGACGTGCGGGTCGGCCCGATGATGCGCTCGAACAGCTTGAGCGTGGACGTGTGGATCTCCGTGACCATGCCCGCGCCGATGACGACGGTGTCCGCGTGCACGGCGGGCGCCAGGCGGTGCAGCTGGTCCTCCAGCAGCGCGAGGCTCTTCGGCACCCGGACCAGCAGCACGTCCACGCGCTCCGGCGGCTCCTGCCGGGCGGTGAGCAGCCGCACGGCGCCGGCGTCCACGTCGTTGCGGGCCAGATTGGCGCGGGTCGCCTGCTGTCCGAGGAACGAGTCGGAGATCTGGGTGACCGGCCCGCCCGTGTGCGCCGCGAGCGAGGTGACCAGCGCCCCCCACCGGTCGCCCACGACGGCCACCGTGCCCGACAGGTCGGTGGGCGGGGCGTCGTCGATGCCGTGCAGCTGCCGCAGCAGATACTCGTCGGCGGCGTCCCAGGCGCGAAGCGTGTCGCGCGGGTCCTCGGGGAAACGGGCGAGCTCGTGGGCGCCCCATGACGTGGTCAGACGGTTCATCGTGCGCCCAGGCTAACCGCTGCTAGGCGGCGGGCCGTACGTCCTCGTGCGCCGCGGCAGCCCACTCCACCACCAGTGCCTCGTACTCCGGGCGCCGGTCCTCGGGCAGTGCGCCGTCGGCCCACAGCTCTCGGATCCGGGTGTTCAGCTCGGACGCGGACATCAAGGTTTCGGGTTTGGACTCGCGGGGAAAGGGGGACATGCTTCCAAGGTTACGGCCTGGCATCGGCCCACGTCTGCACCGGCGACCGGCCGCCCAGCCGCCCGACGCGCCGGAGCGCGGACCGACGACCCCCACTCCCACCAGCGCGAACAGCGGGATTTCGGGCAGGATCCGGGCGGTTGACGACGGCCTGAAGCTCCTCCTGGGGCTTTTCGTAGTGATGCATTTCATGAACCACTCCACAGGTCGAAGAGGGCCCGGGCGGCCCGGACATCGGGGCGGACATTCTGGCGGCTTCAGGGGCTTCAGAGGCTTCGGCTTCAGAGGCTGAGGACCAGCTTTCCGCGCACCCGGCCCGCCCGGCTCAGCTGCTGTGCCTCGGCGGCCCTCGCCAGCGGGAGGACCGACTGGACCTCGACGTGCACGGCGCCGGAGTCGATGAGCCTGCCGATCCTGCGCAGCGCCGCACCGTCGGGAGCGACGACGATGCGGTGGGCCGTGACGCCGGGGACGCGGTGCGCCTCGTCCACCGGCTCCGGCAGCGTGATGAGCGTGCCGCCGGGCCGCAGGAGCCGCCACGAGGCGTGCTGCACCGGGCCGCCGACGGTGTCCAGGACGACGTCGAACGGTTCCCCGGCCGCCAGGTCCGCCGTCGCGCGGTCCACCGGCTCGTCGACACCCAGCCTGCGCAGGAACTCCAGATTGCGCGCCGAGGCGGTGGCCGTGACGTGTGCCCCGAGGTGCCGGGCGAGCTGCACGGCGAAGTGCCCCACCCCGCCCGCACCGGCGTGCACCAGAACGCGCATGCCGACCGTCACTTTCGCCGTCTCCAGCGCCTGCCAGGCGGTCAGGGCGGCCAGGGGCACGGCGGCGGCCGCCGCGTAGGAGAGGCTGGCCGGCTTGGGCGCCACAGCGGAGGCCGGCAGGACGCACAGCTCCTGGTAGGCGCCCCCGTACGGCAGCGGGAGCATGCCGTAGACGGCCTCACCGACCGCCGGGCCGCCCGGCACGGTGCCCCGCACCACGCCCGCGACGTCCCAGCCCATCCCCAGCGGAAAGGGCCGGTCGTTGCGTACCTCTCCTTCGCGGTGCTTCCAGTCGACCGGATTCACTCCCGCCGCCTTGACCTCCACCAGCACGTCTCCGTCCGCCGGAGCCGGTCCGGGCCGTTCCGTGAGTTCCAGCACGTTCTCGTCGCCGTACTGGGAGAAGACCACCGCGCGCATTTTCCCGCCGCCCTTGTCGTGTCACACGTCCGTGCACCGCCCGGCTCCTTCCGGACGCCGGGCGGCGGGGTGCGGATCCGCACCCGGGTCCACAGTCGCGGCGCGGTGGGCGCGGAGCCATTACTCCGCGAGTACCAGGCCGGCAGGGATGCGGGGACCGCACAGGCCGCAGGGGGGTACTGACAGGGACAGGCTGCCGGGCGCCGCCGCGGCCCATACTGGCGCTCATGAACCAAGCCAGCGAGCTCGGCGCCTTCCTCAAGGCACGTCGTTCCCGGGTGGCCCCCGGAGCGGCCGGTCTCCCCGTCGTCGGCCGGCGCCGGGTCGCGGGGCTGCGCCGGGAAGAGGTGGCCGACCTCGCGGGCGTCAGCGTCGTCTACTACACGCGGCTGGAGCAGGGCCGGGCCCGCAACCCGTCCGACGCCGTGCTGGATGCCCTGGCACGCGTGCTGCGGCTCGATCCGACCGAACGGACACACCTGTACGACCTCGCGCGCCGGGCGGTCCGCAGGGCGGCTCCGTTCCAGGCCGGTCCCGTCCAAGGCACCGCCGAGGACGGGGACTCCGGGGACGCCGGGGCCGTGCCGGGCATGGTCGTACGGGAGGACCTGCACCGTCTTCTCGCCGCCGTGGGGGCCGTCCCCGCGTACCTTCTGGGGCCTGCGATGGACGTCCTCGCCACCAACGCCCTGGCCCGTGCCCTCCTCGGTGGCCTCGGTGGCCCCGGCGGGGCATCGCCCGCGCCCTCGAACCTCGCGCATCACGTCTTCCTCGACGCCTCCGCCCGCGACCTGTATCCGCGGTGGGACGACGTGGCGCGGCAGACCGTGGGCTTTCTGCGCTTCTCGGCCGGCCGTCGCCCCGGTGACCCGCGACTGGGCCGGGTCGTCACGGAACTGAGCCGCAGCAGTCCGCAGTTCCGGGCACTGTGGGCGGCGCAGGAGGTGGGGGAGAAGTCGTACGGCACCAAGAGCTTCCGGCATCCGCTGGTCGGCGGTTTCGACCTGGCGTACGAGACCCTGTCGCTGCCCGGGGACGAGGGCCGGTCCCTGGTCGTCTTCACCGCGCCGGACCCGCGTGCGGACAGCGCGTTGCGGCTGCTCGGGAGTTGGACGGCGCCGCCCGCCGTCCCTCCGTCGGCCACCGGCCCGGCGTCCCCCGCGTCCCGGCCCGGTCACGTGCCGGGTTCCTGAAGGCGTCGTCAGCGGTTTCGGTGTCGCCGGCGGTCTCCCTGAGGGTCCTGGCCCTTACGCGGCGGGGGACCTGCCCTCTAGTCTCACTCCTACTTTCGAGTTACTCGTCAGTTAACAAGTCGTCGATGGGCGCACCAGGGCCCGGAGGTCAATGTGAGTTCCGCGCAGTCCCTTCTTGAAAGTCGTCCGGTTTCCGTGGCGCACCTGTTTCTCTCCAGAGTCGGGGCCACACCCGGCGGCGAGGCCTACCGCTACCCCGTGCCGGCCGGTGACGGTGCGTCCGGCGCCGAAGAGTGGCGCTCACTGACCTGGGCGCAGACCGCCGAGCGTGTCAGGGCGATCGCGGCCGGGCTGCTCGCCCTCGGGATGCGGCGCGAGGAGCGCGTGGCGATCTCCTCCTCCACCCGGGTCGAGTGGATCCTGGCCGACCTGGGCGTGATGTGCGCAGGGGCCGCCGCGACCGCCGTCTACCCCAGCACCAACGCCGACGAGACGGTGCACATCCTCTCCGACTCCGGCAGCCGGGCGATCTTCGTCGAGGACGCCGCACAGCTCGCCAAGGTGGTCGCCCACACGGACCGGCTGCCCGAACTCGGCCACGCGGTCGTCTTCGACCCCGGAGCGGACATCCCGCCGGTCGAGGGGCTCGAGGTACTGTCCCTCGCCGAGCTGGAGAAGCGCGGGACCGCGTACCTGGAAGAGCACCCGGACGCGATCGAGCAGGCGGTGCGGGCCATCGAGCCGGAGCACCTCGCCACCCTCATCTACACGTCCGGCACGACCGGCCCGCCCAAGGGCGTGCGCCTCGTGCACGACTGCTGGTCGTACCAGGGCGTCGCACAGGAGGTCAGCGGACTGCTGCGCCCCGACGATGTGCAGTTCCTGTGGCTGCCCCTGTCCCACGTCTTCGGCAAGGCCCTGATCTCCGGCCAGATCAGGACCGGCCATGTGATGGCCGTGGACGGGCGCGTCGACCGCATCGTCACCAACCTGCCCGCGGTCCGGCCCACCGTGATGGCGTCCGCGCCGCGGATCTTCGAGAAGGTCTACAACGGCATCGCCGGCAGAGCGAGAGCCGAGGGCGGCGCCAAGTACAAGATCTTCCTCTGGGCGGCGAAGGTCGCCCGCGACTACGCCAGGATCGGCCAGGAGAGCACCGTGGCGACCGGGAAACGCCGGGTGCCCCTGCCGCTCGCCGTTCAGCACGCCGTCGCCGACCGGCTGGTGTACGGCAAGATCCGTGCGGCCTTCGGCGGCAATCTGCGCGGCAGCGTCTCCGGCAGCGCCGCCCTCGCTCCGGACATCGGCTACTTCTTCTCCGGCGCCGGTGTGCACGTCTTCGAGGGCTACGGCCTGACGGAGACCAGCGCGGCCTGCACCGTCAATCCCGCCGAAGGCCACCGGATCGGCACGGTGGGCACGCCACTGCCCGGCACCGAGATCCGCATCGCCCAGGACGGCGAGGTCCTCTTGAGAGGCCCCGGCGTCATGCGCGGCTACCACAACCTTCCGGAGAAGACCGCCGAGGTCCTGGAGAGCGACGGCTGGTTCCGCACCGGCGACATCGGCGAGGTCGACAAGGACGGCTTCCTCCGGATCACCGACCGCAAGAAGGACGTGTTCAAGACCTCGGGCGGCAAGTACGTGGCGCCCACCGAGATCGAGGGCCGCTTCAAGGCGGTCTGCCCGTTCGTCAGCAACATCCTGGTCATCGGCGACGGCCGCAACTTCTGCACCGCCCTGATCGCCCTCGACGAGACCGTGATCATGCCCTGGGCGGCATCCCACGACCTCGGCGGCCGCAGCTACGCCGACGTCGTCTCCTCACCCCAGGTCCACGAGCTGATCGACGGCTTCGTCCAGCGCGTCAACGGCGACCTGCAGCGCTGGCAGACCATCAAGAAGTTCTCGGTGCTCCCGCGCGACCTCGACGTCGAACACGGCGAACTCACCCCGAGCCTCAAGGTCAAACGCCCCGTCGTGGAGCGCACGAACGCACAGGCCATCGAGGCGATGTACGAGGGATCCCGCGAAGCCTGACCTCCGGGTGCCCGGTGCGTACGACGGCCGGACCGGGCACTGGGCTCTCGTGGTGACGTCGACATCAGGACGCGGCTCGGCAGCGCTCCATGGACGGGGAGTGTCTTCGAAGCGGCACGGGCGTGGACGGCGGCTGTCGACCGACCTGGCAGGCGTTGGGGGCCGGGCATAGCCTGAAGATGTCTCGAGCTCTCCAAACGCTGGGAGAAGTCATGACATTCATGCAGGTCATCGACTGCAGGACGAGCAGGGCCGATGAGTTGAACAGGTTGATGGACACCTGGATCGAGTCGACGCAGGGCAAGCGGACAGCCACCCACTCGATCGTGGGGCGTGACCGTGCGGACTCGACTCATGTGGTCGAAATCGTGGAGTTCCCTTCCTACGAGGAGGCGATGAAGAACTCGCAGCTGCCGGAGACCGACCGGATCTTCCGGGAGATGGTGGCTCTGTGTGAGGGCGAGCCGTCCTTCACGGACCTCGACGTCATGCGGGACGAGCAGCTGAACAAGATTGTGGTCCGCAGCTTCTTCGAGAACGTGATCAACGCGAGGAACGTCGACGCCGCGGACGAAATGTGCACGGATGACTACCGGGAGCACGACCCGGCCCTGTCCTCGTACGATCTGGGGCTCGCGCAGGCCAAGGCCGAGAACAAGGAAACCATCGAGGCGTTCGAACCGGTGATCACCATCGAGAGCCTGGTGGCCGAGGGCGACACGGTGTGCGTACGGGCGACCTACACGGGACGTCACGTGGGTACGTACCAGGGCATGGAGGCCACCGGCCGGGAGATCTCGGGAACCGGCCACGCAACCTTCCGGTGCGAAGGCGGCAAGATCGCCGAGAGCTGGTGGAACCTCGACGACCTCGGCCTGCTGCAGCAGCTCGGTGCGATCGACGTCTGATCCACACCGGGATCCGCCTGGGTCCGCAGCACCGCCGGCCCTCTTCGCACCGAGAGCATCATGGCGCGAGAAGGGCGGCGGCGCGTCCGGCGGTCCGCGCTCGGCAGAGGTGCACCGAGACGGCATGCGCCGGCGGATCAGCCGGCCGACTCGCCCGCGTGCGGGCTCAGGACGCCCATGCCGATCAGGATGAAGAGCACGATGCCGAGGATGATCCGGTAGATCACGAACGGCATGAAGCTTCTCGTGGTGATGAACTTCATGAACCAGGCGATCACCGCGTAGCCCACGCCGAAGGCGACGAAGGTCGCGAAGATCGTCGGGCCCCACGACACGTGGCCCTCGCCGGCCTCCTTCAGTTCGAACAGGCCGGAGGCGAGCACGGCAGGGATCGCCAGGAGGAACGAGTAACGGGCCGCCGCCTCGCGGGTGTAGCCCATCAGCAGACCGCCGCTGATGGTCGCGCCGGAGCGGGACACTCCGGGGATCAGGGCCATCGCCTGGCAGACGCCGTAGATGAGGCCGTCCCGCACGCTCAGGTCCTTCAGCGTCTTGCGCTCCTTGACCACCCGGTGGCGGCCGCCCACCTCGTCCCGGGCGGCGAGCCGGTCCGCGATGCCCAGGACGATGCCCATGCCGATCAGGGTCGTGGCGATGAGCCGCAGATCACGGAACGGGCCCTCGATCTGGTCCTTGAGCGTGAGGCCCAGGACACCGATCGGCACCGAACCGATGATCACCAGCCAGCCCATCCTGGCGTCGGGGTCGCCGCGCATCGCCTTGTCGGTGAGCGAGCGGAACCAGGCCGACAGAATCCTGCCGATGTCCTTGCGGAAGTAGATGAGGACGGCCGTCTCCGTGCCGATCTGGGTGATCGCGGTGAACGCGGCGCCTGGGTCGTGCCAGCCGGCGAACGCGGCGGTGAGCCGCAGATGCGCGCTCGAGGAGATGGGGAGGAACTCCGTCAGCCCCTGGACGAGCCCGAGGATCAATGATTCGAACCAAGACATGAAAGCTATGCCACCCAAGGCTGGTCACGGTCTGTCAGGAGCACAAAGGCACGTGACCCACGAGTGACGACTCGCGTACGTCAGCGGGCCCGCGCCGGGTGGCAGCGTAGCGCCCTTGAGTGAAGCGCTTGCGTCAGGCCCTGCGCGGCGGGCCCGCCGGGCGGTGGTGGGCGGGCCCGGTCAGACGGCGGGGCCGTGGGCCGCGACCGGCTCGAGGGGGCCCCGGTCCGGGGCCGGGGCGGGGGACTCCCGCACGGGGTGGTGCCCGGCGCCGCGCATCCGGTGGCGCTTGGCCCAGGCGACCGTCGCGGCCGCCAGCCCCGTCACCACGATGAACCCCATCGCGATCAGGAACGCCGGCGACGTCGGCGACCCGGCCCGGCTGCCCGCGACCACGTACGCCGCCGTGTTCGGGATCGAGCCGAGGCCGGTGGCCAGGAGAAACGGCAGGCAGCCCATGCGGGAGACGGCCGCGCAGTAGTTGGCGGCGGCGAACGGTATGCCCGGGAACAGCCGTATCGCCAGCATGGAACGGAAACCGTGCCGGCTGAGCTGACCGTCGGCGGCCTCCAGCCACCGTCCCCGCAGCAGCGGGCGCAGCGCGTCCTGCCCGAGCACCCGGCCCAGGGTGAAGGCGATCCCGGCCCCCAGCACCGTGCCGGCGAGCGCCGCCACCAGCCCGGCCTGCGAGCCGAACAGCGCGCCCGCCGCCAGATTGAGGATCGGCCGCGGCACGAACGCGGCCGTGCACACCCCGTACCCCACGCCGTACAGCACCACGGCCGCCGGACCGCTCAACTGCGGCCAGCCCGCGGAGAGCAGTCTCTGCGGCTCGAAGAGCACGACCGTCACCGCGGCGGAGGCGAGCAGCACCGCGAGAAGGGACAGCCGGGACCAGGGCGAGAACAGGACCCTGGAGCAGCGGACGGCGAGGGCGGACGCCGGCCGGGGGACGAGGTCGAGCATCCGGGGAGACTAGCCGACACCGGTATGTGATCGCCGTAATGTGTGCCGTATGACGCACGCCGTACCGGACGCCGTACCGCGCAGCGATCTCGCCGACACCGTCATTGAACGGCTCGTCGCCGCGTATCCGGCCGCGGCGGACGAGGCCAGGGCCGCGCGGGCCGCCGCGTACATGAAGGGCGTCGCCCCGTTCCTCGGCATCCCCACGCCGGCACGCCGGGCCCTGTCCCGCACCGTCCTTGCCGGCACGCTCCGGCCCGACGAGGCGGACTGCACGGCCGTCGCGCTGCGCTGCTGGGCGCTGCCCGAGCGCGAGTACCACTACTTCGCCGCCGACTATCTGCGGCGCCACGTCGGCCGCTGCTCCTCCGGCTTTCTGCCCGTGGCGCATCGGCTGATCACCACCGTGCCGTGGTGGGACACCGTCGACATGCTCGCCGTGCACGTCGTCGGACCACTGGTGGCCGCCGATCCGGCGCTCGGACGCGTCATGGACGCATGGATCGACGACGGCGACACATGGGTCACCCGCACGGCGCTCCTGCACCAACTGCGCTACCGGGAGGCGACGGACAGCGCACGACTGTTCCGCTACTGCCTCCGCCGGGCAGACCACCCGGACTTCTTCATCCGCAAGGCCATCGGCTGGGCGCTGCGGGAGTACGCCAGGACGGACCCGGACGCGGTACGGGACTTCGTCGACGGCGCGCGGGAGCGGCTGTCGCCGCTCTCCGTGCGGGAGGCGCTCAAACATCTGTGACGGGGTATGCCCCGGACAACTGCCCGTCGCCCGAAAACCGTTCGACGCCGTACGGGGGCAGGGGCGATCATCGACGCATGTTCCGGTACGCCTTCTTCGCAGCGCCGTCCGCAGTCGCGGACGCGCCGAAGGCTGCCGCGTTTCCCGCGACCGAGGTTGTCGCAGTCGCCGTCGCCAAGGCCGTCGTCGCCAAGGCCGCCGTCAGTGCGGCCGGCGCCGCCGCGGCGCCCTTCGACGGCGCCCGAAGCTGACCCTTCCCGGATTGTCCGCGGACCCCGCAGGGGGAGGGTCGGCGGGCCCAGGGGTCCCGACACACTTCGAGTTCCGGGAAGGAACGACCTCGTCATGCCCAAGACGGCATACGTGCGGACCAAGCCGCACCTCAACATCGGCACCATGGGTCACGTCGACCACGGCAAGACCACCCTGACCGCCGCCATCACCAAGGTCCTCAGCGAGCGCGGGACCGGCGTCTTCGTGCCGTTCGACCGCATCGACCGGGCGCCGGAGGAGGCCAGTCGCGGCATCACCATCAACATCGCGCACGTCGAGTACGAGACCGACACCCGCCACTACGCCCACGTGGACATGCCGGGTCACGCCGACTACGTCAAGAACATGGTCACCGGCGCCGCGCAGCTCGACGGGGCGATCCTCGTCGTGTCCGCGCTCGACGGCGTCATGCCGCAGACCGCGGAGCACGTACTGCTCGCCCGCCAGGTCGGCGTCGACCACGTCGTCGTCGCCCTCAACAAGGCCGACGCGGGCGACGAAGAGCTGACCGACCTCGTGGAGCTCGAGGTCCGCGACCTCCTGACGGCGCACGGTTACGGCGGCGACGCCGTGCCCGTGGTGCGCGTCTCCGGGCTGCGGGCGCTCGAGGGCGACCCGCGCTGGACCGCCGCGATCGAGGCGCTGCTCGACGCCGTCGACACGTACGTGCCGATGCCGGTCAGGTACACCGACGCGCCGTTCCTGCTCCCGGTGGAGAACGTCCTCACCATCACCGGGCGCGGCACCGTCGTCACCGGAGCCGTCGAGCGGGGCACCGTGCGCGTCGGTGACCGGGTCCAGGTGCTCGGGGCGGACACCGAGACGGTGGTGACCGGTCTGGAGACCTTCGGCAGGCCGATGGAGTCCGCGGAGGCGGGGGACAACGTGGCGATGCTGCTGCGCGGCGTCCACCGCGACCAGGTCCGGCGCGGCCATGTGGTCGCCGCGCCCGGCAGCGTCGTGCCGAGCCGGCGCTTCACGGCGCGGGTCCATGTGCTCTCCGCCCGCGAGGGCGGCCGGGCCACACCGGTGTCCACCGGCTACCGGCCGCAGTTCCACATCCGCACCGCGGACGTCGTCGGCGACATCGACCTCGGGGAGGCGGGGGTGGCGCGGCCCGGCGACACGGTCTCCCTGACCGTCGAGCTCGGCCGGGACGTGCCCCTGGAGCCGGGGCTCGGCTTCGCGATCCGCGAGGGCGGCCGGACGGTGGGCGCGGGGACGGTGACGGCCGTGCTGTGACATCTGTGGACTGAGGGCTGCGGGGCTGAGGGGGCGCGGGGGGCGGGACAATGGGGCGGTGAACGAGCCCCTCCCCGTCCTGCGCGCCGTCGACGGCGGCACCGCCAAGCTCATGCCCGACGTGGACCGTGAGCGCGCCTGGCTGCTGACCGTCGACGGCGCTCCGCAGTCGTACGTCGACCTCGACGATCCGACGCACCTCGAATTCGAGTACGTGCGGCGGCTCGGCCATGTCGTCGACTGCGCCGCCGAGGAGGGAGCGCCGCTGTCCGTGCTCCACCTCGGGGGCGGCGCGCTCACCCTGCCCCGCTATGTCGCCGCGACGCGGCCCGGGTCGCGGCAGGACGTCGTCGAGGCCGACGCCGGGCTGGCCGCGCTCGTTGCGGAGCACCTGCCGCTGCCGGACGGCTCCGGCGTCACCGTGCACCGTGCCGACGCCCGGACGATGGTCGAGGCCGCGGCCCCGGACTCCGCGGACCTGATCGTCGCCGACGTCTTCGGCGGCTCACGCGTGCCCGCCCACCTCACCACGGTCGCGTACGCGCGGGCCGCCGAGCGGGTGCTGCGGCCGGACGGCCTCTACGCGGCGAACCTCGCGGACGGCGCGCCGTTCGCCTTCCTCCGCTCGCAACTGGCGACGTTCGCGGAGGTGTTCGCGGAACTGGCGCTGATCGCGGAACCGTCGGTGCTGCGGGGCCGCCGCTTCGGCAACGCGGTCCTGCTCGCGTCGCAGGCCCCGCTCGACACGACAGCGCTCGCGCGGCGGGCGGCGTCGGACGCGTTTCCGGCGCGGGTGGAGCGGGGGCGGGCGGTGGCGCGGCTCCGGGGCGACGCGGCGCCGGTCGACGACGCGGGGGCGACGGCGTCGCCGGAGCCGCCGGAGGGGGCGTTTACGGTGGGGTGACGGGGGCCTTGTCCCCTACCCGCCCCTTCCCGCTGTACCGATTTGCGGCTCCGCCGCGGGGGGCAAGCCCCGGACCCCGGACCGCCCTCCGGGCGGTGGGCCGGGCTTCGCCGGGCCCCGTACCGCGCTTCGCGCGGTGGCCTCAATCGCCGGCCGGGCTGGAGTTGCCCGGCCGGCGATTGAGGCGCGGGGTTCGGGGCAGCGCCCCGACGTGATCGGCACCGCCCCGTCGGGTCAGCCCGCGGAGCCCGCCAGGCGGACCGTGCTGAGGATCTTCTGGATCGTCTCGTCCGGCACCTCGTCCGGCACGCCCGTGTTGGAGTACAGCACCCAGCTTGCGAAGTCCCCCTTCGCGTTCTTGAAGCTGAACGCGACCGACTTACCGTCGGTCTCGCACTTGTTCTCCTTCTTGACGCCCTTCGCCGTGGCCGTGGCCAGGCTGCCCTTGAGGCCGGACTTCGTCGTGTAGTCCTTCGCCTCGGTGACCTTGACCGTGCCCTTCGGCTCGGTCTGGGCGTAGGCGGCCCAGGCCCAGTTGCCGGCCTCGTTGTAGGCGGCCTCCGCCGTGTTCTTGGCGCCCTTGCCGCCCTTGGTGCCGGTGCTGGCGAGGCCGTAGTCCTCTTCGCTGCCGTCCTTGTCGGCGTCGATGACGCACCACTTGCTCTTCAGGTGTGCCGGGGCGGACATGATGACGGCGGGAGACCCGTCGCCCTTCTTCTCGTCCTCGAAACCGGTGGCTGTTCCCGAGCTCAGGACCTCCCACTCCGCGGGGACGTCGAACTGCGTCCCGTGCTTGGGGTTGGTCACGACCTTCCAGCCGGCGACGGTCGGCTTGGACTCGCCGCCGCGCGGATTGTCCGTCGGCGCCGGAGCCGGGTCCTCCGCGGGCTCCGACTTCTCCGGCTCGGCCGGCTTCGAGGCCGCGGCGTCGCCGCCCTTGCCGGACGGCTTGTCGTCCTCGGGGAGCACGATGAAGCCGGTCACGGCCGCGGTCACGACCACGGCGGTGGCGGCGACGATCGCGACGATCGTCGTCTTCTTCTTCTCGTCCCCGGGCGGCTGCGGCGCCCCGGGCATTTGGCCGGGCACGGCGTACTGCGGCGCGGTCGGCTGCTGGTACGGGTTGGGCTGCTGGTACCCCTGCTGCTGGTATCCCGGCTGCTGATACGGATTCGGCTGCTGGTACCCCGGCTGCTGGTACGGGTTCTGGTCCTGCGGGTTCTGCTCGCCCCCGGGCGGCTGCTGTCCTGGCCACATGGCGAGTAACGATAGAGGTGCGGGTCCGGCACTGCTACGCCCGGCCCCCACCGGGCCGCTCGAAGGCCGCGGCGAAGGCCGTCGCCGAAGGGGTGGCCAAGGGATGGCCAAGCACTCCTACTCGTGGGTAACATCGCGCCATGAGCGCAGAGCAGATGTCCATCGGCGAGTTGCTTACCGCCACCGTTCCCATGGTCAGGACCCTCAAGCTGGAGTACCTGGAGACCACGCCCGAGCGGGCGGTGCTCCGGCTGCCCGACGACCCCGAGTACCACAACCACGTCGGCGGGCCCCACGCCGGAGCGATGTTCACGCTGGCCGAGTCCGCGAGCGGGGCCGTCGTCCTCGCCGCCTTCGGTGACCAGCTCGGCCGCGCCGTACCGCTGCCGGTCAAGGCGGAGACGAGCTACAAGAAGCTCGCCAAGGGAGTTCTCACCGCGACCGCGACGCTCGGCCGCCCCGTCGCGGACGTCGTGAAGGAACTGGACGCGGGCGAGCGCCCCGAGTTCCCCGTGACGGTCGCCATCCAGCGCGCCGACGGCGCCGTGACCGGCGAGATGCACATCGTCTGGACCCTGCGCCCCAACAGCTGAGCGGCGGCCGCAGAACCGAGCTGCCCCGGCACCTTCGAGGCGCCGGGGCGGCCGTTCGCGCACCGTGGCGTAGCCGGGCTCAGCCCTTGTGCGCGTCGCGGTGCTGCGCCGCCAGGTCCAGATAGACCGCCGCGTTGAGCTTGATGCCCTCCTGCTCCTCCTGCGTCAGCGCGCGCCGCACCTT
This sequence comes from Streptomyces sp. NPDC002835, assembly GCF_053591995.1. Lineage (NCBI taxonomy): Bacteria > Bacillati > Actinomycetota > Actinomycetes > Kitasatosporales > Streptomycetaceae > Streptomyces > Streptomyces sp. NPDC002835. Next base: position 36,767 of record NZ_JBSFUW010000036.1, on the reverse strand, counting down.
TGCCGGCACGCCCGCGACCAGGGAGCCCGGCGGCACCTGCATGCCCTGCGGCACGAGCGCCTGCGCCGCGATCAGCGAGCCCGCGCCGATGTGCGCGCCGTTGAGGACGGTGGCGCCCATGCCGACGAGGACGTCGTCGTCGACGGTGCAGCCGTGGAGGATCGCGTTGTGGCCGACCGAGACGCGTTCGCCGACGGTCACGGGGAACCCCGGGTCGCTGTGGACCGTGCAGTTGTCCTGGATGTTGCTGCCGGCGCCGATCGCGATCGGCCCGCAGTCGGCGCGCAGCACCGTGTGGTACCAGACGCTCACGCCCGCGCCGAGCGTGACCTCGCCCATCACCACCGACGTCGGCGCGGTGAACGCCTCAGGGTCGACCTCGGGTTCCCTGCCGCCGACACCCGCAACCAAAGCCCGCTCCGTCATGCCCGCTCCCTGTCGAATTCACCGGTCCGTCGCGCCTGCCTGCACCGTATGCCCCCGCGCGGGGCGGTGACCGCCGGGGTGGCCCGGTGCGCGCCGCGGACGCGCCGCCCTGCGCCCCCTCGGCGTCTCTTCCTCCCCGGCGGTCCGTCAATAGCCTTGTGCACACCGCCCGTTGCTGAACGAGGGAGCTCCATGGCCATCGCACAGCACATCCCGGACATCCTGTCGCCCGAGTTCGCCGCCGACCCGTACCCCGCCTACCGGCTGATGCGTGAGCACGCCCCGCTGATGCGGCACGAGCCCACCGGCAGTTATCTGCTCTCCCGTTACGAGGACGTGGAGCGCGCCTTCAAGGGGGAGGAGGGGCTGTTCACCCGGGGGCCGACGTACCTGCCCGTGCGCTTCACCCCGGTCGGCGGCTGAGCGGTCCGGCTCCCGTACGGCCGCGGCTGGGGTGAAGGTCACAGCACGTCAGCGCCGTTGTGCTGGGCGCGGCCGACTACCGTGGGCGGGTGCCGAAGAGCAGGAACACCCCGTCGTCCGCGGCCGCGTGGCGCCGCCGGTTCCTCACGCGTGCCGTGCACCGCGGGTGGCAGTGGGTGCAGGACACGGGGGCCGTCACCGCCGAGCGCCCCGGGCGGCTGCGGTTCCGGCGGATCGGCAGCGGCACGCGACTGGCCTTCCCGCAGGGCACCGTCTTCGGCGAACCGTGGATCGAGCTCGGCGCCCACTGCATCATCGCCGAGCAGGTGACCCTCACCGCCGGCATGATGCCGGGCCTGGACCTCGGCTCCGACACCGTGCTGAGCCTCGGCGACGGTGTGGTCCTTGGGCGCGGCAGCCACGTCATCGCCGACACCCGCGTGTCCATCGGCTCCGACACGTACTGCGGCCCGTACGTCTACATCACCTCCACGAACCACAGTTACGACGATCCGCACGAACCCGTCGGCAAGCAGTGGCCGCGCACGGACCCGGTGGAGATCGGGCCCGGCTGCTGGCTGGGGACCGGCGCGGTGATCCTCCCGGGCGCCCGGCTGGGCCGCAACGTCGTGGTGGCGGCGGGCGCGGTCGTACGGGGAGAGGTGCCCGACCACGCGGTGGTGGCCGGCGCGCCCGCCCGGGTCGTACGGCGGTGGGACGAGAAGGACGGCTGGCAGCCGCCGCTGCGTACGCCCGCGCCGGTGCCGATCCCCGAAGGCGTCACTCCCGGACAGCTGCGCGCGCTCAAGGAGCTGGACGCGGAGCTGTCCGGGTCGGCCGACGACGCCAGGGCCGGCGTCGAGGAGCGCTGATCAGCCGGTCGCCAGCAGGGCCGTGCCCACCAGGGCCAGTCCGGCGCCCGCCGCCTGCACGCTGCGCAGTCGCTCCTTGAGGACGACGAGCGCCGCGAGGACGGTCACGACCGGGTAGAGGTTCGCCAGTACCGCGGCCACCGTGATCGGCCCGAGCTGCGCGGCGACCGAGTACGTGCCGTTCGCGGCGACGTCGGCGAGGCCGACGAAGGCGAGCGCCGGCAGCGAACACAGCACGGCGCGCGCGCCGCCGTCCTCGGGCAGCGCGCGGCCGCCGCGCCTCACCGACACGTACAGGGCGGCCCCGCCGACGGTCACGTTGGTGACGCGCTGGACGAACAGGGCGAGGAACAGCCCGGTGAGCGTGGTCGACGCCTCGGCGATCAGGGCCAGTACGGCGCCGAACCCGAACGCCGCGACCAGCGTCATCAGCACCGCCTGCCGCTGCACCGGCGCGCCCCGCAGCTCTGGGCCGCCCGCCAGGACGATGCCCGCCACGGCCACCGCGATGCCCGCGAACTGGACCATGCCGGGCCGCTCGCCCAGCAGTAGCCCGACGCCGACGGGCACGGCGACGCCCAGCGACGCGAGCGGCGACACGACGCCCATGGGGCCGAGGGCGAGCGCCTTGTAGAAGCAGAGCATCGCCACCGGTCCGACCGCTCCGGCCGCCACCGCGTACCAGAGCCGCGGTCCGGTCTCGGAGAAGCCGCCGGTCGCCACGACGATCACGCCGAGCACCACTACGGCGACGGTCTGGGAGGCGACGACCACAGTGAGCGCGGGCGTACGTCGCGTGAGCAGCCCGCCGCCGAAGTCGGCCAGGCCCCAGAGCAGGCTGGTGGCCAGGGCGAGGAGTGCGGTCATGCGGGGGCCTCGCAGTACAGTGTGGTGGACGATTCGGTGCACCACACCATAGTGCAGTTTATTGGACTCCGTCATCCAGAATATTGGACGGCGCCGGAATCTTGGACGGAATGTGTCGGACCTCGACCAGCTCACCCGGTCGCTCGCCCGGAACCTCAAGCACTGGCGCGGCGAACGCGGCTTCACCCTGGACGCCCTCGCCGCCCGCTCCGGCGTCAGCCGCGGCATGATCATCCAGATCGAGCAGGCGCGCACCAATCCGAGCGTGGGCACCACGGTGAAGCTCGCCGACGCCCTCGGCGTGAGCATCACCACGCTCCTCGACTACGAACAGGGCCCGCAGGTCCGGCTCGTCCCGCCGGAGCAGGCCGTCCGGATGTGGTCCACCTCCACCGGCAGCTCCACCACCCTCCTCGTCGGCAACGAGCGCGGCGGCCCGCTGGAGCTGTGGTCCTGGCGGCTGATGCCGGGCGACGAAAGTGCCTCCGACCCCCACCCGGACGGCACGACGGAGCTGCTGCACGTCACCGCCGGGGAGCTGACCCTCGTCGTCGACGGCCAGGCCCACCCCGTACCGGCCGGCACCTCCGCCACCTTCGAGGCGAACGCCCCGCACGCCTACCGCAACGACGGCGACGAGATCGTGGAAGTGATGATGGCGGTCTCCGTCCCGCCCGTCCGCTGAGACGCACCACCACTGAGGCGCCCGTCCGCAGAGACACATGACCGCCGAGACGCCCCTCCGCGGAGACACATGGCCGCTGAGACGCCCGACCGCCGCCGTGCGCTGCGGTGTTAGCGTGCGGCACATGCGCGCACCCATCGGGAACTTCGACGACGCCACCCCCGCACCCGACTGCCTCGAGCAGCTCGTCGCGCCCGTCGCCGCGGCCGTCCGCGCCTGGCACGGCGACGTCCCCGCCGATCAGCTCCTGCACGTCGACACCGACCCGGAGATCGCCGACACCGCCGTCTTCGTGGAGCACTACGGCCGCGAACTGCTCGAACAGTCCGCGAACTGCGTCATCGTGGCCGGCCGGCGCGGCGGGGAGACCACGCTCGCCGCATGTCTCGTCCTGTCCCACACCCGCGTCGACGTCAACGGCGCCGTGCGCAGGCAACTCGGCGCACGCAAGGCGTCGTTCGCCTCGATGGAGACCGCGACGGGTGAGAGCGGCATGGAGTACGGCGGCATCACGCCCATCGGCCTGCCCGCCGACTGGCCGCTGCTGGTCGACCCGGCCGTCGTCGACACCGAATGGGTGCTCGTCGGCAGCGGCCGGCGACGCGGCAAGCTGATCGTGCCGGGCAAGGCGTTCGCCGCCCTGCCCGGCGCGGTGGTGGTCGAGGGCCTCGGCGTCTGAGGCCGCCCGACCGCCCAGGGCGCGGCACCGCCGTGGAGCCGCCGCCCGTCGCGAAGGGCCTGCCCCAGCGTCAGCCCAGCCGCGGGATCTCGATCGCCGGGCACCGGTCCATCACCATGTCCAGACCCGCCGCCCGGGTGCGTTCGTACGCCGCCTCGTCGACCACGCCGAGCTGGAACCACACCGCCTTCGCGCCGACGGCCACGGCCTCGTCGGCCACCTGCCCGGCCAGCTCCGAGTTCACGAAGACGTCCACGACGTCCACCTCGAAGGGAATGTCGGCGAGGCTCGCGTACCCCTGCTCGCCGTGGACCGTCTCGGCCTTCGGATGGACCGGCACGACGCGCTTGCCGTAGCGCTGGAGCACCTCGGCGACGCCGTACGCCGCCCGCGCCCGGTTGTGGGACAGGCCGACGACCGCCCAGGTGTCACCGGTGGTCGTCAGAATCCTGCGGATCGTCTCTGCGTCTGCGTACATGCCAGGACAACGGGCCGAGGACCCGGAGGATTCCCCCGTGGAGTGTCCCGCTCCGGGCGGCGCATAGGGTGGCCGGATGCAGGAGCAGTACCGGACGGTCGCCGGCGAGGGCGTCCACGAGACCGAGATCAACCGATCGCGCTTCATCTGCGCGCTCGCCCCCGCCGCCACCGAGGAGGAGGCGCAGGCGTTCGTCGCCCGCATCCGCAAGGAGCACCCGGCCGCCACTCACAACTGCTTCGCGTACGTCGTCGGCGCCGACGCCGCCGTCCAGAAGGCGAGTGACGACGGGGAACCCGGCGGCACCGCCGGAGTGCCCATGCTGCAGATGCTGATGCGGCGCGAGATCCGGTACACCGTCGCCGTCGTCACCCGGTACTACGGCGGCGTCAAGCTCGGCGCCGGCGGGCTGATCAGGGCGTACGGGGGAGCGGTCGGCGAGGCGCTGGACGCGGTCGGCACCCTCACCCGCAGACGGTTCCGGCTCGCCACCGTCACCGTCGACCACCAGCGGGCCGGCAAGCTGGAGAACGATCTGCGGGCGACGGGCCGTCAGGTGCGCGAGGTCGCGTACGCGGACGCCGTACGGATCGGGATCGGGCTGCCGGACGCCGACGTCGACGCCTTCCGGGCCTGGCTGGCCGACGCCACCGCGGGCACGGCGGGGCTGGAACTGGGCGGCGAGGCGTACGGGGATGCGTGAAGCCGCCCGCATTGTCCGACCCCACCGATACGCTCACCGATCATGAGACTCCTGCACACGTCGGACTGGCACCTGGGGCGGTCGTTCCACCGGGTGAGCATGCTCGACGCCCAAGCCGCGTTCCTCGACCACCTGGTGGCGACGGTGCGCGAACGGGACGTGGACGCGGTGCTCGTCGCGGGAGACGTGTACGACCGGGCCGTGCCGCCGCTCGCCGCCGTCGCGCTGTTCGACGAGGCCCTGCACCGGCTCGCCGACGCAGGCGTGCCGACGGTGATGATCTCCGGCAACCACGACTCTGCGCGCCGGCTCGGCGTCGGCGCGGGCCTCATCGACCGGGCCGGCATCCACCTGCGCACCGACCCGGCCGGCTGCGGCACCCCCGTACTGCTCGCCGACGAACACGGCCCGGTCGCCTGCTACGGGCTGCCGTATCTCGAACCGGCCCTGGTCAGAGCGGAGTTCCAGGCGGAGCAGACGGCCCACGAGACGGTCCTCGCCGCGGCGATGGAGCGCGTACGGGCCGACCTCGCCGCACGTGAGCCCGGCACCCGGTCCGTCGTGCTCGCCCACGCCTTCGTCGTCGGCGGCGAGCCGAGCGACAGCGAAAGGGACATCACCGTCGGCGGTGTCGCCGCCGTGCCGTCCGGCGTCTTCCACGGCGTGGACTACGCGGCCCTCGGGCACCTGCACGGCTGCCAGACCATCACTGACCGGGTCAGATACTCGGGCTCCCCGCTGGCCTACTCGTTCTCCGAGACCGACCACCGCAAGACCATGTGGATCGTCGACCTCGACGCGGCCGGAGCCGTCACCGCCGAGCGGATCGACTGCCCGGTGCCACGCCCCCTCGCCCGGCTGCGCGGCACGCTGGAGGACCTGCTCGAGGACCCGGCGCTCGACCGTCACGAGCAGTCGTTCGTGGAGGCCACCCTCACCGACGCCGTGCGGCCGGCCGACCCGATGGCCCGGCTGTCCGCGCGCTTCCCGCACACCCTGCACCTCGTCTTCGACCCGGAACGGGCGGAGCAGGACACCACCGCCTCGTACGCACAGCGGCTGCGCGGGCGCACCGACCAGCAGATCGCCGAGGACTTCGTCGCCCACGTCCGCGGCGGCAACGGCCCCGACGACGGCGAGCGCGCCGTGCTGCGCGCCGCCTTCGAGGACGTACGCGTCGACGCCGGTGTGCGCGAGGTGGCCCGGTGAGACTGCACACGTTGACCGTCACCGCGTTCGGCCCGTTCGGCACCACCCAGGAAGTGGACTTCGACGCCCTCGCCAGCTCCGGCATCTTCCTGCTCCACGGGCCGACCGGCGCCGGTAAGACGTCCGTGCTCGACGCCGTCTGCTTCGCGCTGTACGGGGCGGTGCCCGGCGCGCGCCAGAGCCCCGGAGCGTCGCTGCGCAGCGACCACGCGCAGACCGGCACCCCCACCGAGGTCCGGCTCGAACTGGCCGTGGCGGGACGGCGGTTGGAGGTCACCCGCCGCCCGGAACAGCCCCGCCCCAAGAAGCGCGGCAAGGGCTTCGTCACCGAACGGGCACAGAGCACCCTGCGCGAGTACGACGCGGCGGCCGGCGACTGGCAGGCGCTCAGCAAGTCCCACCAGGAGATCGGCGAGGAGATCACCCAGCTCCTCGGGATGAGCCGCGAGCAGTTCTGCCAGGTCGTGCTGCTGCCCCAGGGCGACTTCGCGCGCTTCCTGCGGGCCGACGCGGAGGCCCGCGGCAGACTCCTTGGACGGCTCTTCGACACCCGCCGCTTCGCCGCAGTCGAGGACCGCCTCGCCGACCTGCGGCGCGCCGCCGAGCAGCAGGTGAAGACCGGGGACGAACGGCTGCTCGCCGTCGCCCACCGGATCGAGCAGGCCGCCGGCCCGGCGGCGGAGTGGCCGCGCCCCGAACAGCAGCCGGGAGACCCCGGACTCGCGGCCGCCGTCCTTGAATGGGCTGCGGTCGCCCGCACCGGAGCGCGCGAACGGCTCGGCATCGCCGAGCACCGGGCGGCCGCCGCGGAGAGCCGCCGCGCCACGGCACGGCGGGAGTTGGAGGAGGCACGGGAGCGGGACCGGCTCCAGCGGCGTCACGCGGACGCCCTCGTCCGCTCGGAGGCCCTGGAGGCGCGGCGGGCCGAGCAGGAGGCGCTGCGGACCCGGCTGGAACGGGCCCGTAAGGCCGCCCTCGTCGAACCGGCGCTGCGCGTGCGCGACGCCGCGGAGCGCGAGCACCGGGACGCGGCCGGGGAACGGGAACGGACCAGGGCGGGGCTCCCTCCGGAGCTCACCGATGCCGGAGCGGAGCAACTCACCGCGGCGGAACGGGCGCTGCGCGAGGAGTCCGGCGGCCTGGACGCCGCCCGCCGGGCCGAGACCCGCGCCGTCGGCATCACCCGCGAGCTCGCCGACCTGGACCGGCAGGCGCGGGCGGACGACGACATCCTCGAAGAGGCGACGGCCTGGCTGGCCCAGTGGGACGGCGTCCGGCGCGACCACCAGGAACGGATCACGGCCGCGCAGGAGGCCGCGACCCGCGCCGAACACCTCGCCGGCCGGCTCGAACCCGCCAGGGAGCGGCTGCGCGCCGCCCGCGAGCGCGACGAACTGGCCGCCCGCGCCGAGCGGGCGGCGCAGCGGCTGCGCACCCTGCACGAGCGGACCAACGAGGCCAAGGCGGCCTGGCTCGGCCTCAAGGAGCGCCGACTCCAGGGCATCGCCGCCGAGTTGGCCGCCGCGCTGGTCCCCGGCCGGGCCTGCGCGGTCTGCGGCTCCGAGGAACACCCGGCGCCCGCCCGCGCCGGCGCCGGTCATGTGGACCGCGCCGCGGAGGACGCCGCGTACGAGGAACACGCCCGCGCCGAACAGGCCAGGGCGGAGGCCGAGCGGGAGCTCGCCGTGCTCGACGAGTCCCGCGCGGCGGCGGCCGCGCGGGCCCGCGGAGCGGACCCGGCCACCGGGATCGCCGGCCCCGTCACCACCGCACACGCCGCCTCCGACGGGACCGTGCTTCGCGCGCAGAGCGCCGGCACCGCCACGGAACAGGCTGCCGGCGCCTTCCCCGGCCCCCGGACCGGGGCGGACCCCACCGTCGCCGGACTGCTCCAGGGCGTCGAGGACCTGGAGCGCGAGCACGCCGGCACCCGCGCCCTCGCGGCCGGCATCCACGGCGCCCGCGAGGCCCTGGCCCGCGCCGAGCGTGAGTACGAGGAGCGGATCGAGGCCCGGCAGGGGGCCGAGCGCCGCGGCGCCGCGCGCACCTCCCGGCGGGAGACGCTCGACCAGGAACTCGCCGCCCTCGAAGGCGACGTGAGCCGGGCCAGGGGCGGCGCCCGCAGCGTCGCCGAGCGCGCCGCGCTGCTCGAACGGCAGGTCGGCCTGCTGGCGGCCGCGGCGGACGCCGTACGCGCCGTCGACAGCACCGCCCTGCGGCTGAAGGAGGCCGACGACCGGCTCGCCGACGCCGCGTTCCGCGCCGGGTTCCCCACGCCCGAGGAGGCGGCCGCCGCGCTCCTGCCCGACACCGAACAGCGCGACCTCCAGCACCGCATCGACGCCTGGCAGGCGGAGGCGGCCGCCGTCGCCGACCGGCTCGCGGAGGACGACACCCGCGCCGCGGCCGGCCTTCCGCCCGCCGAACCGGAGACGGCCCGCGCCGTCCACGACGCAGCAGAGCGCGCCCTGCGCGACGCCGCGTCCGCGCTCGACGCGGCCCGCGCCCGCTGCGCCGAACTCGACCGGCTGTCCGGCCAGGCCGCACAGGAGACCCTCCGGCTCGGTCCGCTGCGTGAGGAGTACGAACGGTTCGCCGGACTCGCCGCCCTCACCGCCGGCACCTCCGCCGACAACGAACGAAAGATGCGGCTGGAGTCGTATGTGCTCGCGGCCCGGCTGGAACAGGTCGCGGCGGCCGCCACCGTACGGCTGCAGCGGATGTCCTCCGGCCGGTACACGCTCGTCCACTCCGACGCCCGCACCGGCGGCAAACGCGCCGGACTCGGGCTGCACGTCGTGGACGCCTGGACCGGCAGGGAACGCGACACGGCGACGCTGTCGGGCGGCGAGACGTTCTTCGCCTCGCTGGCCCTCGCGCTCGGACTCGCCGACGTGGTGACCGACGAGGCCGGCGGCGTACGGCTCGACACCCTCTTCATCGACGAGGGCTTCGGCAGCCTCGACGACCAGACCCTGGACGAGGTGCTCGACGTCCTCGACTCGCTGCGCGAACGGGACCGCAGCGTCGGCATCGTCAGCCACGTCGGCGATCTGCGCCGCCGCATCCCCGCGCAGTTGGAGGTCGTCAAGGACCGGGGCGGCTCCGCGGTGCGGCTGCGGGCGGGGGCGGGACTCAGCGACTGATCGGACGCTGCGGCAGGGGAGAGGAGTACACGACGCTCGTCGTCACGGAGCCGAGGGCGCCGATCCTGCCCGACACCTGCTCGAGGTGGCTCATCGAGCGGGTCGCCACCTTCAGTACGAAGCAGTCGTCGCCGGTGACATGGTGGGCCTCGAGTATCTCGGGCGTCGCGTCCAGCAGATCGTGGAACGGCTTGTAGTTGCCGTTCGGATAGCGCAGCCGTACGAACGCGAGGACCGGCAGCCCGAGCCGCTCCTGGTCCACGACGGCCGAGTACCCCTTGATGACGCCCGCCTCCTCCAGCCGCCGCACGCGCTCCGTGACGGCGCTCGCCGACATGGAGACGGCCTTGGCCAGCTCGGTGAAGCCGGCCCTGCCCCGGGTCTGCAGGACCTGGAGAATGCGCCAGTCGGTGGCGTCCGGTGAATAAGCGGTCATGCCCGACAGACAACAGGGGATTCCCCGGCAGATCAACCCATGTGCCGGGGACTCTCACTTCCGGGAGACGGTAACCGACCGTAGATTTCTGGACATGACCACGACGCAGAGTGACATCCCCGTGGCGCGGACCGCCAACCCCGTCCTGCGGGTTCCGCCCGCCACACCGGCCGCCGCGGCCGCCCACTTCGCCGCGAGCCTGGCCTTCCACGCCGACGTCTCCGACGTCGCCGCCGCGCTCGCCGCCGACGACGACCCCGGGTTCGTCGTCCTCGACTCCCGCTCCACCGAGTCCTGGGACCAGGGCCACGTCCCGGGCGCCGTGCACCTGCCGACCGCCCGCATCGCCGAACAGGCCGGGCAGCTCCTCGACCCGTCCGTACCGGTCGTCACCTACTGCTGGGGCCCCGGCTGCAACGGAGCGACCCGCGCCGCCCTCGCCCTCGCCCAACTGGGCTTCCAGGTCAAGGAGATGCTCGGCGGCTTCGAGTACTGGGCCCGGGAGGGCTTCGCGTACGACACCAGCCAGGGCCGCACCACCCGCGCCGCCGACCCGCTCACCGCACCGGCCGGCGCGGCGGCTTGCGGCTGCTGAGCGGGGCTGCGGGTCTCGCACTCGCGCCCACTCCCAGTATCGGCCGGGCGCTGGTTCTCAGGCCCTGGCAGGCTGTGCCCCTCCGTGAGAGGCACAGCCGCTCAGCGCGGCGACAGTCCACAGTTCAAGGCCGTCCTGGACGGCATCCGGGTCCCTCGCGTCGGGTCCGGTCGTCCTCCCGTCCGTCCGCTGCGGGTGCGTGGCGACTGGGCCTACTCGTCCCGCATGATCCGCTCGCCTCTGCGCCGGCGCGGGATCGGTGCGGTGTCCCGCAGCCCGCCGACCGCCGCCAATCGCAAACGCCCCGGCAGCCGCTGCGGCAGGCCACCTGCCTTCGACCGTGACGCCTACAACGGCCAGACAGCGCAACACGGACGAGCGCTGCGTCAAGAAGGTCAAGCAGTGGCGCGGCCTGGCCACCCGCTACGACAAGACCGCCACCATCCACCTCGCCGGACTCCACCTTGCCGCCATCTTCATCTGGTCAGCGAGATGATCCGAAAGAGGCGCCCAGCAGCGATGCGCCGTCGCGGCGATGCTCAGTCGTCGAACCACACGACGAGGCGCACGTTGTCGTCACCGCACTGTGCTGCGAGTGCCTCCATGGCTTTCCAGACGGGTTGCCACTCGCCGGTCTCGGTGACGGCGTCTCTCCGGCGGATGGTGACTGATCTGTAGAGCGTGTCCCCGACGAGCCACTCACTTCCTTCGGGCCACTCCCGGTCTTCGCCTCTTTTGAGACCGACAGCCTCGGCGAACGCAGGACTCCAGGCAGACTTGCCCGTCATCCTGAGCCCGTTCGGGGTCTGGCGGTACTGGTGAAGTCGGCTGTCAGGCTTCTCTGCAGGCTCGTCCCAGTCGACCGCCTTCACCTCGGCCCACGTGATCCATGTGGTGCTGCGAAAGCCATCCTCGCCGTACCACTCGGTCAGTTGCGCGAACCGCGCACTCACGCCAGCCGAGGCGTCGGCGGGCAGACCACGGCATGCAGCGAGGGGACGGAAGTTGGCGTAGTTGCGGACCCCGAAGAGGCAGCCGAACGCATCGTAGTTACGGATGTCATTGAGGGATCCGAGGCCGTGCGCGGTGTACCAGGCTGCCTCCCGACCGTCCCGCGACGCTCGATACTCGAGAAAGCCGCTCATGTCCGTACCCATGCCGGATATTCTGCCGATTCCGTCAACTGGTCTCGCCTGCCACGGATCGATGACCTGTGCATGAACCACACCCTGACCCCAGCTTGGTGCACACGGTCACGACCGGAGCCGACGGCATGTGATCCGAAGGAAACGGCCCGGTCATCACCACTGTTCACGGTCGAGCGGTCACGTGTCCTGGCCGCCCCTGTTGTTGACGGCTGCTTGCAGTTGCAGCCAGGTCGGATCTGTTGCGGTAGCGGTGGTCACCGTTGCCAGATCACCTGATTCCCAGATGCGGGCTCCGTCGGTTACGACGAGGTGCGTCTCCAGATCGCCGTCGACAGGAACCTCGGAGGTGGCATCCAAGAAGGCTGTGACAGCGGCCCTCGACGTATCGCCGTTCGTGGTACGGGTCTTTGCGGAGCCGGCGCGCACGGACAAGAGCACAAGGTCGCCTGTACCGCTCGCGATGACGATCTCGCCTGTCGCCGTGGCGTCCAGCCCGGACACCGGCGAGCCGGCCAGCACATCGTGCTCGACCGCGTGTTGAGTTTCGAAATCGACTTCGACGAGAGTCCCGGTTGGCGTTCCGACCCAGAGCACGCCAGGCTGGGCTCCGAACGCGATGTTGTGTCGCGACCAGGAGCGCATCTGGTCGAGCCACTCCTGCGGGTACGGGTATCCAGGGCTGGGCTCGCCGAGAGTTGTCGCCAGAACGCGGTGCAGCGAGGGAAACTCGAATACGTCCAGTGAGTTCTCGTAGGCGTTGCCTCGAATTGCAAGATGACGTCCGTCTGCGCTGAAGATCGGTGTCTCGTAGCCGTCGGCATCCATGATCAGCGCCCTGCGAAGCACTCGCATCGCAGCAGGCGCGGTTTCGTGCTCGACTCGCGCGAAGAGTCCGAGCGTCGCGCCTTGATCGCTGGCCAGCGTCGCCACCAACCCGCCGCCGGGATGCTCTGCGACCCCGGTGTCCCACCATGGGCCGGTACTGACGGTTCCCGAAGCGAGGCCGAGGATGTCAGAACTGCCCCACGCGCTGTCCTCATCGCCTGACGATGGCGATGCCCACAACGTCTGACCGTCCGGGCTGAATGCCAGACTGCGGTAGTCGGCAGCAGGTGGGAGACCCTCCACTTCAAAGAGCCCGGCAGGAGTCCACTGCACCACTCTTCCCTCGCCCGCCACTACGAGCAGCGGCTGGACCGGATGCCATGCCACAGCAGGTGTCCGCCTGGTCCGGTCCCAGCCGGTGGCATCGCCGTACCCATTCGACTCGGCGCCGACAGTGCCGAGTTCGTGCAGCCCTCCCGCCTTGCAGTCCCAGACGTGGACCACCGGACGTTCCGAGTCCAAGCCGGCGACCAGGGGAAGCCTCGGATGGCATCTCAACTGCTCAACTGCACGCCCACCACTGACTCGCACACGTGCCACGACCTCAACATTCACCCGAGCAGCGTAGTTCTCAGTGGCTCGTGCGGCGAGGTACTGACCAGTTTGTGGTCGCTCGCTCCGGCCGCCTCGCTCGACAGTTTCGGCTGCGGTCGCCCAACGCGTCGACGACTACGATCCAGCCGCGCGCCGTTACGAGAAGAGGGCCGGAAACCGGATGACAGTGGCCGGCGTGGCGATCATGATGGGCCGCCATGCCGAAGATTCCCTCACCGCCCGCCGAGTCGCTGCGACGCGACGTCCTCCCGCTGCGCGGCCGCACCGCCCTCGTCACCGGCGCCAGCCGCACCGGCGGCATCGGCTACGCGGTCGGCCGGCGCCTCGCCGCGTACGGCGCGAGCGTCTACCTCCACCACCATGTCCCGCACGACGACGCCCAGCCGTGGGGCGCCGGCCCCGGCGGGGCCGAAGCGGTCGCCGCGGTGTCCGTGAAGCCCTCGGCGACCCCGAGGCGGTCGTCTGCCACGGGCCCGCCGACCTGTCCGGCGCCGACGCCCCGGCCGAGCTGCTCGCCACGGCCGCCGACGCGCTCGGCGGGCGCGTCGACATCCTCGTCGCCAACCACGCCCTCAGCGGCTCCGACGGGCCGCTCGACGCGATCGACGCCGCGATGCTCGACGCGCACTGGGCGGTCGACGCGCGCTCGGTGATCCTGCTCGTCCAGGCGTACGCCCGGCTGCGCGCCACGCTGCCGGCGCGGACGCCGGGCGGCCGGGTCCTGATGATGACCTCCGGCCAGGACCTCGCGGGCGGGATGCCCGACGAGATCGCCTACGCCCTGGCCAAGGGCGCCCTGGCCTCCGCGACCCGTTCCCTTGCGACGTCCCTCGCCGACCTCGCCGTGACCGTCAACTGCGTCAACCCGGGCCCGGTCGACACGGGTTACCTCGACGGCGAGCCGTACGCCGAGATCGCGGCGATGTTCCCGGCCGGCCGATGGGGCATGCCGGACGACCCGGCCCGCCTGATCGCCTGGCTCGCGACGGACGAGGCGGAGTGGGTCACCGCCCAGGTCATCGACTCGGAGGGCGGCCTCCGCCGCTGACGCACGCGCTGCGGGCCGGGGGCGCTGCTCCCAGGCGCGTGCGCCTCTAACGCCGGCGGGTTGGATGTGCCCGGCGAGGCTGAAGTCGCCCGAGCCTGGCGGGGCCCGTGAGCGTAGCGGTGTTGTCGGGGCGCTGCCCCGAGCCCCGCGCCTCAAACGCCGGCGGGGCTGAAGTTGCCCAAGCCGGAGGGACCGGGAGTGCGACGGCCTCCTCGAGGCTCCGCCCGAGCCCGGTCCGCCCGCCCGCAGCGTGGTCACCGTCACCGGGGTCCGGGGCCTGCCCCGGTTGCGGGAAGGGGCGGGTAGGGGAACAAGCCCGCCGCAGGCGCCCCCCACGCCCGCAACGCGCCCCCACCCCCCGACGCCCCCGCAGGAACGCGTCAAAGACGCGACAGTTCCTCCACCAGGTCGTCCAGCCCCAGCGACCCCTGTGACAGCGCCGCCATGTGCCACGCCTTCGCGTCGAACGCGTCCCCGTGCGCCCGCCGCGCGTTCTCGCGGCCCAGGAGCCACGCCCGTTCGCCGAGCTTGTAGCCGATCGCCTGCGCTGGCATCGACAGGTAGCGGGTCAGTTCGCTCTCGACGAAGTCCGCCGGCCGGCCGCTGTGCATGCCGAAGAACTCCTGCGCCAGCGCCGGCGTCCACCGCTCGCCCGGGTGGAACGGCGACGACTCGGGGATCGACAGCTCCAGGTGCATGCCGATGTCGACGATCACCCGGCAGGCGCGCATCATCTGCGCGTCGAGGTAGCCGAGGCGCCGCTCCGCGTCGTGCAGGAAGCCCAGTTCGTCCATCAGGCGCTCCGCGTACAGCGCCCAGCCCTCCGCGTTGGCGCTGACCTGGCCGACCGACGCCTGGTAGCGGGAGAGCTGGTCGGCGACGTGGGTCCACTGCGCGATCTGCAGATGGTGGCCGGGCACCCCCTCGTGGTACCAGGTGGACACCAGGTCGTACACGGGGAAGCGCGTCTCGCCCATGGTCGGCAGCCAGGTGCGGCCGGGCCGCGAGAAGTCCTCCGACGGACCGGTGTAGTACGGCGCGGCGGCCCCGCCGGGCGGAGCGATGCGGGACTCCACCTTCCGTACCCGCTCGGCGAGTTCGAAATGCGTGCCGTCGAGCGCGTCGATCGCCTCGTCCATCAGCCGCTGGAGCCAGACCCGTACCTCGTCCACGCCCTCGATGTGCTCACCGTGCACGTCGAGGTGGGCCAGCGCCTCCCACGGGCCCGCACCCGGAAGGATCTTCTCCGCCTCCTTCTTCATCTCGGCGAGCAGCCGGTGGTACTCGGACCAGCCGTACGCGTACGCCTCGTCCAGGTCGAGGTCGGTGCCGTTGAAGTAGCGGGACCAGCGGGCGTAGCGCTCGCGGCCCACGGTGTCCGGCGCGTCCGCGACGGCGGGCGCGTACACGTCCCGCATCCAGTCGCGCAGCTCGGCCACGGAACGGGTCGCCTCGGCGGCCGCGACGTCCAGTTCGACCCGCAGCGACGCGGGCCCGTCGGCCGCGAAGTCGTCGAAGAAGCCGCGCCCGGTGCCGCCGCCGCTCCACTCCGTCAGCTGCTCGACGCAGGTGGCGGTGGGCCGCGGGCCGCCGAGGAGCTTCTTCTCGAGCCCGAGGGCCAGCGACTCCCGGTAGCCCTTCAGCGCCCGCGGCACGGCGCGCAGCCGCTCGGCGATCGCCGCCCAGTCCTCCTCGGTCTCCGCCGGGGTGACGGTGAAGACCTCGCGCACCGTGTGTGCGGGGGAGTGGATGTTGCTGACCGCGCGCAGGTTCTCCTCGGCGTCGTGGACGGCGAGTTCGGCGGTGAGCCGCTCCCGCAGCAGCCGCCCGCAGCGGCGCTCGGCGTCACTGTCGGCGCCCGGCAGCTTCTCCGCGTCGTCGAGCCTGGCCAGCGTCTCACGGGCGAGGCGGGCGACCGCGTTCCGTCCGGCGGGCGAGTAGTCGGGGAGGAGCCCGGAACTCTCCTTGATTCCCAGGTACGTACCGAGGACCGGATCGAGCTCGATGAGTGCGTCGACGTAGGTGTCGGCGACCTGGCGGGGCAGCGCGGTGCTGGAAGTCTCTGACATGCGCTCCATCCTCGTACGAACGGGCGTCCCGCGTCACCACCATTGGCCCCCGGTCGCCTGGCGACCGGGCGGCGTTGGCCGGTTCCTCAACTGTCGGCGGCCGCCGGTGGCAGCAGCGGCCCGCACTCCCACTGCTGGAAGATCAATCGGGTCTCCACACGGGCCACTTCGCGCTGTGACGTGAACTCGTCGATCACCAGCCGCTGCAGATCCGCCATGTCCGTGACCGCGACGTGCACCAGATAGTCGTCAGGCCCGGTGAGATGGAACAGCGCCAGCGATTCCGGCAGGGCGCGGATGCGTTCGACGAACGGTCCGATCAGTTCCCGCCGGTGCGGCCGTACCTGCACCGACAGCAGCGCCTGCAGCCCGCGGCCGAGCCGGGCGGGGTCGAGGGCGAGCCGGTGGCCGAGGATGACGCCGGAGCGGCGCAGCCTCGTGACCCGGTCCAGGCAGGTGGACGGGGCCACGCCGACCTCCGCCGCGAGGTCGCGGTAGGTGGTCCGGGCGTCGTTCTGGAGCAGGCGGAGAATCTGGAGATCTGTCGGGTCGAGTGCGACGGAATCGGCCATTTGCCGAACGTAGCACGGAGGCGAACCGCTACTTCCCGGTAGCTGTTCACAGTGCGGCCATGGAGAACGCAGCTTCGGCCACGCCCGCGACCCGGGCCCTGGCCACCGATGCCGTGCACGCCGGACGCGAGGACCTTGTCGAGCTCGGCGTGCACGCCCCGCCGCTCGACCTGTCGACCACCTACCCGTCGCACGACGCCGCTGGTGAGGCGGCGCGGATCGACGCGTTCGCCACCACCGGAGCGCGGCCGGACGGGCCGCCCGTCTACGCGCGGCTGGACAACCCGACCACCGCCCGCTTCGAGACGGCGCTCGCCCAGCTCGAGGGGACCGAGAGCGCCGTCGCCTTCGCCAGCGGCATGGCGGCCCTGACCGCCGTGCTGCTGGCGCGCGCCAGCATGGGTCTGCGGCACGTCGTCGCCGTCCGGCCGTTGTACGGCTGCAGCGACCATCTGCTGAACGCCGGACTGCTCGGCACCGAGGTCACCTGGACCGACCCGGCCGGCATCGCGGACGCCCTGCGGCCCGACACGGGTCTGGTCATGGTGGAGACCCCGGCCAACCCGACGCTCGCCGAGGTCGACCTGAAGGCCGTACGGCACGCCTGCGGCTCGGTGCCGCTGCTCGTCGACAACACCTTCGCCACCCCGGTGCTCCAGCGCCCCGCCGAGGAGGGCGCGCGGCTGGTCATGCACAGCGCGACCAAGTACCTCGGCGGCCACGGCGACGTCATGGGCGGCGTCGTCGCCTGCGACGAGGAGTTCGCCCGCACGCTGCGCCAGGTGCGCTTCGCGACCGGCGGCGTGCTCCACCCGATGGCCGGATACATGCTGCTGCGCGGGCTGTCCACGCTGCCGGTACGGGTCAGGGCCGCCTCCACCACCGCCGCCGACCTCGCCCGCAGGCTCGCCACCGACCCCCGCGTCTCCCGGGTCCACTACCCGAGCATCGGCGGCGCGATGATCTCCTTCGAGGTGTACGGGAACCCGCACGACGTGATCGCCGGCGTACGGCTCATCACGCCGGCGGTCAGCCTCGGCAGCGTCGACTCCCTGATCCAGCACCCGGCGTCCATCAGCCACCGCATCGTGGACGCGGACGACCGGCGCTCCGCCGGGGTCAGCGACCGTCTGCTGCGGATGTCGGTCGGGCTGGAGGACGTCGAGGACCTGTGGCGGGACCTGACGGAGGCCCTCAGCGCTCGGTCCGACCGGTCCGCGGCGTCCGACCGGTCCGCCCTGCCTGCTCAGCACGCTCGTGAAGAGAGCGCGGAGGGACGGCAGCCGCGTCCAGTCGGGCTGTGATCACCAGGGTCCCCTCCTCGATCTGGTAGTCCAGCGGCAGACCGAGGCCGCGCATGGCGGCGACCATCGCGGTGTTCGACGCCTGGGTGACGGCGTAGACGTGCTCGCAGCCGGCCTCGGCCGCCATCCCCACCAGGCGTTCGAGCATCATCGAGCCGATGCCCCGGCGCTGCCAGGCGTCCTCGACGAGCAGCGCGACCTCGGTCTCGTCCCCGTCCCACAGCAGATGGCCCAGGGCGACCAGCCGCCCCGAGGCCGTCTCCACCGCGAGGGTGCGGCCGAAGCGCGGGCTCAGCAGGTGGTTCAGATAGCGGTCCGCGTCCTGGACGGGGCCGTGGTAGCGCAGAGAGAGCGTCCGGCCGGAGCACCGCTCGTGCATGGCGAGCGCCGCGTCGACATCACCCTGGTCCGCGCGGCGCACGGTGATCTCGTTGCCCTCGGGGAGGGTGAGGACGTCCTGACTGCGCGGGACGCGCGGCCCGAGGCGCGCGTCCAGCTCGACCAGGGCACGCGCACGGGCGAACTCGGTGGGGGTGAACGGCAGATAGGCACGCTCGACGGTGATCGCGCCGCCGTTCGGGTCGCGCAGCCGCATCACGGTCTCCTCCAGGACCCCCTCGACCGGCGGCGTCTCGCCGGTGGGGCGGCCCGTCGGCGAGACGGCCGGACGGGAGCGGATGGTGCACCGGCCGAGCAACTGCCGCAGCGCCAGCGGCAGTTCCGCCGCGTCGAGCGCGGTACGGGTGGCCAGGCCCAGCACTCGCGTGGGGGTGTCCACGAGGTCGTGCGCGTCGGCCCGCTCGGTCCAGGTGCCGCTGCCGCCGGCCGCGGCGACCGCGCGCGCCAGCTCCTGCGCCTGGAGCGAGGCGGGTGCGCGCAGCAGGAACTCGTCCACCGTGCCGTCGGCCAGCGGGTGGGTCTGCAGCGTGAGGATGTCGACGTCGAGCCCGGCCAGCGCGCCGCACAGCGCGGCGAGGCTGCCGGGGGTGTCCTGGACGGTGGTGCGCATCCGCCACAGCGTGGTCTCACGGGGCTTGCCGGGTTCGGCGGCGCTGTCTGCCGTCGTCCCGGTGTCCGCCGTCGCCTCGGCCGGCGGTGCGTTGCTGTGGCGCCGTGCCCACCATGTGTGGAACGCGGCCGTCGCGGCGAGCGTCACGGCGGACGCCACGAGCAGGAACGGCCCGTCGGGCGTGTGCCCGATGAGTTTCGCGACGGTGTCGGCGACGGCTACGGCGGTGAACATGGCGGCCAGTTCGACGAGGTCCCGCCGCCAGTGGTGCGGACGGCGGGCGTTCTTCGCGGAAGTCACATCTGTCATGGCTTCACTGTGACCGACTGGTGTTGCGTGATCACGAACGCTTTGTGACTGATGGGTTAAGTGCCGATTTGGAGCGCTATCGGCCGGTGTTGACCGTTTCTGGCGCGGAGTGTTCGCTTCCATGGTGCAAGGCTGTCAGAGCACTCCGCGCGACACGGGCCCCGGCCGCCCCTACGGCCGGGACCGTTCCGTCACTGGCCGACGCGCCCCGGCTGAAGCGTCCGGCTGAACAGAACCGTTCCGCCCTCCGCGCGCAGCCGGACCGTCAACTCGCCGCTGCCGCCGTCGATGTCGACCTCGCCGAAGTACTGCGGCGACTCCATCGGCGACACGTTCGCCCGCTCCGGCGCCCGGACGAACACCCGGTCGGGTCCGAAGGTCGAATCGAGCGCGTTCGCCGGGAAACCGCCCGCCGCCAGCGGCCCGGACACGAACTCCCAGAACGGCGCGAAATCCTTGAACGCGGCCCGCTCCGGCGCGTAGTGCTGCGCCGCGGTGTAGTGCACATCCGCCGTCAGCCACACCGTGCCGGTGATCCGGCGGTGCTTGATGTACCGCAGCAGGTCCGCGATCTGCAGCTCACGCCCGAGCGGCGCCCCCGGGTCGCCCTGCGCCACGGCCTCGAAGTTCGCGGAGCCGTCCGGCACCACGAGACCGATCGGCATGTCGGAGGCAATCACCTTCCACACCGCCCGCGACCGGGCCAGCTCCCGCTTGAGCCACGCGAGCTGCTCGGCGCCGAGGATGCCCTGGGCGTCGTCGGCCTGCCGGTTCGGCGAGTTGGCGTTGCGGAACGTCCGCATGTCCAGGACGAACACGTCCAGCAGCGGCCCCTGGTGCACCACCCGGTGGATGCGGCCCTCGGCGCCGCGCCGCCCGGGGAGCGAGCCGATGGGGAAGTACTCGGAGAAGGCCTGCATCGAACGGCGCGCGAGCACGTCCACGTCCTTCTCCGCGTACCGCGCGTCCTCCAGGATCTGCCCCGGGTACCAGTTGTTGCGCACCTCGTGGTCGTCCCACTGCACGACGGTCGGCACCTGGGCGTTGAACCGGCGGACGTTCTCGTCCAACAGGTTGTAGCGGAAGGTGCCCCGGTACTCGTCCAGCGTCTCGGCGACCTTCGACTTCTCCTCCGTGACCAGGTTCCGCCACACCCGGCCGTCCGGCAGCGTCACGCTCGGTACGAGCGGGCCGTCCGCGTACACCGTGTCGCCGCTGCACAGGAAGAAGTCCGGGTCCAGCCGCCGCATCTCCTCGTACGCGCGGTAGCCGCCGATGTCCGGGTTGATGCCCCAGCCCTGTCCGGCGATGTCGCCCGACCACAGGAAGCGCACCCCCTGGCGCCGGTTGGCGGGCGCGGTACGGAACGTCCCGTACACCGGTTCCCCGGTACGCCGGTCGTCGTCCGGGTCCACGAGCGTGACCCGGTAGTGCACCTGCTCGCCGGCGGGCAGCCCGCGCAGCGCCGTCGTACCCGTGAAGTCCGAACCCGGCCCGAGCAGCGGACCGCGCCACCGGCGGGCCCGCCGGAACGACTCCGTCGCCGACGTCTCCACGACCATCCGGGCGGGCCGGTCGGAACGGACCCACACCAGCCCCGAATTGGCGGTGACGTCCCCGCTCTGCACGCCCCAGCCGGCCCGCGGCCGCCCCGACAGCGCGAACGCGGGCGCCGCCGCCAGGCCGACGCCGGGCAGCGCGAGCGCGGCGGACGCGGCGACCGTGCCGCGCAGGACGGAACGGCGGGCGGGGGAAGAACTCTGCGGTGTCTGTGACATCTGCGCCTCCAGGTGGCTCTGGCCGGTGTGCCGAGCCATGCCTAGCGGCAGGCCGAGTCCGACGGGCGAACGCCGGGTGAACTGTGTGGCGGGGCCGGCTGTGGAGTCGCCGCGAGTCGCAGCGGCCGCGCGGGGGAAGGTACCCGCCATGGACACTCCGAAGCCGGCGCCGAAGCCCATGCCGCCGTCCGCCGGCGCGACCCGGGTCGCCCTCGGGACGCTCGTCATCCTCCTGGTCCTCACCGTTCCTATTCAGTGAACAGGAGTGAGTCCTGGACCCACTCCTGGTTACTGCGGACGTCCCGAACGGTTTTGGGTGTCCTGGTCGCCCGCGTTCGCTCCGTGTCCGGTGGCACGCATCTGGTGCGTGGTCCGGGAATACGGGGGCGGGGTTCCTCACGCCCTGGGGTGTCCGGTGGGGCCTGGACGGTCCGATGCCCGCATCCATCGCTCTGGTGGGTGCGGGGCGGTGCCGTCCGACGCCGGACCGGGTGCCCTTGGGCGCGTCTGCCGATCGCGATGCTCGCGGCATCGTGACGGCTGGTCTTACGGGTGGTACTGGTGAGGGGTTTCTGCCAGTGCTGGGCGCCCCACTTGGAGGTGTAGGCGGGGTCGACGGCGATGATCGTGATGCCGGTGGCGTCGGCCATGGAGGTCAGTCGGGCGCGGAGTTTGCCGGTGGGCATGCCGGAGATGATCTGCCGGAACCTTCGCCTGCGGCCGTGCTTCTCCCTGGTTTTCTCGGCCTGGAAGTCGAGGTCTTCGACCGCGACGGCTTTGACGCCGCAGGATCGGGCCCAGTGCAGGAGGCGGGTGAGGGCGTGCCGTACTTGGGCGTCGCGGTGCTCGGCGGTGCCGGTCAGGGTGTAGAAGAAACGGCGGGGTTCACCGCATGGGTTGCCGTGGGTGTCCAGGCGCCAGGCGGCGAGGTGGTCGGCGTTCATGTCGACCCCGATCACACCCTGCGCAAGGGCGGCTTCCAGGGGCACGGCTG
This sequence comes from Streptomyces sp. NPDC002835, assembly GCF_053591995.1. Lineage (NCBI taxonomy): Bacteria > Bacillati > Actinomycetota > Actinomycetes > Kitasatosporales > Streptomycetaceae > Streptomyces > Streptomyces sp. NPDC002835. The sequence continues at coordinate 14,577 of NZ_JBSFUW010000036.1, read as the reverse complement.
GGGCGGCCGGGATCTGCCAGGACGCGGTCAGGTACCAGCGGTCGCGTTCGGTGTCGTGGTGGATGCGGTAGGCCACGGCCCGATGCGCTGCCACCCGGTCCGCCCACTCGGCACCCCGGTGCGCGAACCGCACCCGCCCGGCGAGGACGTACCGGCCATGCGGAGCGTTGGCCAGATGGGCGAGCGGGGCGGGGAGTCTGATGCTGACCTCACCGTCGGGGCTGATCCGGATAGTCTCGTTCCCGAACCGCTTCCCGCTTTCCCCGTCCGCCTGCAGGAACCAGCGTGCCGCCTCCCAGTGCTCGCGCCACCGGCTCTCGGTGAGCTGGGCGGCGGGCAGGTGATGTCGCACGCGGGCCAGGCGCTTGCCGCCCCGCACCACCCGCACGGTCCCGGCTTCCCAGGCGGCCCGCTCCCGCGCCAGCCGGTCCTCCAGCACATGCAGGCGGCGTGATTTGGCGTGCCACTCCCGCCGACTGCGGTAACCCGCCGGAGCCTTCCTCGTGCCCTTCTGCCCGACCGGCAGTGACAGCCGGTGCCGCACCGTCCGCACCCCCGCCTCCAACGAATGTATGTGGGCGAGGGCGTTGCGGCGGGCCAGTGCCCACTGATCGTGGGTGGCTTTGGTGACCGCGCCCGCCCACCGGGCCGACGACACCGGCGTCAGCTCCCGCTTACGCACCGCCCACGCCTGCGAGTCGTGGGCCAGCCCGTCACGACAACGCGCCTTCAGATCACGACCGGCGAGCGCGCCGAGATGCGCGCCCACCTGGCGCAGCACTTCCACATCGCCGGCGGTGAGCTGCTTGAACCGGGTACGAATTGCCACCCCCGACGGGCCCAGCGCGACGAACGGCGCCGCCAACTCCCGCAGACCACCCATCCCTCGCACCCCCTGATCTACCGTGCCGACCTGCCCGCTCCGCCCAACGACGACCACCCGCCACAGGTCACGCATTCCACAGACAGACTTCTGTTCCCACCCTGGACAGGGCCACCGACCCCACCCCAGTAGCCGCCCTGTTCACCCCAGAGCACACACGTACGTAGTCGTGGGCCAGCAGTTCCCACCCCCGGGGCGGCATCCCGCTGTGGTGGCTGTACCTGTTGATCGCCGCGGCTACAAGGGCGGTCGCCTACGCCGGGCTGCGCACGGCACTCGCCCGCCGCGGGCGGCCGTGACACGCGGCCTCACCGCTGTGCCGCCCGGTCGCGGGCCCGCTGTCAGCCCTCGGGCGTACCCGCCGCGGACGGCTCGGGCTCGAAGTCCCAGGAACCGCGCTTGAACAGGGGCCGGAAGTCGGGGTGGTCCTCCCAGTGCCGCGCGAGACCCACCAACTGGTCCCAGTGGTGCGCCAGCGTCTGATCGATGACACGCCCCAACTCCGCGTCGGCCGTGGCACGCTGCTCGCAGATCCCCTTCACGGCCGCCGCACTCGACACGGCGCCGCGCAACGCCCGCAGGGCACGCGAGGTGTCGTCCATCCCGAAGCCGTGATCACTGCCGGTCTCCGGGTCGAAGAGCGGCCGCAGCCGGTCCTCGAGGAACGAGGCGATCTCCGAGAAGTGCTGCTGATCCATCACGGCTCCCTTTCCGCCCCGCCGCCGTCGGACCGGCGAGCGGGGTCCTTCACTCTTCTTCCGCGCAGGCCGCCGCTGTCTGACGCCGCGGCGTAAGGTCATTCTCCATGCCGCGGGGCGCGGGTCGGCTGCGGCTGCCCCGGCGCAGATTCGCGAAGGGCGGCCTGCTGTGGACGAGGACGAACTCGTCGATCAGTTCGGCCTCGACGTGCGCCGGATCCAAGCCAGGAGTGGGGCGCCAGGCGACCAGTAGCGATGAGGAGTCCTCGAGCTGCCAGATGAAGCGACCTCCCCAGTGACCGGAGGAGCCGGTTCCTGACCTGGCGTACTGCCGCAACCTGCCTCTCAGACCATGTCTCGCCTTGGCTCCAGTGGCGGACTTGCCGATATAGACGGTGGGAGCTCCTTCGACCCACTCGAGAGCCAGCCGCTCGGGCGGGACGGACGGGTCGCGCTGCTTGCGCCGTCCCGCAGGACTGGTCGCCAGGAAGCGGGGCGGGCTGACGGATGGCCGCAGCACCACGTAGACGCCACCCTCGTCAGGCACATCGGTACCAGGCAGCACCCCGAACGGGATGAAGCCCCGGAACCCCCGGGCTTCGAGGCCGCGCGGCGTCAGCCCTGTGTCATCACGCATCGTTGCACCTCCACAGATGACGGGCTCTCGGCAGAGAGAGTCTCTACCGAGAGCCCGACTGGGAGTTCGGATACGACCCTCAGCTGTCCGTCCTGCCGCCCGTGGACCACTCGTTGGCGAAGTGCTCCATCTGCTTGAGCACCAGGGCGATGGCCTCCGGTGCCTGGTCCGGCGGGTAGTTGCGGCGGGCCAGGAGGCGCTTGATTGCGCTGCGGAGACGGGCGCGGACCGCCTCGCGGGCGATCCAGTCCGGCTTGAGCTTGCTGCGGACTTCCGCGACCAGCTCGCGGGCGATGCCGGCCAGCACCTCGTCGCCCATCACCGAGCGCGCCGTGCCGTGGTCGGCCACCGCGTCGTAGAAGGCGAGTTCGCGCCAGTCCAGCGGCGGCTCGAACTTCTCGCCGCGGCGGGCGTCGTCCATGACCTCCTTCGCCATCTCGACGAGCTTGGCGATGAGCTCCGCGCTCGTGTACTGCTGCCGCATGTACCGGACCATCAGGTCCTGCAGCCGCTCCGAGAACGTGGTGCGCCGGACGATGTTGTGCCGTGTCACCTCGCGCATCTTCCGCTCGATCAGCCGCCGCAAGGCCTCCGCCGCCAGGTGCGGGGTCTCGCTGTTCTGCAACTGCGCGACGAGCGCGTCGTTGAGGTGCGTCAGGTCGGCGGTCTCCAGGCCGGCCTCGGCGAACAGGTCCGTCACGCCGCCGGTCTCGACGACCGAGGAGGTGAGCTGCGAGAGGTACAGCTCGACGTCGCGGGCGACGGGCAGACCGCGCGCCTCGCGGTCCATCGCGTCGTACTTCGCCATGTAGGCGCGGACCTCGACGAAGAACTGGATGTCCCGCCGCCAGGAGGGATGGTCCGGGAAGCGTTCGCCGATGTTCGCGGCGCTTCCGGAGAGCGCGTAGAACCGCTCCAGGCGGTGGGCGTGCTCGCGGAAGCGCCGGCCGAGCGTCTGGCGGGGGTCGTCGAGCTTGTCCGGGGCGTTGCCCGCGGTGCGCGGGTCGCGCAGGTAGTTGGCCGCCTTGATCGCGGCGTCGATGAACGCCGTCTTGGACGGCATGTCCAGGCGGGCCCGCCAGTTGAAGCCGCGCAGGATATCGGCGAGGACGTCGTACTCGTTCCGCAGTTCGTCCAGCGCCCGGTCGAGGTCCTGGCCGAGGGTGCGGTCCTCCTGGTCGGCCTCGGTGTACTCGGCGATCGCCCGCTGGAGGTTCTCGGTCAGCGGCGCGTAGCCAACGAGGAGACCATCCTCCTTGGCGCGGAAGCGGCGGTTGACGCGGGCCAGGGCCTGCATCAGGTTGGCGCCCTTCAGCGGCCGGTCCAGGTACATGGTGTGCACCGGCGGGGCGTCGAAGCCGGTCAGCAGCATGTTGTTGACGATGAGCAGCTCCAGCTCGTCGTCGGGATCCTTCGCCCGGTTGATGACCGCCTTGCGGCGGCTGTCGCTCAGCGCGTGGGCGAGCAGGTGGTCCGGGTCTTTGCGCGAGTTCGACGAGAAGACGATCTTCATCGCGCCCTTGTCGATCTCGTCGCTGTGCAACTCGGGCCGCAGCTCGCGCAGGGCGTCGTAGACACGGACGCAGATCTCGCGGGTCGCGCAGACGACCATCGCCTTGCCGGCCGCGCCGCCCTTCTCGGAGACGCCGACGAACGGCTGCATCCGCTCGCGACGCCCCTCCCAGTGCGCGACCAGGTCCGCGGCGAGATCCCGTATGCGGGCGGGCGCGCCGTACATCGCGTTCATCGTGGCGACGGCCTGCTCGACGCGGCGGCGCTCGGTGTCGTCGAGGCCGTCGGTGATGCGGTCGGCCTCCTCGTCGATCTTCGTCGGGTCGACGTCCTTGTCCAGTACGAGCTGGATGACGCGGCTCTCGTGGTAGACCTTCACGGTCGCGCCGTCGTCGGCGGCGCGCTTGAGGTCGTAGACGTCGATGTAGTCGCCGAACACCTCGCGGGTGTTGCGGTCGGCCTCGGAGATCGGCGTGCCGGTGAAGGCGAGGAGCGTGGCGTGCGGGAGCGCGTCGCGCAGGTGGCGGGCGTAGCCGTCGAGGGAGTCGTAGTGGCTGCGGTGCGCCTCGTCGACGACGACCACGATGTTGCGCCGGTCGGAGAGCAGCGGGTGGTCCGCGCCGGATTCCTTCTCCTCCTTGGTACGGCCGAACTTCTGCAGCGTGGTGAAGAGGATGCCGCCGACCCGCTTGGCGGCGAGCTCCTCGCGCAGTTCCGCCCGGGTGAGGACCTGCTTCGGCGCCTCGGGGAGGATCTCGCTCTCGAGGAACGTCGAGTACAGCTGGTCGTCGAGGTCCGTGCGGTCGGTGATGACGACGACCGTCGGGTTCAGCAGGGCAGGGTCCTTCATCACCATGGTGGTGGTGAGGACCATCTCCTCGGACTTGCCCGAGCCCTGGGTGTGCCAGACGACGCCGGCCTTCCCGTCGCTCGCCGACGCCTCGCGTACGGCCTCGGCGGCGCGGCCTACCGCGTGGAACTGGTGGGGCTTGGCGATGCGCTTCATCCGCTTCGAGGGGACGAAGTTGATGAAGGACTTGATGAAAGAGAGGAAGCGCCGCTGGGTGAAGAGGCCGTGCACGGCCAGGTTCTGGCCCGAGTCCCATATCCCCTCGGCGTCGAGCGGGTCGACGCGGTTGCCGAACTCGTCCGTGTTCCATGGAGCGAAGTGCTCGTACGGGGTGAAGGGCGTGCCGTACTTCGCCGTGATGCCGTCGGAGAGTAAAACGACCGAGTTGTAGCGGAAGGCGGTCGGGAACTCGTTGATGTAGCGCGCGATCTGCGAGTGCGCCGTCTGGAGCGTGGCGTCCTCGTCGCCCGCGCGCTTCAGCTCCAGGACGGCGAGCGGGAGGCCGTTGACGTAGAGGACGACGTCGAAGCGGCGGTTCCTCTCGCCGTCGATGACGGTGACCTGGTTGACGGCGCGGTAGACGTTCGCGTCGGGGTCGTCCAGGTCGACGAGGCGGACGGTCGGGTTGTGCTCGGCGCCGAAGGCATCGGTGTACGTGACGGACCGGATGCCAGCGGTCAGGCACCCGTGGGCGGTGCGGTTCTCCTCGTACGTGTCCTGCGACGCTGGGGTCGCCGCGGCGGCGACGGCATCACGGACGGCGTCCGGCGGCAGGTCGGGGTTGAGCCGCTCGACCGCCTCGCGGAGGTCCGGGTAAAGGATCAGGTCGTCCCACGACTTGCGGTGGCCGGAGCCGGGGGCGAACTCGTTGCCGGGGGTGTGCTGCCAGGCGAGTTCGCCCAGCTCATCGAGGGCGAGGAGCTCCCAGTCGGACTCGTGGGGGCGGTGGTTCCGTCTGTCGTCGTCGGGGGGCGTCATACGTGGTCCTCGACAATCTTCTCGGCGTCCTTGACGCGAAGTCGGCCGGACATGAGCTGAGGGAGGAGGGTGTCGCGGAGGGCGGCGAGGGCGCGGTTCTCCTCTTCGCGGCCGCGCTGCAGCTGAAAGAGACCGCGTGCTTCAGCAGTGAAATCCTGCATGAAGTCCGAGGCAGGAATCCGCAGCGGTAGTGACTGCGCCCTTTCTCGGTTGAGGCCTGGGACGGCGGAGTCAGAGTTCATGTGCTCCAACCCCAGCCCTCTAAGGGCAAAGTACATGTACTCCAAGGAGGTCTTGCTGTTCTTGCAGGAAACGTAAAACGTGGTGTCAATGGGGAAGAAATCAACCTCCGACCAGTAGATGGCCCCCACGGTTCCCTTGCGACCGATGATGATTCCAGGACCCTTGACCAAGAATTCATTATGGGTGCCACTGATGCCGCCGCTACCGAATACAGGCACGCTGCCAGCGATGCGCCGCGCGGCAGGTAGGGACTTTCCGTACTTAAGGTCGACCACGTCTCCAATGGTCCCCTCTTCATTTGTCGAGCTGGAGAGGAGCTGAAACTTTGCCCCACCCAACTCCATCGCCGTGGCCGCGATGCGCTCGTTAACGACAATCTTGTCATCCAACGCGCTGAGGACCGAGGCGATCGCGCCCTGCTCGGCTACCCCGGGAAGAATGACCGGCAGTGATCGAATGGTAGGAAGGTTGAGGCGCTCAGCTACGGAGCCGTCCCGGTGCCCGTGGACGTGCGCTGCCATTGCGGGGGAGTTTAGCCAGAACCGCAGGAAGCGAAAGTCGACCTTCGCTGGATTCGGCCTGATGAGGACCATTCTTTGGCCGAGGCAGACTTGTACATCATTCGGAACCTCGGCGGCGATGCCGAAGTATGTCCCTTCGCGACTATATAGAAGATCACCGCGCTGCGGCTCGGCTCGCCTGATTCGATCTTGATATGTTTCGAGAGAGACGTGAGCCGCCTTGTCCGTCCTGAAGATTCCGGTGATGATGTCTTGAGTTTTGGCCACAAAGGGACCCTCGGTGGTCAACTTGGGAGTTGAATGCGGACAGTCGAAGACGCCGGAGCAAACTGAGTCCAGGTGCGCCCATCTCCAGCCTTCCGGAACTTTGGCCATGCCGATGGGAATTCGCTGGATCTCTTGAAAGGAGCTGGGCTCAGTTGCCATTACGAACTCCCATGAACTGGCGGCGAACCGTCTTCTCCAGCTCCGCCGACTTATCGAACAGCTCGTGAAGCTCCTTGGTCAGCGAGGCGATGCGCGTCGCGACCACCTCAAGGCTCTCCTCCTGCGCCTCAACGGACCCCACATAGCGACCCGGCGTCAGCACGTACCCGTGCTCGCGCACCGTCTCCAGGTCGGCCGAGATGCAGAACCCGGGTTCATCCATGTACGTCAGCCCCTCCTCGCGGGCCGACGCTGTACCTCGCCACGCGTGGTACTTCGCAGCAATCTTCGTGAGGTCTGCTTTCGTCAGGAAGCGCTCGGTTCGGTCAGCCATCTCGCCCATGTTCCGCGCGTCGATGAAGAGGATTTCGCCGCGCCGGTCCTCCAGGCGCTTCGTGCCCTGCGGGGTCTTGTCCTTGGCCAGGAACCACAGGCAGGCCGGGATCTGGGTCGTGCGGAAGAGCTGGGATGGAAGTGCGACCATGCAGGCCACCAGATCCGCCTCCACCATCGCCTGGCGGATGTCACCTTCGCCACTTGTCTGGGAGCTCATGGAACCGTTGGCCAGGACGATGCCGGCCGTGCCCCGCTCGCCGAGCTTGGAGACCATGTGCTGGAGCCACGCGTAGTTGGCGTTGTTCCTCGGCGGCACCCCGAACTTCCACCGCGCGTCGCCCTCATCCCGCGCCCAGTCCTTGATGTTGAACGGCGGGTTGGCCATAACGAAGTCGGCCTTGAGGTCGGCGTGCTTGTCGTCGGCGAAGGTGTCGCCCCAACGAGCCGCCAGGTTGCCGTCAATGCCATGGATGGCCAGGTTCATCTTGGCCAGACGCCAGGTGCGCTCATTGAGCTCCTGCCCGTAGACCGCGATGTCGGCCTTGTGGCCGCGCCCCCGGTGCGCCTCGATGAACTTGCTCGCCTGGACGAACATGCCTCCCGAGCCGCACGCCGGGTCGTAGACCCGCCCCTCGTACGGCTCCAGGATCTCCACGATCAGTTGGACGACGGACCGAGGCGTGTAGAACTCGCCACCCCGCTTGCCCTCCGCGCGCGCGAAGTTGCCGAGGAAGTACTCGTACACCTCGCCCAGTACGTCCTGCGCCGGCTTGCCTTCGCTGCCGCCGAAGCGGGCGTCGCTGATGAGGTCGACGAGCTCGGCCAGGCGCTTCTGGTCGACATTGTCGCGGTTGAAGATCTTCGGGAGGACACCGGTCAGCGAGGCGTTCTCCCGCATGACCGCGTCCATGGCATCGTCGAGGAGCTTGCCGACGCTCTGGCTCTTGGCGTTCGCCGCGATCCATGACCACCGAGCGGTCTCCGGGACCCAGAAGACGTGCGCCCCGGTGTACTCGTCACGGTCCTCGAGGAAGTCGTCCATCCGCTCCTCGGTGATGCCGTCGTCGGCCAGCTCCGCGGCCAGCTCACCGCGGCGCTCGTCGAAGGCGTCGGAGACGTACTTCAGGAAGATCAGGCCGAGGACGAACTCCTTGTACTGCGCGGCGTCGATGGAGCCGCGCAGCTTGTCCGCGGCCTTCCACAGGATCGCCTGGATCTCCTTGGCGGTGGAGGCGCTGAACAGCTCCGCCTGGTCGGTGGCCTTCTTCTTGCCGGGAGGCATGGGGTGAGCCGTCTCCTTCAGTCGTCGTGGTTCTCGGTCACGGGCAGGTCTTGGATGGTCAAGGTGCCGTCGGCGATGCCGGCGGCCGTGATGCGGACCAGGTCGTCGAGCGCGGCGGACTGCTCCCGTAGCAGCGCCGCCCGGCTCTCGATCTCGGCGAGCGCGGCGTCGTACCGTTCCGCCTCCGCCCGCCCAAGGTCCGGGATGTCCAGATCCTCGATGCTGCGCGGCGCACGTACGGCCCCGACGGTGCGCGCGTACTCGGTGGCCGCCGCCCGTAGCAGCGCCGCCAGCACCCGTGGTCGGACCGGCGGATCGGCGTCGGGGTGGACGCGCAGTATGCGGGCCGGGGCCACGACCACCGACAGGCCGCCGGTGTCGACGTGGACGCCGAAGCGCGGGCTGGCGGTGACGACGACGTCGCCGGGCTCGGTGAACTGGGCGTGCTCGTATGCCGTGAGGAGTAAACCGCGGTCGATCCGGCGGCTGCCGAGCCGCGCGGTGCCGAGGATCTCCTCCGGGCCGAGCACCGGGTAGTGGCCATCGGCCGTGAGGTGTTCGGGCGCGATGCGGTGGCCGGGACGGCGGCGCAGGCGGCGTGCATCGAGGAGCCGGCGGACCGTGGTGCGCCGCACCGGTTGGTCCTCGGGACGCGCCACGGCCTGAATGTTCATCGCCGCGCGCAGGTCGGCCTGGAGGACGGCCTGCTTCTGGAGGTCCGTCAGGCGCTGCTCGAGGTCGCTGATGCGGGCCGGGCGTTCGAGGACGGAGCGGGCGTAGCGGGCCTCGGCGGGCCGCCGGCTCGGAGCGAAGGCGCTGCCGGGCCGGTCGTCGAGCTCCTTCACCGGGACGATCACGGCGTTGCGGAACTCATGCCGGCGGTCGCCGCGCCAGCCGGACGAGCGCCAGATGGCGAAGTCCTCGGCGAGCGCGTCGAGTACCGGCTCGGTCAGCGGTCGTGCGGAGAGGTCGGCGAGCATGATCCGGCCGGTGAGCTCTTCCTGCGGAGTACGGGCCAGGACCCACAGGGCGGTGCGGTAGCCGGGCCGGTAAGGGAACGCCCCCTCCGGCAGGCTGATCGAGGCCTTCAGCAAGCCCTCGTGGAGGAAGGAGCGGCGCAGCCGGTCGGCCTCCCCGTGCCGGGGCAGCGGGCCTACGAGGACGTCTGCCGGTCCCAGGACCACGGCCGTGGAACCGGCGCCGAGGTAGTCGGTGAGCGCCTGGACCTGTTCCAGGGCGGCCGCCGGGCTGCGGCTCTCCGCAGCCTCGTACGGGAGGATGCCGACCAGCAGGTCCGGGTACCCCCACTCGTCGACGGAGGCCTCCAGGTCCGCGCCCTCCATGACGTCGAGGTGGAATTCGTACACCCCCCGCACGAGCATCCGGCGGCGTACGAGCCGGACGCGGGCCGGATCCGGGTCGGCGGCGAGGTACGTGTGGCCGGAGTCCTCGGCGGCCCGGTCATGCAGAGCGGCGAGGAGGTCGCCGGTGCGGGCGTGCGGGGTGGCGACGATGGACTCCTCGGCGAGGGCGTCCACGCCGGAGAGGGCGGCCAGTGCCCGGACCAGTACCGGGGTGGGTTCGTCGGCGGCCAGCTCGTGGGACCCCAGCCGGCGGCGGGCCTCGAGGACCCAGTCGAAGGCCTCGGCCGGGGTGTAGGCGGCCTCGGTCAGCTCGTCCGCGAGGGCGGCAAGCGCAGGGCCCCCACCGTCCGCGTCGGGTACGGCGCGCAGCTCGGCCAGCAGGAACTGGTCCTCGGCATCCAGGTCGGCGGCCCTGGCCAGGAGGGCGTTCCAGTCCTGGCCGGCGACGGGAGAGTCGTACTGCTGGCGCAGGCAGAGCAACGCCGTCAGCGCACCCACGAGGGCGGACGCCGGGAGAGCAGGGGCCCGCCAGGCGGCGAGCGTGTGCAGGGCGACCTCCGCGCGCAGGCGGCGCGGGTCGGCGTTGCCGCGGCCTGTCGTCGTAAGCCAGTCGACGACGGCGCGGGCGTCGAAGAGGGGGCGGCCGTCCTCGTGGGCGACAGGCGCCGGGAAGTCCGGGTGCCGGCGGCTCCAGGTGGTGGGGACGGGCCGCTTCACCTGGGCGAGGGAGGCAATTTCGGCGTATGTGATCCGCCAGGCCGACATCTCGGGCACGATGGGCGATGTTGCTTCGCGCGCAGTGGTCACAGCCCCGTCCCCCTCTTGATCGAACCCTTCTTGTCCTGCGTGCGGCCGGGGCGGACCCCCCCTGGGTTTCCGGCTTCGCAGCAGGTCGTCAGAACCTTACAGCGATGACGGATGCCTGTACTGAGTCGGGCTGATAACAGGGGTTATCACGGCTCTCCTCATTCGAACCGATCCGGAGAGTGCAGCTTGGGAAGCGTCCATCGCCCCCGTCCGCTGCAGACGCTTCGTGAATCAGGAGGAACTCTCGTGGGGCGTCGCTCTCCGCTCTCCCCTCGCACATGCGCCCCGCCGCCCATCCGCGTCCGCTGCGGGGTGCAGATGGGCCGTCGGCGCCCTCGACGACTACCGGCGCAGGCGGCGGTGAGAGGTGCCGGCGTCGGCACGCCCCCAATCACGGCGGCCTGCCCGTCAACCTTGGAAAAGGAATCCCTCACCATGTCCGAGCCCGAGCAGCCACCCCCGGCCACCTCCGAAAGTCCCGCACCCGAAGCCGAAGTGGCACCCGAACCGCGACCTGCCGAGCCGATACCCGCCACGCCGGACCACGTGCTCACCGTCCAGCCCGCGCCCCGGCCGGGGCCCCGCTGGGCGCGGCTGTCGCGCAGCACAGTCCTGCTCCTCGGCGTGGGTATCGGTGCCGCGGTGGTCGGGGCCGGCTGGCTGACCACCTTGCTGCTCGGGAGCGGAACGGACGAGGCCGCCGACGTCGCGGCAGCTCCCAGCGTCCTTGCGGAGGAGACGACGGCCGGGCCCGAGCCGTTCATGACGGACGGCTCGATCACGCTCCCCTCGGTCGGTGCGGGGCTCGACAACGACGCCCTGTGCTCCGGTACGGGCGGCTACTCAGACATCGACCTCGGCACTCAGGTCAACATCACCGATGCGACCGGGACTCTGGTCGCTCACGGCTCTCTCGGCCCGGGGGAGAAGACCGAAGCCGGGTGCCAGTTCTCGTTCACGATTAACGACATCACCCCGGGATCGAAGTTCTACACGGTCGAGGTGTCCCATCGCGGCGGCCTCACGCAGACCGAGGACGAACTGCGCATGGGTGGCCTCGCGTTCACTCTTGGCGACTGACCGGCCGTTCTGCTGTGCGGCCACGTCCGGACGGCACGCCGGCCGAGCCGCTGGACGCCGACGCTCCCGAACTCTTCGCCGGGCGAAAGTCGTAGCGCCCCGCTGGATGCCCAGGTTGCGATTGTGCAATCATCAACCCTTCCGGTGAGCCACACACTTCATCCACCGTGCCTTCACGGATCGGCCACATTCTCCCGGCGCACTCGCACACAAGGCAGCCCATGACCGACGCACCCTCCCCGCAGCCCGAACCCGAGGCCGCCACCGTGCCCGTGCCCGGGCAGGAGCCTGCGGAGCCCGCCGCAGTGCCCGTTGTTCCGCCCATGCCAACGGCCGCCCCCACCGTGGGAAACCCGGACCGTGCGCGCACCCTGCGCCATGTCCTCGGCGGGGCCGCCGCCGGAGCCGCGCTCGTCGGCGCCATCTGGGCCATCACCGCCAACGTCTCCGCCGGTGCCGACACGTTCACGCTCGAGGGCACGTTCACCCTCACGGACGGCGTCGGCTCGGTCGGCGACAACTGCCGAGGCACCGGCGGATACGACGACATCGGCAGCGGCACCTCCGTCACCGTGTACGACGCGGCAGGCACCACCATCGCCACCGGCTCCCTCGGCTCCTCGGAGTACGAGTCGGTCGGCGAAGGCGGGATCCTCGAAATGTGCACGTTCCAGGTGTCCGTCCCGGATGTGCCGAAGGGCAGCCGCTTCTACTCGGTGGAGATCTCCCACCGGGGCCGTCTCCAACTGACTGCCGACGAGGCGCAGAACGCCGGCTTCTCCGGTTCCCTCGGCTGAACCCCGCAGCCCTTGCCCCTTCCCTCCGCTCTGCCGTTGAGGAGTCCTTCGCATGTCTCAGCCCTACCCCGGCCCCCACCACCAGCCTCCGCAGCCCGGCTACGGAGACCCGCAGCAACAACCGGCCGCACCTGCATTCGCCCAGCAGCCGCAGTGGACGCAGCAGGCGCAGCCCGGCCCCTACGGACACGGCCCCGCCCCGTACCAGCCCCCGCCGCCCCCGAAGAAGGGCATGCCAGCCTGGGCCATCGTCCTCATCACCCTCGGCAGCATCTTCGTCTTCATCATCTTCATCGGGGCCCTGGCGAGCGGCGGCGACTCGAGCAGCGAGACGAAGAAGCCCACTACTGTGGAGGCGCCGAAGAAGGAGCCGCTGAAGCAGGACGACGGCAAGGCGGACGCCAAGCCCGCCGACAAGCCGGCAGAGAAGCCCGCCGAACCGGCGCCGGTGCAGATCACCGCCAAGAAGACCGCGTTCAAGCCGAGCATCCTCCACGACGGCGGAGACTTCACCAGCGTCCAGGTCACCATCACCAACAACAGCGACGAGAAGATCGACGTCAACCCGCTGTACTTCTCCATCACCGACACCGACGGCTCCAAGCACAACGCCGAACTCGGTGAGGACGAGAACCAGATGGACGTCATGGACCTGGCCCCGGGCGAGAAGACCACCGGCGTCATCACCGGCAAGGGCGCCTTCGCCCCGAAGTACGTCACATACACCGACGGCCTGTTCGGCGAGGGCGTCCGCGGCAACGTGTCCTGAGCCGGTTCCCGAGCCCCCGTGCCTACCCCATTGAGGCGGCCGGTCGAACGTGAGACCCAGCTGGAACCTCACAATTCAAGGAGTTCAAGACATGGCAACTGATGCTTTCGACGAACCGGATCCGGCAGCAGCCGAACCTGGGCAGAAAGTCCTCCAACTCCTGGACAGGGCGCTCAACGTCCAGAGCCCACTGGTGCGCAAGAACATAGCCCGGGCCCGCCAGCGGAACACGGAAGCGACGCCGGCAGAGGTGATCCGTGGTCTGGAGCGGATGTACGTCAGCGCCTTGACCGGAACGGGCGCTGCAGTCGGAGGAGCGGCAGCCGCTCCCGGCGTCGGCACGGGAGTCGCACTGGCACTGTCGGCAGGCGAAGCTCTCTCGTCTCTCGAGCTGAGTACCCTCTTCGCTCTCTCGATCGCGGAGGTCCACGGAGTCCCCATCGATGAGATCGAGCGCCGTCGAACGATCGTGATGGGAATCATGCTCGGCGGTAGCGGCTCCGCCACCATCGGCAAGGTCGCCGAGCGCACGGGGCAGCACTGGGGACGCCAGGTCGTCGCCAAGGTGCCTGTTGAGACGTTGCGTCAGATCAACAAGATCCTTGGGAAGAACTTCGTTACGAAGTACGGGACCAAGCAGGGAATCATCGTTCTCGGCCGAGTGGCACCGTTCGGAATCGGCGCCGCGATTGGTGGTGGCGCCAACGCCCTCGTCGCCACTATGGCTGTGAGAGCCGGTCGTCGCGCATTCGGCCCGCCCCCGACGTCGTGGTCATCGCCGGCGGACAGCACACCACCCACGTCCGAGAAATCGGACGGCTGACCCTCCAAGTCTGTCGTCTCGCACGAGGTGGCGGTTGCCGTGGGCTGCCCATCCGGGCCTCAGGGCGAGCCAACACGGAACGTCCCTCTGAGAAAGCCGACGGGGTGGCCGAGACCGGCAGGACACAGCAACCGAGACATCAGCGCAAACAAGGAGGTACTCGTGGACGGCGGAAAGCCCCACCGCACGTGTTTGAAGTGCCGCAACTCGATCGAGGTCGACCAGGACGGCCGCGTAGTCGCCCATGACAGGCCGGTAAGTCGTTTCCCCTGCCTTGCCTCCGGCCAGCTTGCCGCACTCGTGTCCGTCAAGTGGGGGCCCGGACCTCGCCATAGCCGGCAGATTGTGGGCGGAGGCAAGGGGCGCGGGCGTGAACGTCGAAAGAAGACCGAGTACCTCAAGCCCCCTGAGTGGTTACCGAATTATCAGGGTGAGTACCTTCCGGCAATCGGCTTGCCCGCCAGTGGGTGGCTCAGTGAGCCTTTTCAGCGTTGCCTCTCCAGGGTGAGGACCGCGGCGGCGATGTCCGTCATGCGGTTCGGGCTGCAGCGGCTCCGGCGGAAGATCCGCC